>NZ_PPXB01000001.1:0-488753 GCF_002909415.1 Arthrobacter glacialis | reverse complement strand
ATAAATTGGTATCAATAAAACTTGGCACACTATTGAGTTCTCAAACAACAACCACACCCAGCCAACACACCCAAACCAACAAACAGTCCGCGATGATCAGTGCCGAGGCAACTTTTCAAGCTTACCCGCATGAATTCCAGTAAGTCAAACCCGTAATTTCGACTGAATTCAAATTTATATTTGAACATAAACAATTAAGCCTGTTTTCCAGGCCGTTGTTTTGGTCTTGTCCGGATCCGAACCGTTCGTTCAGCGGAGTACTAACAATAGCACCTACTTGCCGTGAATACCAAACGGCAAGTAGGTGCTCCAAGGACGCCTGAAGTTCTAGGCTTCCAGAGGGGTCAGATACAGGGCACCAAGGGGTGGCACCCGGAGCTGGACTGAGAGGTTCTGACCGTCCCAGGGTTTTTCCTCAGCCACCAGCGCCCCCAGGTTGCGAACATCGGAGCCGCCAAAAACTGCAAGGTCGGTATTGAGAACCTCTTGCCACGGGCCTGCCGCCGGCAGGCCCACGCGGTGGTTCTCATAGGCAACGCCGGAGAAATTGACAATGCACACTAGCGGATTGCCGGCCTTGTCGCGGCGAACGAAAGAAACTACATTGTTTTCGCTGTCCCCCCCATTGAGCCAGGTAAATCCTTCGGGGACATTGTCCAACTCATACAGGGCGGGAGTGCCGGCATAGCTTTGGTTCAGCTCTTTAACCAGAAGTTGAATTCCGTTGTGCGCAGGGTTTTCTGCCAGCCACCAGTCAAGGCCATGCTGCTCGCTCCATTCGGATTCCTGCCCGAACTCTGTGCCCATGAAGATCAGTTGCTTGCCGGGATGAGCCCATTGGAACGCCAAGTAGGCGCGCAGATTGGCCAGCTGCTGCCACCTGTCCCCCGGCATCTTGCGCAACAAGGAACCCTTGCCGTGCACTACCTCGTCATGGCTGATGGGCAGCAAGAAGTTCTCCGTGAACGCGTACACCAGCGAGAAAGTGATTTGGTTGTGGTGCCAACCACGGTTGACGGGGTCTTCGGCCATGTAGTTAAGGGAGTCGTGCATCCACCCCATATTCCACTTGATGCCGAACCCAAGGCCACCCCCGCTGGTGGGTGCCGTCACCCCGGGGAAGGCAGTGGACTCTTCGGCAATAGTGACAACGCCTGGATTGCGCCGGTAGGCGGTTGCATTCATTTCCTGCAGGAAGCTGATGGCTTCCAGATTCTCCCTGCCACCGTGCCGGTTGGGGCTCCAGGCGCCTTCTTCGCGGGAGTAGTCCAAATACAGCATGGAAGCAACGGCATCCACACGCAGCCCATCAATATGGAACTCCTCCAACCAGTACAGAGCATTGGCCACGAGGAAGTTGCGGACCTCGTTGCGACCGAAGTCGAAGATCAAGGTTCCCCAGTCGGGGTGTTCACCGAGACGGGGGTCCGAGTGCTCGTACTGTGCCCCGCCGTTGAACTTGGCCAACGCCCATTCGTCCTTGGGGAAGTGCGCCGGCACCCAGTCCATAATGACGCCAATGCCAGCCTGGTGCAGTGAATCGACAAGGAACCGGAAATCGTCGGGATGGCCAAACCGTGAGGTTGGCGCGTAGTAAGAGGTCACCTGGTAACCCCATGATCCGCCAAACGGGTGCTCTGCCACGGGCATGAGCTCAACATGCGTGAAACCAAGCTCCTGAACATACTCGACCAGTTCTTTGGCAAGCTCACGGTAGTTCAACCCTGGGCGCCACGAGCCAAGGTGGACCTCATAGGCGCTCATAGGGGAATTGTGCGGATCCGTGAGCGCACGCTGCGCCATCCAATCGCCATCCTTGAATGAATACGAGGATTCCACGACGCGGGAGGCCGTCAGCGGGGGAACCTCCGTGCCATAGGCCATGGGATCAGCCTTTTGCAGCCATTCACCATGTTCGGTGAGAATCTCGAATTTGTAGCAATCCCCCGGCGCCACGTCAGGAATGAACAATTCCCAGATGCCGCTGGTGCCCAGGCTGCGCATGGCGTGAGCCCTGCCGTCCCAACCGTTAAATTCACCGATGACCCGCACTGCCTGAACAGCCGGCACCCATACGGCAAAGCTCACGCCAGACACTTCGCCCAAGCTCGAGTGATAGCGCTGCACGTGCGCGCCCAACACTGTCCACAAGGTCTCATGACGGCCCTCGGCAATGAGGTGCAGATCCAGTTCCCCCACGGTGGGCAGGTACCGGTAGGGATCGTCGGTTCGTTGCACGACGTCGGCATAGGCCACGTCCAGACGGTAGTCCGGCACGTGCCCGGCCTCTTGCGCCGGTACAACTGCCACCCAAATTCCGCCATGTTCATGCGTCATGGGGTACTTGCCGCTGCCTGTCACCACAAGCACCGACTCGGCCAAATGCCGCAGCGTGCGAACAGTAACCAATCCGTCATCGCCCAAGTGTGCCCCGAGCACCGAATGCGGGGCGTAGTACGTTCCCCCGGCAATTCGTGCCAAGATTCCCGCATCGACTGCCAGAGGGGCCATTTTATTCAGTCCCATGTCCACACCACTTTCCCTTGATTCAAACAAATCTCGCACGGCCTTTACTGGTACCCATACCCAGTCGGGCCGATTTTGTAATTCATAAACAACCTCGTACAGCGCCTTATCCAGCCACAATGCCACGAAAAGTGCCGAGTCGATTGCAATTCTTTGCCCGGAACCGCTTTCATACCCCTGAACGAACGCCTCGCCGCTGTTTTGGGCCCATTGCGCGCCGGCCGCAGAGCTCAGTGTCCCTGTTGCCGCAGCTTGCGCCCCTGCATAATCAAAGGAACGCAGCATTCCTGCCACGTCTCGCAAGGTCACATCCGGGCGGCCACGCTCAGCCAACGTCCTCAGCGGCTCACCTTCAAAGTCCAGGATGTACCATCCCAGGGCAGCTTTTGACTCTTGCTGCAGGAGCTGCCCCAGGTGCAGGTCACCGTGAATGCGCTGCGCTGATGGCACTTGCTTTATTTGGTTCAGCTGCGCTAAAATATTGCGAATCTGCACATCATATGGTCCGACGGCGGAGCGCACCAGGTTCCATGCGTCGTTGAGCCGGGTGCCCAGCGCCTCGGTAAACGCAGAAATCTCGGCGGCATCCAGGCGGTGCTCGCCGAGGCCCTGGCGCAATCCGCTGTGAACCCGGGCCAGGGCATCACCTATGGCATGGGCGTTGGCGGAAAAATCGGCGCCATCCCCGGCGGAGTCAAGGGCAAGTCTCCACCCGTCCAGGGCATCGGGGACAAAGTCATGAATCACAAAGAGTGCCACGCTGCCGGTCCCGTAACTCACCGCCGCCTGAAGGGCTGGGACGCTGAATTCTTGGCCGTCAGTGGCCAGGCTGGCAAAGGCCTCCCCGATTTCCACTTCGGGATGCTTGCCGGGATGGAGAACCCGGAAGAATTTGGCAATGAGTTGCCGCTCACCGAGCTGAAAAATGACAGAGCTATTGGACTGCTCACTGGTCACCACCCGGACATGGGTGGCTGCCTCTGCAGCAAGGGTGACAAGCTCCGGGTTCCGCCAGACGCGCAGGCGCTGGGCACCTTGGGCCGGTGCAAGCTCCCCGCGATTCAACTGCACAAGCCAAGCCCGCATGAAAGCCGGGTCCGCAAGCCCGTCATAGACCCGCCCACCTGGCCATTGACGCCCAGGCCCTGTGCCGGCAGCTACTGTTCCCAACAGCGCCGACTCCGGCGGCAGCGCAACTCCGGAACCCACAACCTGGGAAACGTCAGAGCCGTTAGTTAGCGCGGTTGTGCTATTACGGTGGAAGCTCAAGGGGACGTGCAGCGTCAGGCTGGCTCCGGCGTCGTACGGGGCCTGTTGCGTACCGGAGGCGATGTCACGTCCGGGGAATGCCACCTCAACCAAGAGCACGTGCAGAGATACACAAGAGTCCAACGACGGCAGTTCAAAGGAGTCAGCAATGCTCAGCTGGGCCCCCCGTCCGGCGGCGCCCTTGCGCGGGTACCAGCGCTGGGCCGGCAGCCAGGCGGCCAGCAGGTCAATGAGTGTGGCGGTCATCAGTACCCGTACACCGATCCGTCGATGATGGGCAGCGCCTGCGTTTGGTCGGATTGGACGTTGGAGGCCTGTGAACGGATGCGCAGCCAGAAGAAGTCATAGGAGCCCAGGGTCACGGTGAGGCGGCCGTCGTCGTCAATTCCCGGAAAAATCGACTCCCCAAACACTTCACGCAGCCCGCGGCCGGCCAGCTCGGGCATGTGCAAGGTGGTGGCGGCGGGATGTTGGGACAGGTTGAAGACGCACAGGATCGATTCGGGCCGCTCCCCCTCAGCGTTACCCACGGGCAGCACCCGCAGGAATGCCAAAACAGCCTCGTGCGAGGTGGTCACATTCTCGTAGCCGCCCAAACCAAAGGCCGCATGGGCCTTGCGCACAGCCAGAATCTTCTTGTTCCAGTGCAGCAGCGAACTGGAGTGCGCCATCTGCGCCTCAACATTGACGTGGTTGTAGTGATACACCAACGACTGCACTACAGGCAGGAACAACTTGCCCGGATCAACATTTGAAAAACCCGCGTTGCGGTCTGGATTCCACTGCATGGGCGTTCGCGAGGCGTCCCTGTCGTCGAGCCAGATGTTGTCGCCCATGCCTATCTCGTCCCCGTAATACAGGAAGGGGCTGCCGGGCAGGGCCAGCAACAGCGCGTTGATCAGCTCAATCTCCGCCCGGGAGTTGTCCAGCAAAGGTGCCAACCGGCGTCGTATCCCAATATTGGCGCGCATCCGCGAATCCGGGGCATACCAGCCCAGCATTGCCTCGCGTTCCGAGGGAGTCACCATCTCCAAGGTGAGCTCGTCATGGTTGCGCAGGAACGTCCCCCACTGGGCGCCTTGGGGAATGGCAGGGGTGTTCGCCATGGTTTCAATAATCGGCGCGGCCTTTTGATCACGCAGTGCATAGTAGAGCCGGGGCATGATGGGGAAATGGAACGCCATGTGGCATTCGGGATTCTCCGCCGTGCCAAAGTAATCCACCACCTCGTGGGGCATCTGGTTTGCCTCGGCAATGATGACCCGGCCGGGGAACTCGGCATCCACCATGGCGCGCAAATCCTGCAGGAACAGGTGCGTGGCCGGCAAGTTCTCGCAATTGGTGCCGTCCTCGGCATAAAGATAAGGAATGGCGTCGGCACGGAACCCGTCAATGCCCTGAGCCAGCCAAAACTTCACCACATCGAAAATAGCTTCCCGCACGGTGGGGTTCTCATAGTTCAGATCGGGTTGGTGGCTGAAGAACCTGTGCCAAAAGAACTGGCGCCGGACGGGATCAAAGGTCCAGTTGGACTCCTCAGTGTCAACGAAGATGACCCGGGCATCCTGGTACAGCTCCGTGGTGTCGCTCCACATGTAGAAATCGCCAAACGGCCCCGTGGGGTCCTCCCGTGAAGCCTTGAACCACGGGTGCTGGTCAGAAGTGTGATTCAGCGGCAAGTCAATGATGATCCGCATGCCCCGCTCATGGGCCTGGGTCACCAAGGACTTGAAGTCCGAGATGGTGCCGTAGCTTTCCATGATGGAGGTGAAATCACGGACGTCGTAGCCGCCGTCGAGCAGGGGGGAATCAAAGAACGGCGGCAACCACAGGCAGTCGATCCCCAGCCACTGAAGGTAGTCCAGCCGGGAGATCAGCCCGGAGAAATCGCCCGAGCCGTCACCGTTGGCGTCAGCGAAACTTTGCACCAGCACTTCATAGAAAACAGCCTTACGGTACCAATGCCTGTCATGGGCCAATCCGGGCGCGTTCACATTGAACTGCTGGGCACTATTGGTATGCGTGAAGGCCATGACTCACCGCCGGATGTGCAGGATGTGGGCGGGTTCCAGGTGGGCGTCCAAGCGGAAGTAGTTCTTCTTGCCCCAGTTCCAGGTGGCACCTGTGATGAGCTCATCCACAATGAAGGTCCCGTCAGGGGCAAGCCCGTCCAGACCCAAGGCGTCAAGGTTCAAGGTCACCGCGCCTTCGCGCATGCTGTGCGGGTCAACGTTGATCACCACAATGATGGTGTCCTTGCGGGCGGGGGCCCCGTCCGTGGCAGCGATGTGCTTGTGCTTGCTGAACACCAGCGTGGCATCATCCGAACTTTCATGCAGGGTGAGATTTTGCAGATCCAGCAAGGCTGGGTGCGCCCGGCGGATGCTGTTGAGCTTGGTGACAAATGGGGCCAGTGACTTGCCGTGCGCCTCCGCTTTGGCGAAGTCACGGTCCTTGTACTCGTACTTCTCATTGTCAATGTTCTCTTCAGAACCGGGCCGGGCCACGTGTTCGAACAACTCGTAGCCGGCATACATGCCCCACAAGGGGCTGCCCAAGGCGGCCAGAATGGCGCGGATCTTAAACGCCGCCGGCCCGCCGAACTGCAGGTACTCGGTGAGAATGTCCGGGGTGTTGACAAAGAAGTTGGGCCGGAAATAGCCGGCCGACTCGCGGCTGACGTGGACCAGGTACTCCTCCAGCTCCTCCTTGGTGTTGCGCCAGGTGAAGTAGCTGTAGGACTGCTGGAATCCGGCCCGCCCCAGCGCCGCCATCATGGCCGGGCGGGTAAAGGCCTCGGCCAGGAAAACCACGTCGGGACGCTCGGCATTGATCTTGCCAATGAGCCACTCCCAAAACCACACGGGCTTGGTGTGGGGGTTGTCCACGCGGAAAATGCGCACGCCATGGTCAATCCACAGCCGCACGATGCGCAGGATCTCGTGGGAAAGCCCCGCCGGGTCATTGTCAAAGTTCAGCGGATAGATGTCCTGGTACTTTTTGGGCGGGTTTTCCGCATACGCAATGGTGCCGTCCACTCGAGTGGTGAACCATTCCGGGTGCTCGGTGGCCCAGGGGTGGTCCGGCGCGCACTGCAGCGCCAAATCCAGCGCGATTTCCAGCTCCAGCTCGTTGGCCGCAGCCACAAAGGCGTCAAAATCGTCGAAGGTGCCCAAATCCGGGTGGATGGCGTCGTGCCCGCCCGCCGCAGAACCAATGGCCCACGGTGACCCCGGATCCCCGGGGCCTGCCGTCAACGTGTTGTTGGGGCCCTTGCGGTTGACGAAACCGATGGGGTGGATGGGCGGCAGGTACAGGACGTCAAAGCCCATGGCGGCAACTGCCGGCAGCCGATGGGTGGCAGTTTGGAAATTGCCGCTGGTCCACTCGCCGGTCTCCGGGTGGCGTGCGGCGCCCTCTGACCGCGGGAAGAATTCGTACCAGGCACCACGGCCGGCAGCATCGCGTTCCACTTTCAGGGGGTACGCCTCACTGCTGGTCACCAGATCTCGCAGCGGGAAATGCTCGACGGCGGCACGCACGGCCGCGCCGGTCCCGGCGGCCAAGCGGTCATTGACGTTCAAGGACGCATCCGCCAACATGTGTGCCGCATGCTTGAACACCGTCGCCTCTGCGGCACCGGGAGCTTCCTGGGCAGCCTTGCCCAGCAGCTGGGCGCCTTCGGCCAGCATGACGTCCACATCGACGTCGGCGTTGATTTTTACCTGAGCATTGTGCGCCCAGGTGGCGTACAGGTCCGTCCACCCTTCAACAAGGAACGTCCAGTCACCCTCAAAACCCGGGGTGATCACGCCTTCCCAAGCATCGCTGCCCTTACCGCGCGGCGTGAGTTTGCTGCGCTGGGCCACTGTCCCGTCGGGAGCAATCAGAACGGCCGTGGCACCCAGCACGTCATGGCCTTCACGGAAAACCACTGCACTGACAAGCACATCGGCACCACGAACACCCTTGGCGGCGAATTTGCCACCTTCAAGCACGGGCTGGACGTTGGTGATGGGGATTCGACCAAAACGCAGCCCCTCGGCAGGGTTGAGCTTTTCGGGCACCTGCTTGGCAGCGCCAATTTTTGAGGTGGCGGCTGGCATATTTCGCGAAAGCTTGGAAGTACTCACAAACTAGACGTTAGCGACTCCCCCGCCAGATTGCGAAGGCCATCCGCATTTGAGTGTGTTGGCCCGTCACGAGCGGGTCAAAGTTCGTCTTGAAACGGCCGGTCTGCGTAATGAAGTAGGTAATAAACCGCCCAAGCAATATTAGTGTCATGTTCATGGGTTACTGTGACCGGCATGAAGGCAATTCGCAGATTCACAGTTCGCACGACAGTCCCTGCGCAGATTTCTGCGCTAACGTCTCTGGCAACCAATCTTCGCTGGTCGTGGCACCTGCCCACACGCAATTTGTTTGAATCGCTCAATCCCGAGCTTTGGGAAAAATCACGATTCGATCCCCTGTCCATGCTCTCGGCGCTGTCCCGTGAACAGTTGCAGCTGCTGGCCCACGACCCTGATGTGGTGGCCCGGGTGGACAGTGCGCAGGCCAGCCTGGACTGTTACCTCAACGAACCCCGCTGGTATCAGGAGCTGGGCGCGGAGGCCCCCCAAAGCATCGCCTACTTCTCCCCCGAATTTGGCATTGCCGACGTCCTGCCCCAGTATTCAGGCGGCCTGGGTATCTTGGCAGGTGACCACCTGAAATCGGCCTCCGACCTGGGGGTCCCCTTGATCGGCGTCGGACTCTTGTACCAGGCCGGCTATTTCAAGCAGTCATTGTCCAAGGATGCGTGGCAGCAGGAAACCTACCCCTTGCTGGACCCCGACGCCTTGCCCCTGACCCTGTTGCGCGAGGACGACGGCGCACCCGTCCTTATTTCGCTCCCGCTGCCTGACAACCGGACACTGCACGCCCATATTTGGCGTGCGGACGTGGGCCGGGTGCCCCTGCTGCTCCTGGACTCCAACGTTGCCGAAAACGACGACGCCGCCCGCGGGGTCACTGACAGGCTGTACGGCGGTGGCGGTGACCACCGATTGACCCAGGAACTGCTCCTGGGCATGGGCGGGGTCAAGGCCCTGCGGGTTTATGCGCGCCTAACGGGCACAGCGGCGCCGGAAGTTTTCCACACCAACGAGGGCCATGCCGGCTTCCTGGGCATTGAGCGGATCCGCGAACTCATGGACCCGGCCCTCACCGAACACCCGCTGTCGTGGAGCGAAGCCTTGGCGGCTGGACGCGCCTCCACAGTTTTCACCACCCACACCCCGGTTCCTGCCGGAATCGACAGGTTCCCGCGCAGCATGATTGAGCACTTCTTCGCCGGCAAACTGGCTCCCGGCGTGCCTGTGCACCAGATCCTGGCGCTGGGTGCGGAGAATTACGACGGCGGCGACTCCGACGTGTTCAACATGGCCGTCATGGGTCTGCGCCTGGCCCAACGCGCCAATGGTGTGGCCAAACTGCACGGAGTTGTCTCCCGCGGCATGTTCTCCGGGCTGTGGCCGGGCTTTGACCATGAGGACATCCCCATCACCTCCGTCACCAACGGCGTGCATGTGCCCACCTGGGTGGACCCGGCGCTGGCCGAGCTGGCCCGGGAGCGTTTTGGCGCCGAAGTGCTGGACGGCCCCGACTGGTCCAAGGTGTATGACGTCACCGATGAGGAAGTGTGGGCCATGCGCCGCCGCCTCCGCGCCGCCCTTGTCAGCGATGCCCGGCGTAGATTGCGGGCGTCGTGGAAGAAGCGCGGGGCCGCCGACGCCCAGCTCGCCTGGACGGACAGTGCCCTGGACCCGGACGTGCTGACCATTGGCTTTGCCCGCCGCGTCCCCACCTACAAGCGCCTGACCTTGATGCTGCGTGATCCCGCCCGCCTCAAGGCCCTGTTGCTGCACCCTGAGCATCCCATCCAAATCATTATTGCCGGCAAGTCCCACCCCGCGGACGACGCGGGCAAGAAAATGATTCAGGACCTGGTGCAGTTCACGGATGACCCGGAGGTGCGCCACCGGATTGTGTTCTTGCCCAATTACGACATCGCAATGGCCAGGACGCTTTTCCCCGGCTGCGATGTTTGGCTGAACAACCCGCTGCGGCCGTTGGAAGCCTGTGGCACCTCGGGCATGAAGGCCGCCATCAACGGTTCGTTGAACCTGTCCGTCATGGATGGCTGGTGGGATGAACTGTACGACGGCGAAAACGGCTGGGCGATCCCCACAGCAAATACCGGCACCAGCGAAGAGGAACGCGACGACATTGAGGCTGGTGCCTTGTACGAATTGCTGGAAACTCAAGTGGCCCCTCGCTTCTACGGTGAAGTGGTGACCATGGATGCCGGCGCCGCAGGACCGTCGCAGCCACACGATGGCGCCTTGCCAGCCCATTGGATTTCCATGATCAAGCACACCCTGGCGCACCTTGGCCCGGCAGTGTCCGCCAACCGCATGGTGGCAGAGTACGTACAGCGTTTGTACCAGCCGGCTGCGGAGGCCGGCCGCCTGGCCAGGGCCAACGACTACGCCGCCACGAAGGAATTCGCGGCCTGGATAGACAATGTCCGGCCCGCCTGGGGTGGTGTCCACATTGAGCATGTGGAGTCAAACGGCCTCAACGACGAACCGCAAATTGGGGAATCATTGCAGGTCCGCGCCCACATCACTCTGGGGCAGCTACGCCCCGAGGACGTCAACGTCACGGTGGTCTATGGGACGGCCAGCGATTCCGACGAGCTTACGGCAACGCGCAGCCTGTCCCTGGACTCGGTGCAGGAGTACGGCCCCGGCCGCTACCAATTCACCACCGAGCTCGTCATTGACCGCTCAGGGAACTTTGGCTACGGCGTGCAGATCCTGCCCAAGCACGGAGCACTGGCCAATCCGGCCGAGCTGGGACTGATCACCACCGCCTGATCGGACCGCCAAACAACTGGCCCGCAGAAAACGCCGAAAATCACGGTAAAACCGTTATTTTTCGGCGTTTTCTGCGGGCCAGTTGGTCTTGATGGCGGCTACAACGGGGTCAGGTCGTTGCGGTAGATCTGAACGGTGTTGGCGTTCGCGCGCACCGCGGCACCTGCCGGAACGGGCTCAATGGTCCGGGGCAGCCGAAAGGAAGGTTCGCCGTCGTCGGTGCGTGTGGGAAGCTCGGTAGTCATCCGCAACATGTATGGGCGAGGCCCTGAAGTTTCCACAACATCCTGCTCCGTCGCCTGAGCGTCAACCGTTTCAGTATCAGCCCCAGCGTCTGCCCCTGCCTCGCTAAAGCGCGGATTGGCTGGCAGGATGACGTCTTCATCGGTGACGCCCGTATTGAAGATCACCAAGCCGTCAACAGTGCCTTCGGGGGAACCCATCAACATGGTCAGAACGCGTTCGTGCGGGTTCTTCCACCGATCAGCCGTCATGGGCTGCCCGTCGGCGCCAAACCAGTGAATGAAGGACTGCCCCCCGCGAGTGGGATAGGTGCTGGGCTGCAGCGCCAGGAAGTCCTTGCGGATCTGCGCCAGCCGGATCGTGGCGGCCAGCATGGTCTTGGCCTCATCATCCATGGACCAGTCAACCCAGGAGATCTCATTGTCCTGGCAGTAGACGTTGTTATTGCCGCCCTGGCTGCGCCCCAACTCATCGCCGGCAGTAATCATGGGCACACCCAATGCCAGCAGCATGGTAGCCATGAGATTGCGCGAGGTTTTGGCCCGCTGCGCCAACGTGGTGGGGTTGTTGGTGATCCCCTCAACACCGTGGTTCCAGCTGCGGTTGTTGCTGGTGCCGTCGCGGTTGTCTTCCTGATTGTCCAGATTGTGCTTGTGGTTGTAAGCAGTCAAGTCAGCCAGGGTAAACCCGTCGTGTGCCGTGATCAGGTTGATCGAGGCCAGCTGCCCGCGGCCTGAACCGGCAAAAATCTTGGCCGATCCGCCCAGGGCATCGCCGAAAGTGGCCAGTCCGTTGTGGTGGTAGCCCGCCAACATGGCAGCCCTGTCAGTCAGCCACACTTCACGGACCTGGTCGCGGAACGAATCATTCCAATCCGCCCAGCCGGTGGGGAAATTGCCTGTCTGCCAGCCACCGTAGCCAACATCCCAAGGCTCGGAAATGAGCTTGGTGGATGAGAGCACGCCGTCGGTGCTCGCCGCGAGCAGGAACGGGTGCTGGTTGGTGAACTCATGCCCGCCATTGCGCGCCAAGGACACGGCCAGATCAAAGCGGAACCCATCAATATGGAACTCCTCCACCCAGTACCGCAGCGAATCCATGGCCATCTTGATGACATGGGGGTTGGCGAAATTCAAGGTGTTGCCGCAGCCCGTGGTGTCGTAGTAACTGCCGTCACGCATGCGGTAGTACTGCTCTTCAGCCAGTCCACGCCAGCTGTAGTTGGGTCCACCCTGGCCACCCTCGGCTGTGTGGTTGTACACAACATCCAAGATGACCTCAATGCCCGCCATGTGCAGCAGCTTGATCATGCCCTTGAGCTCATCCTGAACGGCTGCCGGGCCGGATTCGCGCGCGGCAGCGCTGGCATATCCCACATGCGGGGCAAAGAATCCAAGGGTGTTGTAACCCCAGTAATTGCTCATGCCTGTTCCGTGCAGGTGCGGCTCATCAATGTGGAAATGGACCGGCAAAAGCTCCACGGCTGTCACGCCAAGGCTCAGCAGGTGCTTGATCATGGCGGGATGCGCCATGCCGGCATAAGTTCCGCGAATTTCCTCGGGCACATCCGGGTGCAACATTGTCTGGCCGCGCACATGTGCTTCGTAAAAAATTGTTTCCCGCCACGGGGTGTGCGGACGGGCGACTGTGCCCCAGTCAAATTCGTCGTCCATGCGCACCGACATGTACTTGGTTTCGCCCGCCGCGTTGACTTCCTCATGAATGTAGCGGCCGTAGGGATCCAGCAATAACTGCACGGCATCCGGGTCTATGAGGAGCATCTCCTCTTTGGTTGCCGCATGGTCAACGTAGAAGCCGTAGCGGCTTCCCACGGGCATGTCGGGCACCAGGGCGTGATGCACGCCGTCGGTCTTGTCCGGCAGCAGGACAGCCTTCCATGCCTCGCCCGGTGGCTGATAGCAAAGCACCACGTTGCTGTTGGCAGGGGAATAGACCGCCACGTTGGCTACCGAGCTCTGGGCACCCTTCACAGCGCTCACTCCCAGTTGGGAATGGCGCGACAAAGCAGCACCCAGAGTCCCGATGGCCTCCACGACTGTTTCGGGCATGATTAGGCCTTGGCCGCTCGTTGCCTTGAGATCTCGTAGAGGCTGATGCCTACAGCCATGGAGGCGTTTAGCGATTCCATGGCTGAATCGATCGGGATGGAGACAATCTGGTCGCAGTTTTCGCGAACCAAGCGGGACAGGCCCTTGCCTTCGGAACCAACCACAATGCACACAGGCTCCTGGGCCAAGGTGAGGTCGGGCAGCGAAATGTCACCGTCGCCGTCGAGCCCCAGCACAAAGTAGCCCATCTTCTGGAACGCACCGATGGCGCGGTTCAGGTTAGGGGCCTTGGCAACCGGAACGCGCACTGCTGCACCGGCACTGGTCTTCCACGCCGCAGCGGTGACGCCAGCGCTGCGGCGTTCGGGAACGATCACTGCATGGCCGGAGAATGCTGAAACGCTGCGGATGATGGCACCGAGGTTGCGGGTGTCAGTGATTCCGTCAAGAGCAACGATGAGCGGAGCATTGGCAATGTGGCCTTTTTTCCACTTGGCCATGATCTCGCCGGCCGTGTCAACGGCGTCTTCGTACTCGTACGGGGGGATCTGCAAAACCAGGCCCTGGTGGATGGCGTCTTCAGTGAGGCGATCCAGTTCGGGCTTCTGTGCTTCCAGCAGCGGGATGCCGCGTTCTGCCGCCAGCTTGATGGATTCACGCACGCGCTCGTCCATGTCAACGCGGACAGCAACGTACAGCACCTTCGCCGGGATGCCTGCGCGCAGCGCCTCAACCACGGAGTTGCGGCCCGTAACGAGTTCCTCCATGGCCTTGCCCTTGGGGCCGCTGTTGCGGCGGGCTGACTGGGAAGTTCCAGCGTGCTTGGCGGCCGAACGCTCAGCCAGCTCCTGGTTCTTGAACGCCTTGTGATAGGTGCGCTCTGACGCCTTGGGAGTGGGACCCTTGCCCTCGAGTGCCTTGCGACCGAGTCCGCCGGTGCCCTTGACGGGGCCCTTCTTGAGCTTGCGGACTGCGCCGGAGCGGGAAGTGTTGGCCATGGTAAAACCCTTACGATTGGTGCGGCGCCCGTGATGCCAAGGCCCCAAAGTCGTCAAACATACCTGTACGCGCGCACATTTTAGGCACACGAGATAACGGGAAAGTGAAACCCGTAGCTATTAGTTTACGGCCTGCACGCGATTTTGGTGAAAGTCAGCCAAAAAAGTGCCCATTCTCACGTGGCCGTGCTCGAGGATCAGTGATGGCTATGGGTCCGGCATTACCGCCGCAGGGACCAGGTGGAACCGTTGGCGGAGTCGGCAATGTCGATGCCGGCAGCAGCCAAGACGTCCCTGATCTTGTCCGATTCGGCCCAGTTCTTCTCGGTCCGGGCCTGCGCGCGCGCCTCCAACTGGGCCTTGACCAAAACATCCAAGGCAGCCAGTTCTGCTGTGGCATCGCCACCCCTGGCCCACTGCTCGTCCAGGGGATTGATCCCCAGGGCGTCGGTCATGGAAACGACAGCTTCCAGCGCAACGCCAGTTGCTTCAATGTCCTTCTTGGCCAGCGCTGTGTTGCCCGCGCGCACAGTCTCGTGCAGCACAGCCAAGGCTGCGGGGATGTTCAGGTCGTCGTCCATGGCGGCCGTGAAGGCGTCCGGAAGGTTGCCGGTATCACTGACTTTGCCGTTCGAGTGTGCTTGGGAAACCGCAGCGTTGACGAAGGTTTCAATGCGTTCGACGGCGGCCGCGGCCTCCGTGAGTGACCCGGGCCGGTAGTCCAGCACCGAGCGGTAGTGGGCCTGGCCCAGGTAATAGCGGACCACCAGGGGGCGGGCGATTTGGAGCATTTCCCGTGGGTTGATGGTGTTGCCGATGGACTTGGACATTTTTTCACCCTCAAAGGTGACCATGCCGTTGTGCATCCAAAAATTGGCGAAGCCGTGGCCGGCAGCCTGCGACTGGGCCATCTCGTTTTCGTGGTGCGGGAACCGCAGGTCCAAGCCGCCGCCGTGAATGTCGAACTCGGTGCCGAGGTACTTGGTCACCATGGCGGAGCATTCCAAATGCCAGCCGGGGCGGCCGGCACCCCAGGGCGATGCCCAGCTGGCGGTTTCCGGCTCGCCGGGCTTGGAACCCTTCCACAGCGCGAAGTCGCGGGCGTCCTTCTTGCCGCGAGGATCGGCGTCGGGCGCTGCCTGCATGTCGTCAATGTTCTGCCGGGTGAGTGACCCGTACTGCTTCCATGACCGGACATTAAAGTACACGTCACTGGAGTCATCCAGCGCCGGGTAGGCATGGCCGCGCTCAATCAACAAGGAAATCAGGGCGTGCATTTCCGGGATGTGGCCCGTGGCGCGGGGCTCGTAGGTGGGCTTGAGGATGCCCAGAGCGTCGTAGGCGTCCTCGAAGGCCTGTTCAAATCTGTACGCCAGGGCCCACCACGGCTCATTGTTCTCCACGGCCTTGACCAGGATTTTGTCATCAATGTCAGTCACGTTGCGCACAACGGTGACTTCCAGCCCCTTGGCCTGCAGCCAGCGGGTCAGCTGGTCGAAGGCCAGCGCAGACCGGACGTGGCCAATGTGCGGCTCGCCTTGCACAGTGGCGCCGCAATAGTAAACCGAAGCCCGCCCCTCGGTGAGGGGGACAAAGTCCCGGACGGAAGCTGTGGCGGAATCATAAAAGCGCAAGGTCACGGCTCTAGATTACCTTTCAGGCGCAGATGCGGGGGCGTTTTGGATGACAAGGGCTGTCGCGATGGCTGTGATGCCTTCGCCACGGCCGGGAAAACCCAGTTTGTCCGAGGTGGTGGCGCTGACCGAGACGGGGGCTCCGGCGGCTGCGCTCAAAACAGCCTCGGCCTCCTGCCGTCGCGGGGAAAATATTGGCCTGTTGCCCACAAATTGCACGGCAACATTGCCAATCTCAAAACCAGCAGCCCGCACGATCCGGGCGGCTTCGACCAAAAGTGTCACCCCGCTCGCACCCTTGTATTCGGGCCTGTCGGTGCCAAAGTGGGTGCCCAGATCGCCTACTCCGGCGGCGGAAAACAGGGCGTCGGCCGCTGCATGGGCCACGGCGTCGCCGTCGGAATGGCCACTGAGCCCGCGCTCACCTTCCCAGAAAAGCCCGGCAAGCCACAGCGGGGCGGGACTGTCCTCGGGTGCGAAGGCGTGGATGTCCACGCCGATGCCTGTTCGTGGCAAAATCATGCGATTTATCCTTCCACCCAGCGGGGGCGCAGAGGCCCCTCCAACATTGCTTCGGCGAGGAGCAAATCAGTGGGTGAAGTGATTTTCAGGCTGTGGGTGGAGCCCTGCACGACAAACACTTGCTCACCCAGAGCTTCCACCAGCATGGCATCGTCAGTGATCTGGGCTGCGGTCTGATCGTCCAGGGTCAGGGCGTGGGCGTAGGCCCGGCGCAAGGTTTCCAGCTCAAATCCCTGCGGCGTCTGGACGGCCCGCAGCTGGCTGCGCGCGGGAGTACCCACCACCTGTTCCACGCCAGCACCCGTGGCTGGCAGGGTTGCCGGAATAACAGTTTTGATGGTGTCAACCACGGCCAGGGCCGGGATGACTGCCTTGGCACCGTCACGCAACGCTGCGGCGACGCGGTTGAAAACGCCCGACGGCGTCAGGGGCCGGGCGGCGTCGTGAATCATCACCGTGGTGATACCCGTGGCAATGTGCGCCAGCGCCGCGTACACCGACTCGGAGCGCTGCGCGCCGCCGTCGACCACGCTAAAGAGCACTCCCGCGGCTTGGGCCTCGTTGCTCAGCTGCTGACAAATATCCACCAATTGAGCATCCTGTGCCGGAATGGCCACACAAATTTGGGCTGCCACTTTAGCCTTGAGCACTCCCCTCACGGCATGGACGAGCATTGGGTCAGCTCCGAGGGGAACCCGCGCTTTTGGAACTCCGTAACCCAAACGCTGCCCAGAACCAGCTGCAACTATTACTACCGCACACGAGCCATCTTTCACCTCAGTCATAGCCTCTACATTAGCGGCGAAGGCGCCCAAACCACCCCGTGACGCAAAAAACCCCCGCACTAGGCAGGGGTTTTTTGTTACAAGAATCAAAAACTATGAAGCCAGAACTTCGTCAAGGACTTCGGCGGCCTTGTCTTCGTCAGTCTTTTCCGCCAAGGCAAGCTCGGAGATCAGAATCTGACGCGCCTTGGCGAGCATACGCTTCTCGCCAGCGGACAGGCCGCGGTCATGGTCACGACGCCACAGATCGCGCACAACTTCTGCGACCTTGATAACGTCACCTGAGGCAAGCTTTTCCAGGTTTGCCTTGTAACGGCGAGACCAGTTGGTGGGCTCCTCCGTAAACTCCGCACGAAGCACTTCGAAAACGTGCTCCAGCCCTTCCTTGCCTACAACATCACGAACCCCAACAAGGTCTACGTTCTCAGCAGGGACCTCAATGGTCAGATCCCCCTGGGCAACCTTGAGCTTGAGATACATCTTCTCTTCACCGCGGATGGTGCGCATCTTGATCTCTTCGATCTTTGCCGCACCATGGTGTGGGTAAACTACTGTCTCGCCGACCTCAAAAAGCATGTGGATTCTCCCTTTCCAATAGTCCTAGTTTACCACGGTTAACTAGCCGCTCCCTTGAGTTTCCGCAGGTCAGGGACTGCCAGCGCTACGCTGACCGCGCAATTGTTCCAACAATTGGAGAATTGCTGACCCCTTGACTAAGCGGTGAGAAGATGCAGTCAGTGATTGGGCCCATGGGCGCCAAAGTCCTCAAACAGTGCCGGAAGCGCACATTGGACCCATTTGCGGATAAGCTGAGCAAAGATATTTTGTCTTTTCCATGAGGAGTTATTGACGTGAGAATCGCTGCCGGCATCCGCGGTACCAAACGATTGCAACGCTTGAGCCTGATTGCAGCCATCGGCGTTGGCGCCCTGGCCTTCACCGGTTGCTCAGCCATCAACCAGCAAAGCACCACCTTGGTTTACTCCGCATCTGATGGAGTTCGCAAGAACATGGGTCAGCTGGAGCTGCGCAACGTACTGATTGTCTCCGAGGCTGCTGGCAGCCCCGGGCGCCTCATTGGCACGTTCTACAACCAGTCTGCCGCCGACATCACCTTGACGATCAGCGGCGCGCAGGGCTCCCAGACTGAAGTCACTGTTAAGCCCGGCACGCCCTTGGTCCTGGACACCGTCGGCGACAAGGCTATTCTCAGCACCATGGCCCAGCCCCCGGGCGCCATGGAAACGCTTGAACTGCGCCAGTCCGGCGGAGCCACGGAAACTGCCACTTTGCAGGTTCCAGTTCTGGATGGCACCTTGGCCGAATACAAGAACTTGTTGCCGACGCCGGCCACCACCGCTTCACCGTCGGACGTTTCCAGCGCAGCACCGACTGACACCGCAACAGCTGAAGCTGCCAAGCACTAAGTTGTTTTGCTCCCGCATCTCGGGACGCAGCTGCGGGGCACACAAAGCGGGGCCGGCCATCATGACGATGGTTGGCCCCGCTTTTTTGCGCCCGGCGGCGGGCTTTTGCCTCCATCCGCAGCGCCGCCCAGTGGCATGAGGTCCGCGCCCCGTTCCGCTGGGGGCGCCCCGTCAACGAGGTGCCACAAGCGGAACGGGGCGCCGGTGTGGGTGATTAAACAAACTGACCCGCAGTAGTGGCTGAAAATAGCCCGTTTCGGGGAGATTTTCGACCACTACTGCGGGTCAGTTGCCAGGAGCTACCGCTTAGCCATGGATGCGGCGGCGGCGAACCAAGATGGTTGCCGCTCCTGCAAACAAGGCCAGCAACGCAAAGGCCAGGATCGGGAGGACCCCGTTGGCGCCTGTGCTGGCCAGGTCATCTGCGGTTGCGGCTGTTGTGGCTGCCCCCGCGGTGGCGGGCTGACTGGCACCGCTGCCGGTGACTGTCAGTGCAATGCTGACCTCCACTGATTTGCCCTCGGCGCTGGTGCCGGCAATGACTACCATGTGCTTGCCAGCAGGTACGTTGGCGGGCAGCTGGGTGGTCAAGGTGACTGTGCCATCTGCCGCAACCACCGAAGTGCCCAACAGGACCGGCTCCGAGTGCAGCGTGAACGTTGCCGTGGTGCCGGGCTTGAAGTTCTTCCCCGTGATGGTCAGGTTCCCGCCCGGTGCCACAGTTGCATCGCTAACGCTGCCACTGGCGGTGTTGGTGGGAACGGTCGACGGCGTGGCACTAGCCGACGGAGTTGCCGTCGCGGACGGAGTTGCCGTGGTACTAGCCGACGGAGTTGCCGTCGCCGACGGAGTTGCCGTGGTACTAGCCGAAGGGGTTGCCGTTGCCGAAGGCGTTGCCGTTGCCGAAGGAGTGGCACTCGGCGTCGCGGACGGAGTTGCCGTGGCACTTGCCGAAGGCGTGGTGCCCGGTTCCGCCACGGTGATGACGACAGCCTTGGTGCCCAAGACGGCGCCGGAAACGGCATCCTTGATGATCACCGTATTGGCGTAGTTGCCCTTGGCCGCGAAGCTGTGCTCGGAAGAGTACGCACCGTTGACCACGGGAACCGTGACAGCCGCAGTACCGTCACCGTAGGTGATGACGGCATTGGTGACTGCACCGTTTCCGATGGCTGCCAAAGCGGACGTTCCGCTGATGGCTACCTTCTCACCGACGTCGACCGTGGACTTGGCAGCCGCCGCCGTCACAACCGGCGCGGTGTAATCCGGGGCCGTGTTCAGCGTGGTGGGCACGCCGCCCAGACTGGTTCCGCGATCCACCAAGGTGAAGGAATCCGGGCCCTGGGCGTCGCGCTCGGTGGACAGGGCGATGGCGAGAGTGTTCTTGCCGCTCTTGTTCAGGAATCCGCTGGGGATGGTGAACGTGCTTTGCGGACCCACATTGCCAACCCAGGTGCCGGTGTTCCAGCCATTGACGTAGATGACGGCGCGCGCAAAGGACTGCCGTCCGTTGTCGAACTTGGTGTCGTTGACCTTCAGGCCAATGGCTGTGTCGGTGCCGGCGGGGATGCTGAGGTTAAAGTTGCTGCGGTACCAGGTAACTCCGGCCTTGGCGGGCTTGAAGTTGCTGGCGTCGGCCCACATCGCATCCGGGTAGGAGGGGAGGTACCAACCGGCACGCTCACCGTACAGACCACCGGTGTTGTACATGGTCCTGGCAATATCAACCGGAGCAGCCTTGTCCTTAGCGCCCTGCAGTTTCCAAGTAACGGCGCCACTGCTGGGCAGCACCGCGTCGAAGAGGCCGCGGTTCTGGCGGGACAATCCGTCGTCGCTCCAGTCAAGGTTCTGGCCATTGTTGCGGACCACTGCCGAAACCAGTGTGGCTTCGCCGTTCTTGATGACACCGGCAGGGACCTGCAGGGTTTGCATGCTGCCAGTGGCTGCAGCGGCGCCAACAAAGGTGCCATTGACCCAGACGAGCATGTTTCCGGCGGATCCGCCCTGTCCGCGCAGCTGGATGCTGGTCGCGGCTGAGGAGGCCGTGAAGCTGGCTCGGTACCAGGTGTCGCCTTCATAGAAGCCGTAGAAGGCGGTGTCCAGGACCTTGCCCTGGTTGGGGCCGGGGCCCTGACGCGTGTTGGCGGCTGTGGTTGCTGTGGCAACCAGCCACTTGGAGTCATCAAACGCCACTGCGGACTCCGGGTTTTCACCCGAAACTTTCCAGTTGGTCAATGCCGGCAGGACAGCCGGAGCCGGTCCGCCAAGGTTGGCGACAAGCTGGCCATTGGCACCAACTGTTGTTACCAGGGCCTGCCCATTCCAGCTGGCCTTGGTGATGCCGGCCGGAACGTAAATGTTGATGGCGCGCGCTGCCTTGGTGTCGCCCACCAGGTTGACGGTGTCGCCGTCGAACTCGGCGGAGCGGAGCAGGTCAACACCTGCAACCATGACGCTCTTGTTGGTGGTGCCGCCCTTGACGATGCCATCCACGCTCCACTGCTGGCCCGTGGCCGTACGGTCGGTGGTGACAATGCGCAGTTCGGGGGCGCCGCCGCCGCTGATCTTCACCGAGGTGCCACTACCGTGCACATAGTTCAGGCGCAGCGTCTTGGTGGCAGCGTCCCACACGGACTCCACAGCAGTTCCGCCCAAGGTGGTGACAGCGGGCTCGGAGGCGTATTTGAGGACCGTCTCGCCGGCGTCGTTCTTGGCGCCGTTGAGTACCAGCAGTGTGCCGGTGGCGACGGGCATCTTCGTGAACAGCTCCGAGGTGCTGTACATGAGCTTCTGTCCGTCAAAGGCGTAGTCCGCAATGACCATGTTGGCGTCGCGGCCGTGCATGCTCAGGAACGTGCCTGCCTTTTGCGGGACCCTGTTGAACGTGATGGAGTCCGCGGGTGCCGGAGGCGTGGTGGTGCTGCCCGGCGTTGAGGTCTCGATGGCGTCAATCGCCACAAAAGTTCCAATCGAGGCAGGATCGCCCTTTACGCCAGTGTTGACCACCTTGATGGTGTGCTCCACGGCGGGGTCAAGACCCTTCTTTTCGAAGGCCTTGAACTGGGCCTCGCTGGGCGTTCCGGACTTGAAGGTGTTGGTCTCGCCCACCTTGACGCCGTCAATGAAGACGTCCGCCTTGGCATGGTTGTAAGCGCGCGGGGAAATCAAGCGGATTTCGGCAGCCTTAAAGGTGTACTCGTAGAACGCCCCGGCTGTGGGACTGGACGATTCCGTGCCCTTGTAGTCGTTGACGGTCCAGTTCTTGCCCGTCTCGTGAGCCCACTGGGACACGCCACCGACGGCGGAGTAGCGGATGGCAGGGTCGACGTCGTCGAGCTTCACAACGGTGGCCGGTGTGGCGGCTGCGATGACGTCAAAGGCGTCGATGGTGACGTTGGTGCCTTGGCTTGCGGCATCCTTCTGGCCTGTCACCACAATCTTGATGGTGTGCTCAACACTGGGATCCAGACCCTCCTTTTGGAAGGCAACATACTGGAAGTTGGCGTTCTGGCCTCGGTAGGTGTTGGTCTGGCCAACTTTCACACCGTCAATGTAGACATCACCGTAGCCGTGGTTGGTGGACTGGGCGGAAATAACCCGGATGCCGGCGCCGGTGAACTTGTACTCAACGGAGTCGCCGGTGGTTTCGCTGAACGTTTCGGTGCCCTTGTAGTTGCCGGCGGCCCAGGCTTCCCCGTTGGACTTGCCCCACGTACCCGTGTACTTGATGGCGGCGGTGTCCCGGTCATCATTGGTGTAACTTGCCACGATGACCTGCTGTCGCGGTGACAGGGTCAAGGGAAAGGAGTACTTCAGCTCAGTGGTGCTGTTGCTGTCGGTTTGGCGGAACCCCAGGAAACGGGAGCCGTTGCCCGTGACGGAATCTGTGGCCAGGTTCTCGGTGGCGATGCGCTGGTAGGACTTGATGGTGCCTGCGGCGGCGTCCACCGTGACGGGTGCGCCGTCCTGGGGCACCATGTTGGAGATGGGGGCGAAGTCTTTTTGGAAGTAGCCCAATTCCTTTTGCACTGCCGCCTTGGGCGTGAGCTGGCGGTCCTCGTTGATGGGTGCGCCGTAGTCATAGGAGGTGAAGCCGGACGACGGCGAACCTGTCCAGCCCCAGTTGGTGCCACCGTACTGCATGTAGTAGTTGAACATGTTAATGCCATTGTTGAGGTTGTTCACCCCGTATTGACGGGTGAAGGCGGGGTCAACAAATTCGGCGCACTTGTCCGTATTGAAGCTGGCGCCCCACGGGGTGAACGCGCCGCCCTGGCCTTCGGGAATGAACATGGGGCTGGTGGTCGTCACTGCACGGTAGCGCGCTTCCATGTCGGGGATTTGGCCGCGGTTGGGATTGGCACAGTTGAAGCCCAAGGGGTACTGGTCAAAGGAGTAGAAGTCCAGTCCGGTGTCGCCGCCGCCGCTCGGCCGGCCGCTTCCGGGATTGAAGTCGCCCTTGAAGCCCCAGTCGTTGTGGAAGACGGGGACCGTGATGCCGTCACCCTTGATCTTCTTCACGAGGTCCTTCATGAAAGGAACCCGGTCACGGGATTCGTCGTACAACTCATTTTCTGCCTGGTACATTACGATGGAACCGCCACCATCGGAGACCTGGTGCTTGACGGCGATCTTGTTGAAGGCGTCGAGCCAGCTCAGTGATTCGCGCAGCGCTTCCGGGTCCATGCTGCGGAGGGATTGCGAGCCGTTCTTGGTCAAGTAGGCCGGCAGGCCGCCCATGGATACTTCAGCATTGATGTAGGGTCCGGGGCGGGCAATGACGTACAGGCCTTCTTCCTCGGCCATGTCCAGCAGGAGTTCAATGTCCTTGATGCCGGTGAAATCAAACTTGCCGGGCTCGGTGGAGTGCAGGCCCCAGAAGAAGTACAGCGAGACGGCGTTGAAGCCGCTGGCACGCATCTTCTGGAACATGTCGCGCCAGTCGTCGGTGCCGGGCAGACGCCAATAGTGGAACTCGCCGCTCCAGACGTTGAGGCGTTCGCCGTCCACCTTCAACGACTTGGAGTCGAAAGTGACGGTGTGTGCCTTGCCGTCGTTGCCGGGGAAGATGACCTTGTCGGCAGACAAGGCCGAGGTTGTCACGGATTCTGCCGTGACCGCCGTATTTTGTGCCAACGCCGGGCTTGAAACAGCCATTAGTCCCATGGCGGCGGTGGCCATGATCGCCACGACCTTGCGGCCGCGGGGTCGCCGTGCGGCCCTCAATGATGGGGAATTCATAAATTAGGTCCCTCAATTTTTGATGCAGCCGCAGCGGCCACCCGTAATGTTATCCATCACAGCATATGGCGCGGGTCACACTGGGGCAATCAAAACCTAACTTATAAGCTCATATGACGCCCTTATGACAAGGGTGTGCACATAATTGACGGTTGTCCGTCTACGGCTCGAATTTATAGCCCAATCCGCGCACCGTGACAAGGTATTTGGGCACTGCCGGGTCGGGCTCAATCTTGCTGCGAAGGCGCTTGACGTGAACATCGAGGGTCTTGGTGTCCCCCACATAGTCAGAACCCCAGACCCGGTCAATGAGCTGCCCGCGGGTGAGCACCTTCCCGGCGTTGCGCAGCAACATTTCCAGGAGTTCAAACTCTTTGAGGGGGAACGCCACGGATTCACCATGGACACTGACAACGTGCCGCTCCACGTCCATGCGCACCGGGCCCGCATGCACTGTGGCATTCATGAGCTCTTCCGGCTCCGCCAAGCGCCGCAGCACGGCCCTGATGCGTGCTATCAGCTCACGGGAGGAATAAGGCTTGGTCACGTAGTCGTCGGCGCCAAGTTCCAGCCCCACCACCTTGTCGATTTCCGAGTCCTTGGCTGTGAGCATGATGACGGGAACATTGGAGCGCTGGCGCAAGTGCTTGCACACTTCGGTGCCGCTCATGCCCGGCAGCTGCAGGTCCAGCAACACCAGATCGGCGCCGCTGCGCTCAAATTCAACAATGGCATCCAAACCGTTGTCCACAACCTGGACTTCGTAGCCCTCCTTGGCCAGCAGGAAGGACAGCGGGTCGCTGATGGAATCCTCGTCTTCAACAATCAAAATTCTGCTCACGCTTGTTGCGCTCCTTAGATCATTCTGGGGTGCCGGTTCGCGCTGTGATCAGCGCCGCCGTCGGACGTTGGGTGGGAAAGTTGCGGCAGGCGCACGGTGAAGGTTGAGCCCATTTTCGGTGCCGACCACACCGTCACTTCACCGCCGTGGTTGCTCACAATGTGTTTGACGATGCTCAGCCCAAGCCCCGTGCCACCTGTATGGCGGGATCGGGCGGCATCGACGCGGTAGAAGCGCTCAAAAATTCTGTCCTGCTCGACCGGGGAGAGCCCGTCACCCTGATCGGAAATACTGACGGAGACCACGCCGTCGCCTACCGACAGGCCGATCCCCACCTGGGTGTTTTCCGGGGAATAGCGCACGGCGTTGTCGATCAGGTTGCGCAGGGCCGTGACCAATTGGGCCTGGTCGCCGTACACCTCAGCAACTTTATGCGGTCCCACGGCAAGATTGATGTTCTTGCTTTGGGCCGGCAGGCGGGTTCTGTCCACAGCCTCGGCGATCACTGCATTCATGTCAACGTCGGTGCCCACGCGGGCAACGTCCTTGCCCTGCAACCGTGAGAGTTCAATGATGTCCTGCACCAGCGCGGCCAGGCGGGCGGATTCTGTCATCATGCGCTTGGCAAAGCGGCGCACGGTGGCTTGGTCCTCCGGCGCAGATTCAAGGGCCTCTGCCAGCAGCGAGATGGCGCCCACCGGTGTCTTGAGTTCGTGGGAAACGTTGGCCACAAAATCATTGCGGACAGCTTCGGTGCGCGCAATTTCGGTGCGGTCATCAGCCAGCAGGAGAATGTATTCCTCGCCCAGCGGCGCCACGCGCACCTGAATCACCAAGGTTCCCTGCCCCGGCGCCGTGGATGACTGTGGCACATTTGCGGTGTGGGCCTCCACCGCCGCCCCCTGGGTGCCGGCCGAATGTGAGCTTGGCGTGGGGCTTGGATGGGGCGCCGCATGGGGCAAAACCTGGCGCGGCAGGATCAAGTCGCGTTCCTCAATGACCCCATCACGACGCACTCTGTGTGCCAGCTCAATCAGCTCCTTGTGCACCACCGTGTGGCCGCGCACCAAACCGAAGGCGTAGGCGCCCGGGCTGGCCCGCACCACGCCGTCGACCGTGTCAATCACAATGAAGGCCTTGCCCACCACCGAAAGCACTTCCGCAGCGCCCTCGGGCAGCGTTGGTTCGGCAATATCCAGCGGCTGCTTGCGCGATCTTTCGCTGATGCTAAAGGCGAGCATGCCAAACACGCCAAGGGTCAGGCCAATAAGCCCGGCAACTACTCCAACCAACAGGGGATCCACGCAACCAGCCTATGCCGTTGCGGGGTGATTTTAGCCAAAACTGACTCCACACAGCCCTCGTTCAACAAACGTTCACCTTTTAGTGCGCTCATGTTCACATGGAAGTGGCATGCTGGAACGTATTGAGGCCCCCCGTGGGCTGCCCATGAAAGGACACACGCGTGCGTAAAGTTTTCCAGGCCGAACTTCACCAAATTGGCGAGGGACTTATTGAGATCTCTGCCCTGGTTGGCGAGGCCATCACCAAGGCGTCGACCGCTTTCGCTGCCGCTGATCTGCAGACAGCCCAGGAAGTCATTGCCGCGGACGCCCGCATCGATTTCCTGCAGAACGACCTGGACGAACGCGCCATTGACGTGCTTGCCTTGCAGGGCCCCGTGGCCAGCGATCTGCGCATGATTGTCGGTTCGCTGCGGATGAGCGCGTCCCTGGAACGCATGGGCGACTTGGCCCGTCACATTGCCCAACTGACCCGGCTGCGCTTCCCCAACCAGGTCATTCCGGCGTCGCTGACCAGCACCTTCGCCGAGTTGGCGCGTCTGGACATCGTCATTGCGGAGAAGGTCACCGAGCTGCTGGACTCCCGCGACTTGGAGCTGGTGGGCGACATTGCCGCCGCCAAGAGCCAGATCAACAAACTCCACAAGAGTGTTTTCTCCACCATGGCAGCCCCGGACTGGAATGAAACCGCTGCAACAACCGTGGATGTCACCTTGGCCAGCCGCTACTTTGAACGCTTTGGCGACCACGGCGTCTCCGTAGCCCGCAAAGTTTCCTACCTGGTGACGGGTGAATGGCAGCCCGAGGACTTCCTCACCGTCTAGCCTGTCGCAGCAACACCCGGCGCGCCCACTGCCGCGAGGGACCCGCTTCGAGCTTGCGAGAAGTGGGAGCGGCTGGGGATGGGCGCGCTTGCGTTAAAGTTCGACGGCGGCGGGCCACCTTTTCAACAAAGGTGGCCCGCCGCCGTCGTACTTTAAGCGGTGGAGTTACTTTTTGCCCTGATTGGCAACGGCCTGGATGGACGCCGCGGCAGCTTCCGGATCCAGGTACTTGCCACCGGGAGTGATGGGGGCGAAGTTCTCATCCAGTTCGTATACCAGCGGGATGCCCGTGGGGATGTTCAGGGACGCGATGGCCTCATCCGAGATGCCGTCCAGGTGCTTGACCAGGGCGCGCAGTGAGTTGCCGTGGGCCGTGACCAGAACAGTCTTGCCGGCCTTGAGGTCTTCCTTGATGTCTGATTCCCAGTACGGGAGCAGACGGACAAGGACGTCCTTGAGGCACTCGGTGCGCGGGAGGGCGTCACCCAGGTCTGCGTAGCGGGGGTCGTGGGCCTGGGAGAACTCGCTGTCATCGGAGAGGGGCGGCGGCGGGGTGTCGTAGCTGCGACGCCATTCCATGAACTGATCTTCACCGTACTCGGCCAGCGTCTGGGCCTTGTCCTTGCCCTGCAATGCGCCGTAGTGGCGTTCGTTCAGGCGCCAGTCGCGCTTGACGTCGATCCAGCCGCGGTCGGCAACATCAAGGGCAAGGTTGGCGGTGTTGATGGCACGCTTGAGGCGCGAGGTGTACAGCACGTCCGGGAGAACATTGTTCTCAACCAGCAGCTCACCGCCGCGGGCGGCCTCTGTGCGGCCCTGATCATTCAGGTCAACATCCACCCAACCGGTGAACAGGTTCTTGGCGTTCCACTCACTGTGGCCATGGCGAAGCAAAATCAGCGTATAAGTCATAGTTTCATCCTACCGGGCGGGGCTGCGCGGACCTGAATTGCTACGCGGCACTGCTTCTGCGGGGCCTGACCCTGAACTTCTGCGGTGAACCCGCCGCGAGTTCTGCGCATAAACACTCATGCGCAAAACCCACCGCGGGTCTGGCGCATAATTTCAGGGTCCGGGCCCGCCACCCCTGGTCAGGACCTCCTGCCGCGCACCTCTAAACTTGTTCTGTGGTTCAACGTGCGCAGCGGGTCAAAGGCAATTCCGTGGACCCTGCTGCCAGGGCCACGCGCCAGCGCAACAAGCCCTTTGGCAATGTCACCCGCGGCACCACCAACCCCAATCGTTTGCGCCGGGTGGACCGCTGGCTGGCAGGCCCGCAGGCGTGGCGGCTGCGGCGCGAGGCCAATCCGCTGGTGATCGATTTGGGCTACGGGGGCTCCCCCGCCACAGCCGTTGAACTGTATGCGCGTCTCCAGGCAGTCTGCCCGGACGTGCACGTCACGGGCATTGAAATTGAGCCCGAGCGGGTCCGCATTGCCAAACCCCTGGAGCATGAAGGCCTTGATTTCCGGGTGGGCGGGTTTGAGATTCCGGTTCCGGGGCAGGCCACCATGGTCCGCGCCTTCAACGTGCTGCGCCAATATGATGAGGCCGACGTTGCGCTCATTTGGGACACGGTCCGCGCCCGGCTGTCCCCGCACGGCATTTTTGTGGATGGCACGTGCGATGAGATTGGCCGCCGCACCACCTGGATTGCGCTGGATAAGACAGGCCCGCAATCGCTGACCATTTCGCTGCGCTTTGGCGCCTTCGAGCTGCCCAGTGACGTAGCCGAGAGGCTGCCCAAGGCACTCATCCACCACAATGCGCCGGGCGAAAAGATCCACGGTTTTCTGCAGGCGCTGGATCAGCATTGGCTCGCCGGGGCGCCGCTGGCATCGTTTGGGAACCGGCAGCGTTGGCTGTCCATGTGCCAAAAAATGTACGACGCCGGATGGCCGGTGGTGCGCGCACCCTCACGGTGGCGCTTGGGTGAGCTGACCGTGGCGTGGTCAGCCGTGGCGCCCTAAACTACCAGGACGATCCACGGTTTTGCTGGCCATTGCCGCGGCCGCGAACTTCAACCAACACGGGGCGGACGTCGGCCAGGTAAACACCGGCAGCCGTGACCCCGGCCAGGCAGAGAATCATGCCCATGCCCAGCGAGGGAGCCATCGGCACCGGACCCCCCAGGGACATGATGGGCCCAATGATGAAGAGGAAACCAAAGAAGGACGCCCCGGCGGTCAGTGCCGTCCAGAACGTCTTGGTCTTCTTGTAGACCCGCTCAAAAGCCGAGGCTGGCGTGCGCAGGCAATCGCCCAGCGCCCACAACTGAATGCCTAGGGCGAGCAGACCAAAGGCCACCAGGATGAGGAACTCTACATAGATCAAAAAGATAGCCACAATTCAAGCTTACAGGTCAACGATGCTGACCGGGCTGCCTGTTTGCTGGGAAACTACTGTGGGCCGGAAAGCTGGTCAAACGCCTGCTCCAAATCGCGCCACAAGTCCTCAACATTTTCAATGCCCACGCTCAGGCGCAGCAGGTTGGCCGGAACCGTCTCCGGCTCGTTGGCGTGGCGGCGACGGCGCTCAATCAAGGACTCCACGCCGCCCAACGACGTGGCCGGAGTCCAGAGCCGCAAGGCCTCAACAAAGGCGGTGGCTGCGGCTTCCCCGCCAGCGACCTCAATGCACAAAATGGAGCCGAAGCCGTTCATTTGCGCCTTGGCGCGATTATGGCCAGGATCCAGTGGCAGGCCGGGGAACAAAACCCGCTCCACGGCGTCGTGCAGGTCAAGGCGCTGAGCCAGCTCCACGGCACTGGCCTGTGAGCGTTCCACCCGCAACGCCAAGGTGCGCAGGCCACGCAGTGCCAGCCACGCTTCGAACGGGCCGGCAATGGCGCCGTGGATGGAGCGGTGGTGCAACAGCGTGCTGCGCAGCTCCGGATTGGAGGTGGCCAGGGCACCCAGCACCACGTCCGAGTGCCCGGCCAGGTATTTGGTGACGGAGTGCAGGACGAGGTCGGCACCCAGTTCCAGCGGCTTTTGCACCAGCGGGGTGGAGAAAGTGTTGTCAGTGACGATGATGGCACCCACGGCTTGAGCCGAACGGCACAAGACCTGCATGTCGGCCACCTCCAACATGGGGTTGGTGGGGCTTTCCAGCCACAGCATGCTGGCGGCCTTTTCGCCCGAGCCGGTGAGGGCCGCAATGACCTCGTCATTGTTGGCAATGTCCACGGTACGCAGAGTGAACAGGCCCTTTGCCGATTGCTCCTGCGCCATGACCAGCGCACCTTGGTAGGAGTGGGTGGGCATGACCAGCACGCCGCCCACGGGAATCAGGGACAGTGCCGCCGAAACTGCAGCCAGGCCCGAGCTGAAGAGGAGTGCCGGAAGTGTGGCACCCTCCAACTCCGACAACGCCTCCTCCAACGGATCCCAAGTGGGGTTGGAGTAGCGCCCGTAGGCCCTGTCCCCATCCACCACTGCGCCGGTGCCCACGTACGTCGAGGACAGCACAATGGGCGGGTTTACGGGGGAATCATGTTCCCGCGCCGGCCGTCCTGCCGCCACAACCATGGTGTCGGGGCTGAGGTTCTCAAGATGGTTGGGTGCGTGGAGAGTCATACCCTCCAGATTAGTGCCCCGCGTCACCGTGGTGGCAATTTCATGACGGCGACGGCCCGCGCACTTGGCCGTCACACCTTTCCTTCATTTTGATAATGATTCTCATTAAGATTAGCATCGGTGTCATGACCATCACACAACACACCCATCCACCAGAAACCACCACCCGGCGGGCACGGCGCCTCACGACACCTGCCCTGTCGGCTTTTGCACTCGCCGCAGCATTGGCCTTGTCCGCCTGCGGCAGTGCGCCGACACCGTCCGCCGCCGACCAGCACACCAGCCATGCGGCACATGCCGAGGGGGGCGATGAAGCGGAGACAGCCCAGAGCCGGCTGGTCCTGACCCACGACGGCGGCATGAGCGTTCTCGACGCGGACACAGGCAAGGTTGCGGCCGAGCTGCCCCTGTCCGGATTCAACAGGGTCAGTCCGGCTGGCGACGGCCGGCACGTGCTGGTCTCCACTGCGGGCGGGTTCCAGGTCCTCGACATGGGCAGCTGGTCCGAAAAGCATGGCGACCATTTCCATCACTTCACGGGGACCCCCGCCTTGGAAGAACTCAAATTCCCGGCCAACAAACCGGGGCATGTGGTCAACCACGACGGCCGCACGGTCCTGTTCGACGACGGAACCGGCAGCATCCAGATCTTCAATCCGGGCGACCTTGGGCAAGGCGCCCTGCCGGCGACACAGGAATTCAAGACCAGCGCCGCGCATCATGGCGTGGCCGTGCAACTTGCCGGCGGCGAGCTGGTGGTCACCGAGGGCACCAGTGAGAGCCGCTCAGGCGTCAAGCTGCTGGCAAAGCCGGCAAGCAACGGCACCCGGGAAGTCCTGGCGGAAAGCAATGACTGCCCAGGGGTCCACGGTGAGGCAACGGCGCAAGGCGGGGCCGTCGTCGTCGGCTGCCAGGACGGCCTGCTGGTGGTCAAGGATGGAAAGATCACCAAGATCGCCGCACCCGAGCGCTATGGGAGGATCGGTAATCAGGCCGGCAGCGACGCATCGCCGGTGGTTCTGGGCGACTACAAGAAGGACAAGAACGCCGAATTGGAGCGCCCCGCAACGTTTTCGCTGACCAACACGGCCACCGGAACACTCACGCTGGTCCCCATCAACTACTCGTACTCCTTCCGCTCCTTGGCCAGAAGTGCCGACGGGGCCGCGCTGATTCTGGGCACGGACGGCAAGCTGCACATCCATGACGCCAACTCCGGGAAGGAGAGCGGCGCCGTCACGGTTGTGGCGCCGTGGGAGGAACCCCTGGATTGGCAGCAGCCGCGCCCGGCCATCTTTGTGGATGGAACCACCGCCTACGTGAGCGAACCGGCCAAGAAACTGCTCCACGTGGTGGACCTGGGCTCGTCCACCGTCACGGCAAGCCACTCGCTGGCGCACACACCCAATGAAATCACCGGCATCTCCGGCTGATCCAGCCAGTCTGATCCACCCGGCGCGGGTGTTGCGGGCTCCGCGGAGCCCGCAACACCCGCACTTTTGCATCAGGGCTTCACATCCTAGGCAACGCCCAGTGAGTCGGACACCAGGCGGCCGTCCGCCAGCACAAGCACCCGCCCAGCTTCCGCGGCATCGGCATTGCTGTGGGTCACCTCGATGACAGCAACCCCGCGCGCCAGTTCATGGGCGATGACCTCCCGAATCCTTGCATGCGATTGCTCATCCACACCCGCTGTTGGCTCGTCCAGCAACAGCAGCTTTGAGCGCTGGGCAAGCCCCTGAGCCAGCAACACCCGCTGGCGCTGCCCACCGGAAAGCTCCCCCAATTGGCGATGCGCCAGCTCGGTCAAGCCGAGCCGGTCCAGCAACTCCGCCACCTCCCCGCGCTCTTGCGCACGCAGGCGGCGCAGCCAGCTGCGATTGCCCCAACAACCCATTTCCACCGCCGCCCGCACGGTCAGGGGAAGTGCCTGGGAAACAGCGCTGTGTTGCAACACCAAGGCGGGACGGGCCGCCTCGGCCAGATGAACGGCCCCCTGCGAGGGCCGCAAGGTGCCGGCAATCAAACCCAGCAAGGTGGACTTCCCCGAGCCATTGGCGCCCTTGACAGCCGTTAGCGCCCCGGCACGGAAATGAATGTCCAACCCGTCAATCACCCGCCGCGATCCATAGGAGAAAACAACGTTCTCAACACTGGCAGCACCCAAGGCACACTCCTTCGTAATTGATAATGATTCTCATTATAGTATGCTCAAGTGATGGACTGGCTGCTTGAACCCTTCGACGTTTCCTTTATCCAACGTGCCCTGATTGGCGGTTTCGCCGTCGCACTACTCTGCGCCATGGTGGGCACTTGGGTGGTATTGCGGGGCATGGCGTTTCTGGGCGACGCCATGTCCCACGGCATGCTCCCGGGCATCGCCGTGGCGCTGCTGCTTGGCGGCAACCCCGTAGTGGGCGCAGCCGTCAGCGCCGCAGCCATGGCGTTCGGCGTTTCAGCGATGTCCCGGCACCGGCGGCTGACCCACGACACCTCGATCGGGCTGCTCTTCGTGGGGATGCTGGCGGCAGGTGTCATCATCATTTCGCGCTCTCGGTCATTTGCCGTGGACCTGACAGGGATTCTCTTTGGCGACATTTTGGCCGTCAAATTCAGCGACATCTGGCTGCTCTGCGGCATTCTGGCGGCCACAGCCCTGGTGGCAGCCATTTTTCACCGTCCGTTTACGGCACTGGCCTTTGACGCACGCAAGGCGGCAACCCTGGGAATGCGCCCCGATCTTGCGGCAACAGTACTTTTACTGCTGGTGACAGCCGCCATGGCCGGATCGTTCCAAGTAGTGGGCACCTTGCTGGTATTTGGCCTGCTCATCGCCCCACCCGCGGCCGCCCTGCCCTGGGCGAAGTCCATTCCAGCCGTCATGGGCGTCGCAGCAGTTCTGGGCTGCGTGTCAGTGATGGTGGGAATCCTGCTGTCATGGCACGCACGGACGGCCGCCGGCGCCACCATCGCCGCCACGGCCGTGGCGCTGTTCTTCATCTCCAGCGCCATCAAGGCGGCTTGGCCCCTGCTGCGCCAACGCCGCTGTTCACCGGCAGTTCCCACCAGCGCTGACACAAAACCCGCCCCCACCACATGACTTCACAAACTGATGCCACCGTCGCGGTGGTGCAGAAAGGTTCTTCCCGCATGACTTCTCAACAAGCCACGCTGACCGCCATGGCAGCACTGACCATCACCGCCCTGGCTGCGTGCGCCCCTGCACCGGCACACACCCCTGTCCCTGGCAGCAGCGTGGCTGCCCACGGCTACGTTGCCGGCGCCACAGAGACCGGCGAAGCTCAAAGCCTGCTGCCGTACCTTTCGGCGGCAAACGGCACCGTCGCCATGGTTGATCCACTGTCCGGGGAGGAAAGTTTCAGCGCCTCCCTTCCCGGCGCGAGCTCCATGGCGGACGACGGCCGGTATTTGTTTGTTCACACAGCAACCACCGGGAAGCTGCACATTATCGATACCGGCGTGTGGACAGTGGAGCACGGCGACCACAAACACTTCTACCGCACCGCCGCGCGCCAGTTGGCAGGTGATCTATCTGTGGGGGCCGGGTCCGTTGCCGGCGATGGGCACCACGTGGCGATCTTCGAGGAACAGACGGGGAAAACATCGCTCCTCTCCCGGGAAGACCTGGACTCGGGTGAAATCAAGGTGGCGGCGACCATCCCAGGGCCACCGCACCGTGGCTTGGCGGTCCCTTATAAGGGGCATGTCCTGATCACGGGCTCCCCCGGCCCGGACAAGCTGCCCACCACCATCAGCGCCTTCGATTCCGCGGGGGGCGACGAAAAAGCCCTGGCCACCACGTGCCCGTCGCTCATGGGCCATGCGAGCACCCGGCACGGTGTTGTGTTTGGCTGCAGCGACGGCGTCCTGGTGGTCAATGACGACGACGGATCCCTGACGTCCACAAAAATTCCCTATCCCAGCCCTGCCGAACGCATCACGGCCTTTGACCACCGGCCCGGCTCCAGCGAATTGGTTTCATTGGCGGGCGCCGCGGGATTGTGGCACCTTGACGTGGCCAGCGCAAAGCTGCAATTCATGGCCAGCCCGGAACCCCTGGCGGCTTCCACCACTGCCGGCAACGGCTCCGCCGCCTTGGGTGTTGGCAGAAGCGGGACCTTGTACGCGTTTAACACGCTCACGGGCACGGTGGAGAGTCAGCAGAAAATTCTCCCCGAGAGTGAAGAGGGCGCTCCCCCGTCCCTGCTGGTGGATGCCACCCGCGCCTACCTCAGCCACCCCGCAACCCAGACCATCCACGAAATCGACTACCGGGACAAGCTGCGGGTGGCCCGGACATTCGCCACCTCCGGAGCCACATCCCAGCTCGCGGAGACCGGACTGTGAGCGGGCGGTTGGCAGTCCCTTGGCAGCGGGCCGGGGCAGGCCGCCGTCGTGCAACCATCGCGGCGGCGGCACTCATGGCAGCAGCAGGGGTGTTGACGTCCTGCGCGGCGGTACCTGCGGGCAGCGAAAAAGCCACCATCATGGTCACCACCAATATTTTGGGTGACATCACACGCAACATTGTGGGCGACGCTGCCGACGTGGTGGTCCTCATGGAGGCGAACGCCGATCCGCATTCCTTCGGCGTATCCGCCCACCAAGCGGGCCAGATGGAACAGGCGCAACTGATTGTCTTCAATGGCCTGGGACTGGAGGAAGGTGTCCTGGCTCACATCGACTCAGCCAAGGAACAGGGGGTGCCGGCATTGGAGGTGGGCGTGGCAGTCAATCCACTCGCAATCCAGGACGCAGGGTCTGCGGGCACACCCGACCCGCACTTCTGGACAGACCCCCAGCGCGTCGTGATGGCCGTGGATGCCATTGAGGACGCCGTGGCACAGCATGTGAGCCTGTCCGATCCGGGATTGCTGCACAGCAACGCAGCCATCTACGGCGCACAGGTGGCCGCCCTGGACCAGTGGATGGCCACGGAATTTGCTGCCTTGGCTCCAGACAGGCGCAAAATCATCACCAACCACCATGTGTTTGGCTACCTGGCGCACCGCTTTGGCTTGGAGGTCATTGGCGCCGTCATGCCCAGCGGCACCACACTGGCGGCCCCCAGCGCCGCTGACCTGTTTGATTTGGCCACCACCGTCCGGGACGCAGGGGTCCCGGCCATCTTTGCCGACACTTCCCAACCGGACAAGCTCGTGCGTGTCTTGGCAGAAGAGGCCAACGTGAAGGTGGTCATTGTGCCGCTCTTCTCGGAGTCACTCAGTGTCCCAGGCGAGGGCGCCGGCAGCTATTTGGAAATGATGCGAACCAATACGAGCCGTATGACCGCTGCCCTGTCCTCCTAGCCAGCAGCTGCGCCACGCCCGGACCGGTCTGAGGATTATTTGAGGGTAGTCAACGTCTCGCCGCTCAGGAGCGAGGCGGCGGCGGCGGCGGGGCCTGTGGATGACTCGAGGAACCATACAGCTTGGGCCGGTAGGCTAATGGTGTGACTCCTACTTCTGCCCCGTCGCCGGGCTTATTCATCGCTTTTGAAGGTGGCGACGGTGCGGGAAAATCAACCCAAACTGCGCTGCTCACCACATTCCTTACCCAGACGGGCCGGACGGTGGTGCGCACCCGCGAGCCAGGCGGCACCCCCATTGGTGAAAAACTGCGCTCCCTGGTCCTTGACCATGGGCAGGGCGAGATTGACGCCAAAACGGAGGCTCTCATTTTTGCCGCCGCCCGGGCCGCACATGCCACCCAGGTTATTGCCCCGGCGGTGGCCCGCGGCGAGGTGGTCATCAGCGACCGCTACGCCGATTCCTCCATTGCCTACCAAGGCGCCGGCAGGGGGCTGGGCATCGACACCATAGTGCAACTCAACGATTGGGCCACCAGCGGTCTGTGGCCGGATTTGACGGTCCTGCTGGATGTAACACCTGCTGCAGGCCGGTCCAGGCGCACGGCAGGAGATGCGCAGGAAGACAGGCTGGAATCCGAACCTGACGCCTTCCACGCCACGATTCGTGCCGCATTCCTGGAGCGGGCAGCGGCACACCCCAACCACTATTTGGTGTTGCCCGCCGGCGATGCAATACCGGAACTTGCCCAGGCCATTGAACAACGTGTTACGGCACTCCTGGCTCAGAATTCCGCCCAAAATGCCGGGACGGCCACCGGCGACGCTGGCCGCGCATGAGTGTCTGGGTAGACCTCCAGGGGCAGGACTCCGTGGTGGCACAGCTGCGCCGCGCAGCCCAGTCGGAGAAGCCCACACATGCCTGGCTTTTGACGGGCCCGCCGGGATCCGGCCGCTCCAATGCGGCGCTGGCTTTTGCCGCGGCACTGGTGTGCGAACGCCCGGAGCTGGTGGCAAGGGGCTGCGGCATCTGCAAGGCGTGCCACACCACGTTGGCCGGAACCAATGCCGATGTCACCTTCGTCGCCACGGAAAAAACCACCATCTCCATCGAGGAAGCCCGCAACTTGGTGCGCAAGGCCCACGACAGCCCGTCTTCCGCCCGCTGGCGCGTCATGATCGTGGGCGATGCAGACAGGATGGCCGAGCGCACCACCAATGTGCTCCTGAAGGCCATCGAGGAGCCGCCGCCTAGGACCATTTGGATCCTCTGCGCACCCAGCCCGGCGGACGTGCTTGTCACCATCCGTTCCCGGTGCAGAACCCTGACATTGCGCTTGCCGCCGGTGGCCGATGTTGCCGCCTTGCTGGTGCGCCGTGACGGCATTGACCCCGAACTGGCCCTCAATGCTGCCCGCGCCGCACAAAGCCATATTGGCATTGCCCGCCGCCTGGCCAGCGACCCCGGAGCCCGGGAGCGCCGTGTTGCCACTGTCCGGCTGCCGTTGAATCTGCGCGATGTCACCACGGCTGTTCACGCCGCGGCGTCCTTGCTGGAGCTTGCCCAGGCCGAGGCGTCCTCCTCCAATGAAGAGCGCGACGCCGTCGAGAAGGCCACGCTGCTGCGCAACCTGGGCGCCCCCGAGACAGGGGCACTGCCGCCATCGATGCGCAGCCAGGTCCGGGCCCTGGAAGAGGACCAAAAACGCCGCGGCAAGCGCTCGGTGACGGACCACTTGGACCGGGCCCTGACCGACCTGCTCTCCTTCTACCGGGATGTGCTGGTACTGCAGCTTGACACCCGGGGAGGGTCCGGCGTCGAACGGGAAACCGTGGAGCTCGTCAACGACCCGCTGCGTGCACAGTTGCAGGAATTTGCGGCCCGTACCCGGCCCGAACAAACCCTTGAGCGCATGGACGCCGTCAACGCCGTGCGCCGACGCCTCACCACCACCAATGTTGCCCCGCTGCTGGCCCTTGAAGCCATGGCAGTCAGCCTGCTCTAAGCTGTGAAGGATTTATCTATGTCTGCCGGAAAAGTATTGCGGCGCCACCGCCACCGCCTGTTCCTCACCGCCGCGGCCAGCATTGCAACATTGTTGCTGAGCTCGTGTTCAGTGCTGGCGCCCGATGCGCCCGTCAAGATCTCTGCGGCGCCGGAGGTTGTGGGTGATGTGCCGGCTGAATTGCTGGACTTCTACACCCAGAGCGTGACATGGAGTTCGTGCAACGGCGGTTTCCAATGCGCCGAGGTTGACGTCCCGATGAACTACGAGGATCCGGCGAAGGACTCCATCAAGCTTGCCGTGACGCGGCTGCCTGCCACCGGAAAACGCTTGGGCGCCATGCTGGTCAACCCCGGCGGGCCCGGCGGCTCGGGCGTGAGCATGGTCAAGGACGGGGCCAAAAGCTACTTCTCCGACAAGCTGCGCGGCGCCTACGACGTGGTGGGCTTTGACCCTCGCGGCGTGCAAGCCTCCGCCGGCGTGAAATGCCTGGACGACGCCCAGATGGACGCCGCCCGGCAGGTGCCCTTTAACCCGTCCACCGACGCCGGCCTGGCCCGCGCGGAGGACGAGACCAAGCGCCAAACAGAACTGTGCAAGAAAAACTCCGGGCCAGTCCTTGAATACATTGACACTGTCAGTTCAGCCAAGGACATGGACATTTTGCGGGCCATTGTGGGCGACGCTGCACTGAACTACATGGGGTTCTCTTACGGCACCAAACTAGGTGCCACCTACGCCGGACTATTCCCTGCCCGGGTTGGAAAATTCTCCCTTGACGGCGCCATGGACCCGTCCCTGGACATTGACCAGGTATCCATGGGCCAGGCCGTTGGTTTTGAAAATGCCTTGCGGGCCTGGGCCAAGGACTGCTTGGGAACAAACGAATGCCCCGTCACGGGAACCGTGGATGAAGCCATGGCGCAGATCCGCGATCTGCAGGCCGTCTACACGGCCACCCCGCAGGAAACCCCTGCCGGCCGTGTGGTCACTGGAACAGAGTTCACCGGTGGACTGGCCTTTGGCATGTACTCCACCGATCTCTGGGAACCCTTGAGGGGCGCCTTGAAACAAGCATTCGCCGGCGACGCCTCAGGGATGCTGCTGTTGGCTGATTTCTCCGCCGACCGCGATTCGGACGGCAAGTACCAGTCCAACACCGCAGCCGCTTTTACGTCCATCAACTGCCTTGACTACCCCATGAACTCGGACATTGCCCACATGCGCGAACAGGCGGTTGCCCTTGAAGAGGCTTCCCCCACCTTTGGGAAGTTGCTGAGCTTCTCCGGACTGTCCTGCAAATACTGGCCGCACCAGGCCACGGGAAATCCCGCCCCCATCTCTGCGACTGGTGCGGGCCCCATCCTGGTGGTGGGCACCACTGGCGATCCTGCAACACCGTACGGGTGGGCGGAGGCGTTGGCCACGCAGCTTGACTCAGCTGTTTTGGTCACGTGGAACGGCGATGGCCACACGGCTTACGGCCGCGCCAACGAATGCCTGACATCCACGGTGGACGCATACTTTGTGGACGGAAAAGTGCCGGCATCTGGAACCAGCTGCTAAATCTTCTGACTTCTGGGCAGCTTCTGGGCAGGGCCGATTTTGTACATCCGCCCCGCGCATATTAGAGTTGTTTCTTGTGTTCAGCAGCTAGCCCCAATAGGGACTTTCAGCTAGCACAGGCCTCCATAGCTCAGTTGGTAGAGCGTTTCACTCGTAATGAAAAGGTCAACAGTTCGATTCTGTTTGGAGGCTCCACTAAAACCCCGCCAAGGCGGGGTTTTTTGGTTAATGAATGCTGGGTTTCGGCCCCTGCCAGCCGCCGAGTCCTATTCTCCGCCTCACCGGTCTTCTGATTCCAAACCGCAGCTGATGCGGGTGCGACGCCGTCGCACCCGCATCAGCTGCGGTTTGGAATGGGTGAAGGGCCTGAACTGGCCCGAATCAGCCCTCCAGCGGGAAGACGACGCCCTCCCCCACAACTTTCAAGAACAGTTCAGTTCCCGGCCGGGCCAGCATGGCGTTCCAATGCCGGATGCTGATGATCTCCCCGCCCACCGGCTGGTGCGGGTCCACGGGGTGGGCTGCATCGGCCGCGATGGGTTCCAGCTGGATCCGCACAGTGGTTTCCGGGCCAAAGTAGTCGGTGTCCACCACACGGCCGCGGATGGGCCCGCCACTGGCAATCCGGATCTGCTCGGGGCGCAGCATCAAGTTCACCTTGCCTTGGGCAGGCGGGCGGCGCACAGGGATTCCACCCAGTGAACACAGGGCCAGCGAGCCCTCCATCCACGCCTCAAGAATCACTGCGTCCCCCAGGAACTCGGCCGTGGCCCTATCCGAGGGCCGCGTGTAAACAACAAACGGGCTGCCGATCTGCGCCAATTTGCCGTCCCGCATGACAGCCACTTGATCGGCAAAGCTCAAAGCCTCGGCTTGGTCATGGGTCACCAAAATGGTGGTGACACCTGCCTGCTCAAGCGTCTGGGCCACGGCCCGGCGCGTAGCAACCCGCAAACCGGCGTCCAGGGCGCTGAACGGTTCATCCAGCAGCATCAGCTCGGGCTGCCGGGCCAGGGCACGCGCCAGCGCCACCCGCTGCTGCTGGCCGCCGGAAAGCTGGTGCGGGCGGCGCTTGGCGTAGGAGGCATCCATCGACACCATTTCCAGCAGCTCCCCCACCCGCAAGGAGGCAGCCTTGCCCCGCAGGGGCAGGCCAAACGCGATGTTTGCGCCAACGCTCAGATGTGGGAACAGCGCCCCATCCTGGGCCACATATCCGACGCTGCGCTTGTGGGCCGGAACCCAGGTGGATTGGCCCGCCACTTCCTCACCGGCTAAGGCAATGCGGCCGGAATCGGGGGCTGAAAAACCGGCTATCAGGCGCAGTAGCGTGGTCTTTCCCGAACCGGAGGGGCCAACAATGGCCGTGGTGCGGCCCTGCGCCACAGCCAAATCCACACCCTTAAGCACTTCGGTACTGCCAAAATTCTTGCGTACGCCCGTCACCTGCAAGTGGTCCGGCACGTCACCGGCGGTCCGGCCCGCCTTGTTGGTGGTGCCGCCGGGGTTGGTGGGCTGAGACGTCATTGGCCTGCGGCTTTCTTGGATTGCACAAAAAGTAAGTACGTCATGGGAGCTGAGAGCACAATCATCAACAGCGCATAGGGCGCTGCACCCATGTAATCAATTTCGCTGCTGAGGGACCAAAACGCGGTGGCCAAAGTCCGGGTGCCGTTGGGTGCCAGCAGCAAGGTGGCCGTCAGTTCGTTGACAATTCCCAGGAACACCAAGGCAGCGCCACCCGCGGCCGCGGGGGCCGAAAGACGCAACGTCACCCGCAGGAAGGCAATGAACGGCGGCTTCCCCAATGCCTGTGCCGCTTCATCGAGCTCACGCGGCACCTGCGCCAGCCCGGCCCGCAGATTCACCAGGGCCCGGGGCATGAACAGCAGTGCGTAGGCTGCCACCAGCACCACCGAGGTTTGGTAGATGGCGGGGACGTTGTGAACGGTGATTGTCACCAGCGCCAGCGCCACCACAATGCCCGGCATGGAGCTGGAGATGTAGTTGACGGCCTCAAGGACCTTGCTGAAGGGGCCCGGATGGCGCACCACCAAGTACGCCAGCGGAAAGGCCAGCACTGTGGTCAGGGCGGCGCCGGCCAGGCCGTAGCCAAGGGTTTGCAACAACGCGGTTAGCAGATCGTCCCGGACCCAAATTTCGCTGCCTCCGGCAAGCAGCCAGCGGCCCACGTGCCACAGCGGCACACCGAATGCCAGGACGGTCAGAGCCACCAGGGCCAACTGCCCCGGCAGCTGCCACATCCCCAAGGCCAGGCGTGTGGGGTTGGACTGCACTCCGGCACCCACCCGCGCATACCGTGCGCTGCCGCGCGATTTGGACTCAGCCACCAGCAGCAGCAGGCAAAACAGCACCAGTACACTGGCCAGCATGTTGGCCGCCGCCCCGTTGAACGTTGACCGGTACTGGTCGTAGATGGCTGTGGTGAAGGTGTCGAAAGCAATCATGGCGAAGGCGCCGTATTCAGCCAACAGGTGCAGTGCCACGAGCAATGCGCCACCGGCCGCCGCCAGCCGCAACTGCGGCAGCACCACCCTGTAAAACACCCGCCAGGGTCCCAGCCCCAGTGACGCTGCGGATTGTTCCAGGGCAGGGTCCAGCCTGCTCAGCACCGCCGCCACTGGAATGTAAACCAGCGGGAAGTAGGAAAGCACGGAAATCAGGACGCCGCCAAAGATTCCACCCAGGGACGGAATGGCGCTAACCCACGCATAACTGTTCACAAAGGCCGGGATGGCCAGCGGCGCCGCCAGCAACACCGCCCACGCCTTGTGCCCGGCCAGGCGGGTGCGCTCCACCAGCCATGCCCCGCCAATGCCCAGCACCACACACAGCGGCACTGTGATCAGGACCAGTGACAGCGTGTTAAACAACAATTCGCCAACACGCGGGCGGAACACCAATTTCACAACGGTGTCCCACCCGGCGTTGGCGGTGGCAACCACCACGAAGCCCAGCGGCAGCAGGGAGAACGCGGCAATCAGCAAACAAAGTACGACGACGGGCCGGGGGCCTAGGCGTGAGCCCCGGCCCCCAGCGGCGCTAGGTGAGATTGTGGCACCCGGCGCACCATCCGCCGTCGTACTGTGTTCAGAGGTCATTGAAACTACAGTAGACCAGCCTGCGTCATCAGCTCAGTCACCTTGGCGGAGTTCAGCTTGGCAGGGTCAATCTTGGGGGCCTGAAGATCGGCAAGCGGGGTCAGCTTCTCGTTGGCGGCAACGCCGGAGCCAACCGGGTACTCAAAGCTGGTGCCGGTCTGCAGAATGGTCTGGCCGGCCTTGCCCGTGACGTACTCGAGGAACTTCGAGGCGTTGTCCTGGTGCTGGCTGGAGGCCAAAACGCCACCGCCGGAGATGGAGACAAAAGCGCCCGGATCTTCATTCTTGAAGTAGTGCATGGCCACGTTTTTGGAATTCTCGCCGGTCTTGTTCTGATCGCCGAACCAGTAGTAGTGGTAGATGACAGCGCCTTCAACTTCGCCGGCGTTGACGGCTTTCATGGCGGTGCTGTTGCCCTTGTAAGCCTTGAAGTTTTCCTTCATGGACTTCAACCAGGACAGCGTTGCATCCTCACCCTCGAGCTCCAACATGGCGGAGACGATCGCCTGGAAGTCGGCGCCGGACGGTGACGCGGCCCAGCGGCCCTTCCACGCGGGATCGGCCAAGTCCATGAGCGACTTGGGCAGCTGATCAGCCTTCAGCTTGGTGGTGTCGTAGGCAAAAACGGTGCTGCGAGCGGCAATGCCGGCCCACTTGTTCGTGGAGGGGCGGTACTCGGCAGGAACCTGCTCCTGCACCTTGGCGCTGATGTCGGCGAAGAGGCCGGCATTTTCAACCTGCGTCATGGCGGGAGAATTCTCGGTCAGGAACACATCGGCCGGCGACTTGGCGCCTTCTGCGATGATCTGGTTGCTCAGCTCCAAGTCGTCACCGTTGCGCACGGTGACCTTGATGCCGGTTTCCTTGGTGAACTCGTCCACCCACGCCTGCGTCAGCGACTCATGCTGGGCGTTGTAAACAGTGATGGCGTCAGTGGCTGAGCCTGCTGCGCTTGTGCTTTCGGCCGGTGCCGCTGCGCCACTGCAGGCGGCAAGTGCCAGAACGGATACTCCAGCCAGCGCCGTCAAAGCGGCTTTGCTGAACTGCAATTTGCTAAACATTATGGGGGCCTCTCGGCGGTAGAGATAATTAGCGAACAAAAATTGATCGCAATCCATTAGAAGGGCAGGCTCACCTTAGGCGCAACTCAATGTGACGCAGGTCTACCGATTTCACGTCATTTTTAGTGACTAAGCCGAGCTACTTGTCAGTAAGCGGCTTTGTTGTGTAAAAGCTGGCCAGCACGGCTCACGTGCTGGCGCACTATTTCTGCCTTGCGTTCGACGCCGGACGGCTCACCCATGCCGAGCCGCAGCAACGCCAGCGGACACACCTCGACTAACACGGTTGCACGAGAGACCGGAGATAGGTGAGATTGTCGGCGGTACGTTCTGCGAGGGGCAATTCGGTGGAGAAGTCCTCCACTGTCACCCAGCCGTCATAGCCAACGGCAGCCAGAGCCCCGAAATACCGTGGCACGTCGGCGATTCCACCTCGCAGGGTTGACCACTCGTGTTTCCAAGCGGATTCCGCACCCGTGCCAGGGAGTTGACGCCACGCAGCGTTTTTGACGTGGACATGGGCGAGGTAGTCCCCCAAAAGTTGCAGCCCTGCCAGGCTTTCTTCACCACCTTCGACGACGAGGTTTCCCAGATCATGGATGACGCCAACATGGTTCGGGTCCAGCCCTTCCAGCAAGCGCAAGGCGGACGACGGCGATGATGTCACCGTCTGGTGGTGGAGCTCAACCAGGGCCTTCACGCCATGGAACGAAGACCGTTCGGCAACCCAGGCAAAGTGCTCCCGAGTTTCCGCAAAAAGGTCCCGGTAATCACGCCCGGTGGGCTCTCCGCCCATGGCAGAGGCGCCCAATGGCAACACCACAATACGGACTTGTCCGGCACCCAGGTGAGCCGTCGCCGCCAGGATGCGCTCAACGTCATCATGGTTGTCACACCGCACGTATCCGCCGATACCGGAGTACTCGAGGCCGGCTGCTGAGGTGACGGCCGCGATTCGCGCCAGAACCTTTTCCAGCCCGGTGAGGGCCCACGTGGACCTATTACCGGCCCAGAATCCTGGTTCAGCGGCTGGTTCCTGATCGGTGATTCGCCATTCAATCCCGTCCCACCCTTGCGCGGCGAGGGTTGCTGCAGCCTCCTCCGGCGTCCATTCCGGAGTTGAAGCGGTGAATACTGAGAATTTCATGGTGTGCTCTTTTCGATGCGTCCGGACGGGTACGGTGGCAGGCCTTCGTTTCACTAGGCGGACGGTCCGCGCGCAGAGAACTCAGGTGCGCGGACCGTTCCGTGTCAAGTTGTTCCAGCCATTTATAGGCGCACGGCCTGCTCATTGGGATCCGGCCATGGTGGGATGGGGTCAGGCGTTTTTGAGTTGGGCAAACGCCTCTTCATACTCTGAACGCATTTTGTCACCGGCTTTGCCCTGCCAGTCCTTCACTCCTGCATCCCAAGCGGATACCGGCTTACGGCCCTGAACAATGTCATTTTGCAGTGCCTCCATCGACTTGAGCTGTTGCGCCCCGGTACGTGATGCGGTCGCAGAGTACAACCCGTTGCTGGCGTCCTTGACGGCCAGGGGCACCAGGGCTTCCTCCGCGTCATGGCGGGCCCGTACTGCGTCCTCACCCTGTGAGATGTACAGCGTTGCTGGTGACCCGGTGAGGTAGACGGGATTTGCCTTGATTTCAAGGGTGCCCTGGTCCGTCAAAATGGGGTCGCTCCCATCCAGCTCATAGTCGAGCCCCTCAACGCCATACTGCCTGAGCATGTCTTCTTCGGTGCCAAACGGTGATGCCAGCCAGTTGAAAACGTTCAGAATGGTTTCCACCCTGTCCTTGGACTTTTTGTTGATGGCGCTGATGGAGTGGTTGGGATCTCCGAGCCAAAAGCTGCCACTTCCACCGTCAGCACCGGGTGCCGGGTACGCGGCCATCTTGAACCCCGGAATGGCGACGCCTCGGCGCTGGAATCCCTGCCAAGCGCTCAAGCTGTCTTCAACCATGACAGCCGTGCCAGCGTCAAACCATTTTTTGTATTGCGCCTGCGCCGATGCGAACGCGTCAGGGTTGACAACTTTTGCAGCAACGAGCTGGCGGCCTGCTTCCAGTGCTGCCTTCATGTTTTCATGTTCGAAAAGATGACTGAAGGCCCCGTCGTGTTCAGACCAGTTGTTGGGCAGCTGGTACATTTCCTGAACGAACGTCATGGGAAGACTGGCAAGGGCCCAGCGGTTCTTGGAGGGTTCGGTCACTGTTTCACAGAGTTCGAGGAATTCGGCAAAGCTGGTCGGCACGGCGGTGGCCCCCAACTGCTCAAGAATGTCCTCCCTGCGGTAGAGGATTCGGGATGTGGTTATTCCGCGGGGAATCGGCAGGCCAAAAATCTTGCCGTTAAAGACTGCCCCACGCCAGCTTTCCGTGGGGATGTTGGCCAGCGCGGGATACTTCTTGATGGCGTCGCCGGCCAGATACGGCGTCAGGTCCAGGGCCTTGGCCTCCAGCATCGAAGGAAAGTCGGGAGTTTCATTCAACAGATTGAAGACGTCCGGAAGCTGATCGCCGGCAATGGTCGTGGCCAGCTTCTGGGACCAGTCGGCAGAGGGTGTCCACGCCACTTTCAGCTCGGAACCCAACCTCTTGTTCAGCTCCTGCGCGTAGGCGTTCTGGTCCGGGGCCGGTGGGATGGCGCCGGCCGCGGGCATCATGACGGTGATGGGCTTGCCGTCACCGGGAATCCCTGTGGTAGTTTTCGGCGGGTTGGCCGGGTAGGTGAAATACCCATCGGTGACGCCTGCATTGGTGCCGGGCAGGTCGGCAGTGACACCAGGGAATTTAACGAAAGTCGGGAGCGAGGCGTTGCCCGCATTGGCTCCGGCAGGTATGCCGCCGTCACCACACGCGGTGAGAAGCGGTGCGCCAAATGCGGCGATTACACCCATGGCGAGGGTTCCTCGAAGAATTCCGCGGCGTGACAGTTCTGATTTTTGGAAAGTTTTCATGGTTTCATCTCTCTGGTGGATTCAAAGTCAATTATTGGCAATCAGCGACTGGCTAGCCCTTGACGGCGCCAGTCATCACGCCCTTGGCAAAGTGCTTTTGCAGGAACGGGTACACGAGCAGAATGGGCACAATCGCAATGACGAGGATGGCCATTTGAATTGATGGCTCCGGCGGAAGCACCGCGTCCAGGGCTCCCAGATCGGCTTCGCCGAGTTGGGTGCCGTTGACCACGTACGTCCGCAAGACAAGCTGCAACGGCCACTTTGCAGAATCGCTGAGGTACAGCATGGCGTTGAAGAAGGAGTTCCAATATCCAACGGCGTAGAACAGGCCAATGACCGCCATAACTGCCTTTGAGAGAGGCAACGCGATCCGTCGGAAGATTTGCCACTCGCCGGCACCGTCCATCCTCGCGGCATCAATAAGTTCAGCGGGAATACCTGAGAAGAAGGAACGCATGACAATGACGTTGAAGCCGCTAACCATGGTGGGAACAATCAGGGCCCAGTAGGAATCGAGCATTCCAAGCTGCTTGACCATCAGGTAGGTGGGGATCATCCCGGGGGTGAAGAGCAGACTGAACAGGACCAGCATGATCATGAACTTGTTGCCCACCATGCTGCGCCGGCTCAGTGCCCAGCCCAGCATGCTGGTGACTGTGAGGCTGAGAAGCGTTCCAACAACGGTAATGCCTGCACTGACAAACAAGGAGCGGGTGACCACTCCCCCGGAGAGGACGGACGCATAGGCTGACCACTGCACCGAGTCCGGGAATAGGACAAATCCACCGGCCTTATTCACTTGCTCCGGTGAGGCCACTGACGTCGAGATGATGCCAATGAACGGGACGATGACCACGGCGCAGATAAGGAGAAGGATGAACCCCTTGAGTAGCCTTGTCCCCATGGCGGGCGCGGGCATTCCGTCAATAATTTTCCGGCTCATGATTTGTAAACTCCTTCTTCGCCGAAGAAATGGGCTAGTTTGTTGGCCAAAAGGACCAGGACCACACCGACAACGCCCTTGACGAGCCCGACGGCGGCTGCGACTCCCCACGCTCCGCCGATAATGCCGTTGTTGAATACATAGGTGTCCAAGACTTCTGACACGCCCAGCCCCACCGCCTGCTGTTGGAGGACCAATTGTTCGAAACCGACGGTGAGGGAGTCCCCCAGCTTCAAAATAAAGAGCAGGATGATAATGGAACGCAACCCGGGCAGGGTTATGTGCCAGGTCTGCATCCAGCGGCTGGCACCATCGACGGCCGATGCCTCATAAAGGGAGCGGTCAATTTGGGCGAGCGCTGCCAGAAAGAGAATCGTTGCCCAACCCGTGTCTTTCCAAATAACCTGGCTCGTGATCACAGTGGTGAACAGTTCCGAATTTCCAATAATGGAGATGGGGTCATGGCCGTTTGCCCGCAAGTAATTGTTGATCATGCCGGAGCCGCCCAGGATCTGCTGGAAGACAGCAACAACAATGACCCACGAGAGAAAATGCGGAAGGTACAGGATGGATTGGACAATTTGCCGGATTCTATTCGACAGCAGGCTGTTCAGCAGAAGAGCGATCAGGATTGGCGCCGGAAAAACGAAGACCGCTTGCAGGGCCGTGATGATCAGCGTGTTCTTGAGGGCGTTGAGAAATGCCGGGTCACCGTTGAAAATGACGGAAAAATTGTCGAAGCCTGACCATCGCGAGTGCATGATCCCCAGGAACGGTTGGTAGTCCTGGAATGCAATCACATTTCCGAGCAGCGGAATGTATTGGAAGGTCAACAGCAACGCTATGCCTGGCAAAGCAAAGAAAAGTAGGAGTTTATCGCGCTTGATCCGTGACCACAACGAGAGCTTGGGCCTGATAGGCAGGTCTTTCCTTGCTTCCAGAGGCGGCGGCGATGGGCGAATTTTGGTCAAGCTCATGGACAATTCCTTTCGAGTGGATGTTCCATCAATGTGCCAGTGCCTCGTGATTGAGGGCCGTCGCAGCAGGACGGCATGGATTCAAACGGTATTTTCCGGATTCCGGAATTTGAATGGTGTGCACTACGTCCAGGTTCAAGGCTTGGGCCGAGAGGGTGGGCAGTCGCAACCGGACCACTTGCAGGGGCCTGCCCTCGAGCTCAACGAAGGAAACCACGCCGTCCGCCCAGCCAATGGCTGCAACCAGGCCGTTTCGGGCTCGTAATCCGCGGACGCTTCCCCGCGGCCATTCCGGCGGGAGGGCCGGGAGTATTTTTACTTCCCCACTGTGGCTCTGCAACAACATTTCGGCCATGGCAGCGGCAACTCCAAAGTTTCCATCGATCTGGAAGATCCGGGGCGGGTGGAGGTCCAGCAAATTGTCGGCCACGGAGTCGCTCAGGAGCGAGTTGATGCTTCGTAAAGCTGCCGATCCGTCGCCGAGCCTCGCCCACAGGCACGCGACCCACGCCTGGCTCCATCCCGTTCCGCCACCGCCTGACTTGAGTCGGCGCTCAAGTGCCAGTCGAGCCTCTTCGGCCATGCGTGGAGTCTGATGGAGATCCACCAGGTTGGAGGGGTACAGTCCATAAAGATGGGACAGGTGACGGTGGCCGGGGTCCTCATCCTGATACTTGCTCTCCCATTCATTGATGCCACCACCCTCCAGCAACCCAATGTCCGGCAACCTGTCCAGGGCCTCTGCGAGGCGGCTGGAAAATCCGTCCGGGGCCAACGCCGCACACTGCGCATCAGTGGCTGCGAGGCGGAGGCAGGAGCCGAACAGCTCCCTGATCAGCCAGTTGTCCATGGTGGTCATGACCCCCAGGGCCATCACTTGACCGTCCGGCCCAATGAATGAGGCCTCCGGTGACGTGGAGGGCGCCGTTACCAGGGTGCCGGGGGCCGCTGTCGGCCGCGGATCTGTCACAAGGAAGTCGAGCAGGAACTCCGCGGCTCCTCGAATCACCGGCCACGCCCGCCGACGAAATGCCGGGTCCGGGGAAAAATCATTGTGGTCAACGAGGTGGCGGCACAGCCAGGCCGCCGAGAGGGGCCACATGGACCACCGCGGCTTGCCGTCACCCCCACCTACAGGCCATGTGGTTCCCCAAATGTCGAGATTGTGGTGGGAGGTCCAACCGCCAGCGCCGTAGAGTTCCGTCGCTGTGTGGCTGCCGGATTCTGCAAGCTCGGCGATAAATTCGAGCAGCGGTTCGTGGCACTCCGCCAGCCCCGTTGTCTCGGCAGCCCAGTAGTTCATCTGCACGTTGATATTGGCGGTCCAATTCGAGCGCCAAGGCGGACGGACGTCCGCGTTCCATATTCCCTGCAAGTTCGCAGGTTTGGTTCCTGGCCTGGAGGAGGCGATTAGAAGGTACCTGCCAAAGTTGAACAGCAGTTCGGCGAGGCCGGCATCCGTTGATCCGGCTCTCAGGCCCACGAGCCGTTCATCCGTGGGCGATGCGTTCTCCGAAGCGGTACCGCCAAGGTCCAACTCAACACGATTGAACAGTTTTGAGTTGTCGTCCCGGTGGCGGGCCAACAATGCTTCATGGTCCAATTCGGCCGCGGCAGCCAGGATCGCCAGATTTGAAGCGCGAAGATCGTCAAGCCGTTCATGTGGTGCGGAGGACCAGCCGATGTAGGAGTCAGCTGCGCTGAGCAGAATTGATACCGTCGTCGCCCCCCGGACTTCCACCGACCCGTCAGCACAGAGTGAGACTTCGCCCTGATCTGCAGTGACCAGTGCGGCAAGGTCGAACAGCATGCCCTGTTGCTGACTGTACGAAACGCCTGCATCGACGTCGGAGCCCATACCGGGAATGGAATCCGGAGCGCGTCCCGACAGGCCCATGGTTTGCTCCAGCGGACGCGGAGACCTGCCTCCATCAGGTGCTGCCACGGACTTGTGCACACTGTGAAGCGTGACACGCAGATTCAACCCGCCCTTGATGGTCGATACCTGCCGGACAACCAGCACATTATCTGCGTGGGGACAGAATGCTTCCCGGGAGAATCCTCCCTGCTGACTGGCAAAGTGTGTGGTGGCAACAGCAGTGGAAAGATCCAGCTCACGACTGTAGACATGGGATGTTTCATCTGCCATGGCGTCGAGCTGCTCGATAATCAAATCGCCCAAAGGCTGGAATGATTCAGTGGCTGGACCCTGCATCTGCCGGGCGAGGGCATCCACGCCAGACGGGTCCGCATTGCCGTCAAAAATCAGTCCTCGCATTGCCCGGAGAATGTCCGGACCACCGGAGACATTGTGGTTCCGGGGCCCCCCAGACCAAAATGTGTCCAGGTTCAGTGCGATGCGCTCACGCTGCACCCCACCATGGACCATGGCCCCCAGGCTTCCATTTCCAAGAGGCAGGGCATGGAGCCACTGTTCTGCCGGTTTCCTGAAAGACAAGAGTTTTTCGGGATTCTTCCGCACCTCTTTGCCGTCGTTCGCTCCCTCAGCAGCGATAGTCATGAATACTCCTTCGTAATCGTGTTGACCATTGTTTGGATCCTGTTAGTTGCCCGGCCCCGCGTTGGGACTGCTCTCCGGTAATCCCCGTCGAGCCTTGATCGCAACGGCGCGGTCGATGCCATGGACGACTCCACCCCGGACAGGAAATATTCAGACGTTCACAGGGCGAAAATGCTAACCTTGGAAAGCGGTTGCCACAAAACTATCGCATGACCTGAATCACGTCAAACATCCGATGTTAATGATCGGACCGGGAAGGATTGCCATGTCTCAAAAACTCCGTGCACTGCTGGTTATGAATGACGATCGACGTGCGGATGTATACCCCCGCCATATCCTGGACCGGCTGGAGGAATCAGTTGATTTTTGCCACCCGCCACTGAATCGAAGCCAGTTGGCTGCTTCCCCCGACCTTATGAATGACGTCGACGTGCTGCTGACCAGCTGGGGTGCCCCAAGGCTGGACGCCAATTTCCTGGCCTCAGCCCCCAACTTGAAGGCCGTACTTCTCGCTGCTGGATCGATCAAAGAAATCGTCACGGACGACTTCTGGTCCCGGGAAATTCCCATAGTTTCAGCCGCTGCAGCGAATGCCATTCCCGTCGCCGAGTTCACGCTGGCCCAAATCCTGCTGAGCCTGAAGCGCGCCCCTGTCCTTGCTCGTGAAACGGCACGAGCTGGAGCGCTTGCACAGCGCCCACCCCTGGCCGGAACCTATGGCAGCAGGGTTGGCCTGCTCTCACTGGGGGAGATCGGACTCCAGGTGGCCAGGTTCCTTCAGGCTTTCAGTGTCGATGTGGTGGCCCACGACCCCTACGCTTCAACCGAACAGGCAACAGCGGCCGGCGTCGAATTGGTCACCCTTCAGGAATTGTTCGCGAGCTCGCAGGTGGTCAGCATCCACTGCCCGCTTTTACCGGCGACTCGCGGCATGGTGAACAGGGACCTACTCGAATCCATGCAACCGGATGCCACACTGATCAACACTGCCCGCGGGGCGCTGATAAACGAATCGGACCTGATAGATGTCTTGGCTGTCCGACCCGACCTGACGGCCATGTTGGATGTGACGTGGCCGGAGCCTCCGGCGCCCGGATCTCCGCTCTACACCTTGCCGAATGTGTTTCTAACACCCCACATTGCCGGTTCGCTGGGATCCGAGTGCGGCCGGCTGGGCGCTTTGGTGGCAGACGAGTGCGAGCGGTTCGTCAAGAATGAGAACTTGATCCACGAAGTCAGTCAAGCTAGGGCCCAGAAACGGGCCTAGCGACCCACCCGGGACCTACCCGCCTGACTGCTTGCGTGCCAGCAGTTCCTGTGCCCTGCTGACGTGTTGGCGCACGATCACCGCTTTACGTTCGACGCCGGACGGCTCGCCCATGCCGAGCCGGAGCAACGCCAGCGCTTCAGCTGTTGCCGCCAGGGCATTGCCGGCACGTGAGAGTTCACGGTGGACGTCGTTGAGGTACCCGCCGCTGCCTGCGGGGATCTCCATCCCTTCGCTGGGCCCCACGGTTTGGGCTTGGGTGGCAATGCTGCGCACCTCGGGCAGGAGCTCGGCAAGGCTGTTGGCCAACTGCACCATGGCCTCATAGTTTTGGGCTGATTGCCGGGCCACTTCCGTGGACGCCGAGGCGTCTGGCACTGCCTCCGCCAATCCCTCAAGCATTTGATGGAAGCGGTCAAGGCCGCGACGGAATCTGTCGTGGGCGCGGCGCCACACACCCTTGCCGAGGTCGGCGTCGTCGCGCTTGGCCTGCCTGTTGACGCTGAAGAGTCCCTTGAGCATGCGCGTCAGAGGTATTGTCCGGGGCCACCGGAATCCGAATCGCCAGATGCTGGCTCACTGCCTGAACCGCCGATGGGTACGCCCGACTGCCCCGCAGGAGCGCGGCGCGGTTCACCGTTTTCACCCACCACAACACCCGGGGCAATCACTGTTCCAGGGGCAAGCTGATGCATGGCCAGCCTTGCTGCAAGTTGCTGGTTCGCCATGGACTGGGCCGCCAAGGCTGTCTGGATGCCGTGGAACAAACCCTCCAACCACCCCACCAACTGCGCTTGGGCAATGCGAAGTTCTGCGTCCGAGGGCGCCTTTTCATCGGTAAACGGCAGGCTCAGCCGGTGCAGTTCGGCTACGAGTTCCGGGGCCAGGCCGTCCTCGAGTTCGGTGATGGACCGCTCATGGATTTCAGCGAGCCGGGTCCGGGCGGCATCATCGAGCGGCGCGCTTTTCACTTCGTCCAGCAGTTGTTTGACCATGGTGCCAATGCGCATCACCTTGGCTGGCTGGTCAACCATGTCGGCGACGCTCACGGGTTTGCCGAGCGACTCATCCGGCATTCCCGAGCGCGTTGGTCCTCCTGCTGGTCCTCCCGCCAGGGAGGGTGCAATGCTGTCCATGATCTTCCCCTCCGCGGCCAAACCTTTAGCCTGTGTGTGCGCCTTGTCAGTCATAGTGAAAGTCTCTCACGGAGGCGCCGGTTCCGTCCCGGGCCCTCCCCTCGGAACACGAAACCAGGAACAGCCCCACCATTCCCCGAGGCCGTGCCAAAGTGGCGGGGGCGCATGAAATTTCACCCACCCCCGCCACTTTGGCACGCCGTCGGCGGCAGGGATCGCCGCGTTAGCAGCAGCGGCCCTCCGGATTTGCGTCCTGGCGGTCAGTTTTGTCGCGCCAGAACTCCTTGAGCGTCATGGGTTCTGTGGCGCATCCGGTGGCCCCGTGGTGGTCAAGGTACTTCTCATAGCTGTCCTCCCCCAGGACCCCCTTGAGGTACTTGCCGACGGCGCCCAAGGCACCGCCAGCCCGGCGCAGCGAATCCACAGCTAGTGCCCGGACCGCACCGGTTGCTTGCCCGATTCGGCCCATTCCTTCAGGATGGCCTTTTCCGTGGCTGTGGCTGCCATGGAGGCCGGCGCGAAAATGCGCGATGCAACGGCCGGGTCTTCCTTGCTGACTCCGCCGCCTGCCTGGATGGAGCGGATGGCGACCCTGACCGCCGTCGTAATCACAATGATGGACAGCACCACAAAGATGATGGACAAGGTGCCCTGAACTGCCGAGTTGCGGACCACGGCTTCCATGGCTTCCACGGTCTTGGCGTTGCCGAACGTGGTCTTTCCATCCGCCAGAGCCTGCTTGAATGCCAGGTGTTGCGCCCAGTAGCCCACGGCGGGGACCGTGGAGAAGATCTTCTGGAAGGAAGCCACCACTGTCACAACTGTGACAAAGACCAGCGGCAGCGCCACCATCCACAGGTACTTGATGCGCGTGTTCTTGGAAACGATGGTCAGGCAAACGGCCAGCGCAATGGCGGCCAGGAGCTGGTTGGCGATGCCGAACAGCGGGAACAAGGTGTTGATGCCGCCGAGCGGATCGGTCACGCCCATGATCAGGATGGCGCCCCAGCCGGCCACCATGATGCCCGTGGTGATCCACGAGCCCAGCCGCCAGGACGTGTCCTTGAACTTGGGGATGAAGTTACCAATGGAATCCTGGAGCATGAAGCGGGCCACGCGGGTTCCGGCATCCACGGCTGTCAGGATGAACAGTGCCTCAAACATGATGGCGAAGTGGTACCAGAAGCTCATCATGGCCTTGCCGCCGGCCACCTGCTGCATGATGTGGGCCAGCCCCACTGCCAGTGTTGGTGCGCCGCCGGTGCGGGACACGATGGACTCCTCGCCGACGTCGGACGCGGTTTGGGCTAGCGTGGCGGCGTCAACGCTGACGCCCGTGAGACCCAGGGAGTTCACAAACGCGGCCGCACCCTCAATGGTCCCGCCGGTGGCTCCAGAGGAGGAGTTCATGGCGAAGTAGATGCCACGGTCGATCGACAGTGCAGCCACCAGCGCCATAATGGCCACGAAGGATTCCATGAGCATGCCGCCGTAACCGATGTAGCGGGCTTGGCGCTCTTTTTCGATCAGTTTGGGCGTGGTGCCTGAGGCAATCAACGCGTGGAAACCGGACAGGGCGCCGCAGGCGATGGTGACAAATAGGAACGGGAACAAGGATCCGGAGAACACCGGACCGTCCGAGCGGCCAGCGAACTCGCTGAATGCGGGGACGTTGATTTCGGGGCGGACCAGCACAATGGAGCCGGCCAGCATCACGATGGTGCCGATCTTCATGAAGGTGGAAAGGTAGTCGCGCGGTGCCAGCAGCAGCCAGACGGGCAGGATTGCGGCAATGAACCCGTAGATGATGACGGCCCATGCCAGTGTGGTCCTGTCCAGGTGGAAGGTCGCCGCGCCCCACTCGGTGGCAGCAACCATGCCGCCGCCCACAATGGCTGCCAGCAGCAACACCACGCCGATCAAGGACACTTCCATGACCTTGCCGGGGCGCAGGTAGCGCAGGTATACGCCCATGAACAAGGCGATCGGGATGGTCATGGACACCGAGAACACGCCCCACGGGGATTCACCCAGGGCATTGACAACCACCAGCGCCAGGATGGCCACAATGATGATCATGATCAGCAACGTGGCGATGAGTGCGGCAGTGCCGCCGATGACGCCGAGCTCTTCGCGGGCCATCTGGCCCAGGGAACGGCCGCCGCGGCGCATGGAGAAGAAGAGAACAAGGTAGTCCTGCACGGCGCCGGCAAGGACGACGCCGACAATGATCCAGATGGTGCCTGGCAGGTAACCCATCTGGGCTGCCAGGATGGGACCCACCAAGGGACCTGCGCCGGCAATGGCGGCAAAGTGGTGGCCAAAGAGCACGTTGCGGTCCGTGGGGACAAAGTCCTTGCCGTCAGCCTTGTATTCGGCCGGGGTGGCCCGCAAGTCATTGGGCCGGATCAGGTACTTTTCAATGACCTTGGAGTAAAAACGGTAGCCGATCAGGTAGGTGCACACTGCGGCGAAGACAAACCAGATGGCGTTGACGGATTCTCCGCGAACCACCGCCAAAACAACCCACGCGACACCGCCCAGAAGCGCGATGGCAGCCCAAAGGGCAATCTTCAGCGGCGTCCACTTTTGCTTTTCCGCCTCAGCGTCAAGATCAACTGCCACGGGCGGCAACTCTGGATCCTGAACGAGAATATCGCCCGGATCGGCGGCCCTCTGTGACGGCAGTGTCATGATTTTCCCTACGCTAAGACTTAAATATGGCCACTTGACGGTAGCAGTATGACCCGCAGCACACGGGCGGTGTGCTGCGGATCATGCATGAAAATCTGTCAAAGGTAGCGTTGACGCGACGAACGGCAATTCCGTCAAACGGCGACATTTTGCTCGGAAGTCCCTCGTTCGGTGGCTCAGACCAGGGTTTGCCTCCGCGTCATGGGCAGTTTGCCCTTGGTGAGGAGCCACGCGGCGGCTGCACCGAACAGCGGGACCAAGATCATCAACGCAGCTATTTGCAGCCAGGGGATGACGATGGGGAAGCCACGCTGCAAGGACAACACCACAATAGTTGGCACCGCCCCGGCAAAGACGCCCAATACTGTCCCCAGCATGGCGGTCATCAGCGTTTGCGAACCAGAGATGGCCTTGCGCAGCTGCGTGTCTGCCCCAATGCTGGCCAGGGTCGCATGGTCATTACGGCCGTCGGCGAGCGCCAGACCGGCGGTAATGCCGGCTGCGCTGAGCGTGATGAGGGCCCCGCCAGCAACAATGAGCCAGAGGATGCTCGCTATGTTGCCGGCGGGACCCTTTTCAAAGAAGACACTGTTGTACTGGCCCAAAATTGGAGCCATGGCGGATTGGACCTGGTCCGTTTCCGCCTGGCTAAGGCTCTTGGGTGCCGTGACCAACAGGGTCTGGTCACTCACAGGCATGTCCATGGCCGCCGCCGTTTCAGGCGAAACGACACCGTAGAAGTTAAGGTTCTTCTCCGGCGCTTCCACTACCGCCGGCAGCGACCGCGAACTCAGTGGTGTCACGAGTGGTCGCATGTACTGCCTGCCGGGAGTGCCGGGAACATCTTGGTCGCGGTTCCCGGGCGACGATGGATCAAAGGTGATGACCTTCGCGGTGCCGTCTTGCTGTAGATAGACCTTGTTGGTGATGACCATGCCGCCACTCCGCAATGTCTGCAGGGCATCGGCGCTGGGCGCCCGCCCCAACAAGGCAGCTAGTTCTTTTTCCCCTCCGGCGACAATGGCGGGGATGTTGCTGCCATAGCTGCTGTTGCCCATGGCCCCGGTGCAACGCCAGTCAACGAGATCTGCTGGTTTCCTGTCCGACGCCACTTCGCAGCGGTTTGTTGCAGGTTCCGCGAGCGCCCACTTGGGGCATGGTGCGGCATTGGGCAGCTCGTGCCCGGAGTTGTTTTCCATGGCGAGTTCCTGTTGGTCCAACTCGCACTGGGTGTTTGCGGGCGTGCCCCGCAAGACGTGGGTTGTGATGGCGGGGCCCAGGGCATCAACCATGAGGTTGGTGGCTTCCTTGGAGTTCACGGTGGCCAGTCCCTGTGATTCCCACCGCTGCGCCCCACCGCCCATGTCTGTGATTTTGGCTTTCACAAATTCCAGCGGCACGCCGGTTTGGTTCAGGTTGTACTGCCACTGGTGGTTATTGCTGCTGTCCTGCATGGCACTGGCGGTGCCCACCATGAGTGCCCCTGACAGCGTGGCTGCCGCCAGCACTGCGGCGACGGCCGGAACCGTGCGTCCACGGTTGCGGGCCGAATCCCGGGCAGCCAGTCTCAGTGGAACGGGCAGCCAGGACGTCCTGGCCGTAAGTAACGCAACGATGCTTCCCGTCAAGCAAATCAGGCCAACAACCAGCGCCACGGCACCGCCAATGATGAGGCCTGAGCTGAGCGGCAACCACACATAGGAGTCGACCTGCCCCCTCACCGTGAAGCTCACTACAGCCCCGGCTCCCATGACCACGGCCGCCAACCCCAAGAAGCCCAGGCCAACCCACTTGGTCCACTTGGACGGCAGCTCGGCCGTCCGCCCAGATTTTAGCGCTGACAGCGTGGCTTGCCTGGCAACGGCGCGGGCGGGCACCATGGCCGCAACAAGGCCTGCCACAACTCCCAGGAGGACTAGGCCAAGGGCCGGCAGCCACGTGACGTGCAAGCCAGGGAACATGGCGCTGCCCTGCCCCCGGACCACCAACACCAGCACTGCTGCGGCAATGCTGCCCAGCACGGCCCCCACCATGCCGCCGGCCAAGCCCAACCACAAACCGCTGGCCGTAACGGTTGTCCGCACCATGGAGCTTTCCGCACCCGATGCGGCAAGCAAGGCGAGGTCGCGCTGCTGCTTTCTGGCCCCTACCGCAAAGGCGGCGCCGGCCAGCAGCCCCACTTCCATGAGGGCCAGGACTCCGATGAGAGAAGCTGCCAGAATTGTGGTGACCATGTTGCCCTGCCGCCAGTCACCATTCATGCTCCCGGCATCGGCTCCCAGCTCCGCCTTGTTGGGCGGGTCCAGAAGAAGACTGCGGGATGTCAGAGTGATGCCCTTAGCGTTGAAGGCCTTGGCATCGGCCCATTTCAACGACTTGTCCCCCGCAAGATAAACGACGGCGGGGCTCAGCTCCGCCGCTAGCGCTGCCGGGATCTGCTTTGGGCTCAGGAATAGGTACGACTCCCCGTCACCCTGGCGCTCGGGGCGGATGGTGCCGACAATCTCAAAGGTGCCGGCCGACGTCGTCAATTCCTCGCCAAGCTTCAATCCGAATCGCTCCATGAGGCCGCGACTTGCCAGTGCTTGACGATCGGAGGCTGGTGCCACGCCGTCGAGCAGCGTGTACTTGCCCGTGAAGGCGGGGTTGAGAACATCGGTGACGGTGATGGGCACCTGCACCTGAGCCTTGCCCACAGGCGTGTGGACGGTTGCTGTCTGCCAAAGGATGGTGGTGAAGCCAGCCGGTACGGCATCTACGGGGGCAGTCGCCGCGAAGGCGGGGTCGGGCCCAACCCCGGGGGCACCCAGCCCGAAGCTCAGGTCACCCTGAACGGATTGCACTGACGTGGAGTTCTGGGCACCCATGTCTGTCAAACGCCCTTGGGTCTGGCCCAGCTCCATGGCGACAGTTTCGGCTGGGGTGGCCTGAGTGCTCATGCCCGCCGTGGCTGCGAAGGACATGGCAACGATGGGCAGCGCGATCAGAGTAACAATCAATGCCGAACGCCCCTTGTGGCGGCGAATGTCCCGCCATGCCATGGTCAGGGCAAGGCGCAGCCGGTGCTGCCCGCCCCCTTTGACGGGCGTCAGGTCAAGCGCCACCTCAGTGCGCCCATCCAGCCAACAGCACTGACGGGTCCTGCTGCGAGGCGGCCTCGTCAACAATGCGGCCGTCCTTGAGGAACACCACCCTGTCAGCCCAGCCGGCGTGCCTGGCCTCATGCGTGACCATGACGACGGCGGCCCCGGCCTCAGCCCGGCTACGCAACACTTCCAGGATGCCGTCACCCGTGGCCGAATCCAGCGCGCCCGTGGGCTCATCAGCAAGAATCAGACGACGGTTGCCCACAATGGCGCGGGCAATGGCCACACGCTGCTGCTGGCCCCCAGACATTTGATCCATGAACCTGTCAGCCAAGTCCTCAATGCCCACCAGGCGCAGCGCATCCTTGGCCTGGCGTCGGGCCTTGCGGGCAGGAATGCCATCAAGTTCCCGGGGCAAGGCAACATTTTCGGCGGCCGTCAATGTGGGGACAAGGTTGAAGTCCTGAAAGACGTATCCCACGGCACGACGGCGCAACCTGGCCAGCTCGTTGATGCTGAGCCCGCCCAACGGGGTTCCTTCCACGAAAATTTCCCCACTGGTGGCCTTGTCCAGGCCGCCGGCGAGCGTCAGGAGCGAGGACTTTCCGGACCCCGAGGGCCCCATGACCGCCACGAACTCGCCGGCGTTGATGGTCAGGCTCACGCTGCGCAGAGCCGCCACGGACATGGCGCCTTCACCATAGGTCCGGCTGACGCTTTCAAGCTGCAAAATTTCGTTGCTCATTTGGCCACCGCCGTGTCAGCAGTGGCGCGTGCCTGGGCCGGCTTGGCTGCTGTGCCCGCCGATGCTGCGCGTTTGGCCATCCAGCCTTCGCAGTGGTCCAGCCAGCGGACCTCGGCTTCCGTGGTGAAAATGAGCGAATCCAACACCAGCAGCCAGGCTGCGTCGTTGGCGTTGCCCGTGCCGGGCTCGCCGGAGAGTTGTGTGCCAGCATGGGTGGCCGCGGCTCGGCGTTGGCGGGTGTAGTCCTGCAACAGTTTCATGGAGGCTGTGCGCTGTGCCTGAACGACGGCGGAAACGTTCACGTCGGCGAGCGTCAGGGCCAGCGCCAGCTTGATGGCCAGCTCATTGCGCGGCGGGTTTGTTGCGGCAACGGGCTGGGCAAACCAACCCATCACCTCGGTGCGCCCGGCGTCGGTGATGCTGTAGATGACGTGACCTTCGCCGTCGTCGCCTTCCTTTTCCACCAGGGCATCCCGCTCCAGACGGTCAAGGGTGGTGTACACCTGCCCAATGTTCAGCGGCCACGTGGAACCTGTCCGCTCCTCGAACTCGCCGCGCAGCTGGTAACCATAGCGCGGACTTTCCGCCAATAACGCTAGTAATGAATGCTTAATGGACATCTGCAGCCCCCTTGTTCGGCGCGAGAGCCCCCAACGAACCCTCACGACAACGGTATACATACCGCGTATGCCTAATGTAGCTACTGAGTATGGTCAACGCAAGCGCTGACTGGGACTTTCGCCAAAATGACATCTCTGCGGCTTGCTTGCTACCTTTTAGTCACCCGAAAGGACGAAAGGCACCGTGCTCCCCGAATTTTCCGACATGACCGAGGGCCACATTTTTTTGGTCATATTTTCAGCGGCGCTCGCCGCCGCATCCTTCATGGCCACCTGGTGTGGACTGAACGGAAAACGCCGCGGTTGGGTCTTCTACAGTTACCCCAGGCATCTGGCCAATTGGCCCTTCAAGATGGCCTCAGGCGGGGTCTTTTTGCTTGTCATACTGCTGGAATCCCTGCTGAAGTACTCCGACTACGAGAATCTTGCGAGGGGCCCTTTCATTGCGTGCCTAATGATGCCACCCCTCTTGGGAGTCGCTTGCTCCTCCTTCTGGTGGCCGCCCTTCCTCGGACCACGCTGGTACCGCGAGTGGCGGGCATCGGCTCACCCGGAGCGAACCGCGCCATACTCGCAGCGAGAGATCACTGTCATCCGGGCGCGCCCCGACAGTCCCCAAAAGCAGCGGTTGCTTGCGCAGATCGACGGACGCACGCCGAAGATCAGGGCCCCGCGTCAGCGCAACCACGGCAAATAGGAAAAGCCGGCGCGCAGTGGCGCAGCGCCAAACGACCATCGAATAAAAGCGCCCCGTTCCGCTTTTCGCGCCCGGTCAACGGGGCGCCGGAAGCGGAACGGGGCGCCGGAAGCGGAACGGGGCGCATTTTTCGAATGCAGGCGGCTAAGCGCTACAGCGTCAGCAGCACCTTGCCCACATGGGCACCCGAATCAAAGTACTCGTGTGCCGCGGCAACCTGGGTCAGCGGGAACGTCTTGTCCACCATGGGCTTGACGGCTCCGCTGGCCACCAGCGGCCAGACGCTATCGCGCACGCCCTCCATGATGGCCGTCTTCTCATCTACCGGGCGGGCCCGCAGCGTGGTGCCGATGATGGCCGCGCGCTTGGTGAGCAGCGCGCCCAAGTTGAGTTCCGCCGTCGCACCTCCCTGCAGGCCGATGACCACCAGGCGGCCATAGGTGGCCAGTGATTCAACATTGCGCGCCAAATACTTGGCCCCGACGACGTCGAGGATCACGTTTGCGCCGAGCCCGCCGGTGAATTCGCGGACCCGTTCCACAAAGTCCTGGGTGCGGTAGTTGATGGCCAGGTCCGCGCCGAGGTAGCCGGTGAGCATGGCGGCCTTCTCGTCACTGCCGGCCGTGGCGATGACGCGGGCACCGGCAGCCTTCGCCAGCTGAATGGCCATGGCGCCAATACCGCCGGCACCGCCATGAATCAAGACTGTTTCCCCGGCCTGCAACTGCGCCGTCATGAACAGGTTTGAATGCACGGTGGCGGCAACCTCGGGCAGGGCGGCGGCCGTGACAACGTCGATTCCCTCGGGCAGGGGCAGCACTTGGCCAGCCGGGACGGCCACCTGGGCGGCGTAACCGCCACCTGTGAGCAACGCCACAACCTTGTCGCCCAGGCTGAAAGGCTTGGTCACATTCGGGCCAAAGGCGGCTATCCGGCCGGACACTTCAAGGCCCAAAATCTGCGATGCGCCCGGCGGCGGCGGATAGAAGCCACGCCGCTGCTGCACGTCAGCACGGTTGATTCCCGCAGCAACCACGTCAATGAGCACCTCGCCCGGACCCGGCACCGGAGCTGGCGCCTCCGTGAGAGCCAAAACTTCCGGCCCGCCGGCACCCGTTGTAATAATCGCCTTCATGACCTTCTCCATCGCCTTCAAGTACCCGTGAATCCTCGTTGTGCCGCCGCTCATTTTGGTGGCACAGCCCTGCTTATGAAACACTACTAGGGTAAGGAAGGTTGTCCGAGCGGCCGATGGAGCTGGTCTTGAAAACCAGTGTGCGGTAACCCCGTACCGCGAGTTCGAATCTCGCACCTTCCGCGCGTATGAAGGGAAGCAGTCTCATCACGAGGCTGCTTCCCTTTTCTTTTGCCCCGGCGCACCCCCGGCCGCCGTCGGGCCGCCCTAACCTTTTGACTGGTTTTCAACAAAACCCCTGGTATTTCATTGACCGCGGCCGTCCGTTCATGGTTGATTCACATTCACGTGTTTGGCTCAAACACATTCCCGCGCGGCAGGTTGAGGGCCGCCTTGTGCCGTCCTCCACCCTTGAAAACTGCGGATCATCATCACTCACGGCGTTGGGGAACGCCACACTTTTGAGAGTTGGAGACATGACGAGCAACACCTTCATCAAGGCTGGGTTGGGCGCCGTACTGGCCCTTGGCCTGGCGGTGGCCCCGCTGGCGGTTTCACCCGCCCTGGCCACAGACGACACGGCAAACACCGAATCCACCGGGGCTGCCGCTTCCACACCCACTGAAAGTGCGACGGCGGCACTCGCCCCAAGCGGCGCGCTCGCCCCCGCTGTCGCCCTGCCAGGCGCCTTGGCCGCACCGCACGTGGTCATTAACGAGGCGTACCTCAACGGTGGCAGCGCCAACGCCACCTACAAGAACAAGTTCGTGGAACTGTACAACCCCACAGGTGCCGACATCAGCCTCAACGGCTGGTCGCTGCAGTACCGCTCCACCACCGGCCAGGCGGCACCCACCGGGCTGACAGCCCTGACCGGCACCATCAAGGCCAACGACTATTACCTGATCAAGGGCAACTCCAATGGGGTTGTGGGCAGTGAACTGCCTACCAGCGACGCGGATTCGAGCGGTTTTGCTTTTGCCGGTGGCGGCGGCACGCTCATCCTCTCCAGCCAAGCGTCACGACTTCCGGCCGATCTCCCCACCGGATCATTGGTGGGAACCGCCGATGTGGTGGACCTGCTCGGTTACGGCACCTCCAACAGCTTTGAAACCGCGGCGTCCTCGGCTGCGAACGCTTCCTCCTCACTGAACCGCACGGGCTTTGCCGATACGAACAGCAACGCGGCAGACTTCACCACGGCGGCTCCCTCGCCGGTTGGCACCGGTGGCGGCGCCGAACCACCCGCTCCACCGGTTGATTCCGGGTCCAAGACCATCGCCGAGATTCAGGGCAACGGCGCAGCGAGCCCCTTGGTGGGCACCAGTGTCACCACCAAGGGCAAAGTTACTGCGGCCTACCCCAGCGGCGGCTTCAACGGTTACTTCATTCAGACTCCGGGCACCGGCGGCGACCTTGACCTCGCCACGCATAAGGCTTCCGATGGTGTGTTTGTGTACTCCCCCGCCACGGTGGCCACAGTCAAGATTGGTGACTACGTCCAGGTCACTGGTCTGGTCAAGGAATTCGGCGGCGCTTCAGACACCGCAACCACTACAGAGATTGATGTTGCCGCTGGCGGAATGACCCAGCTCTCCGAACCTGCCACGGAAGTCAAGGCGGCTGTCATCACCGTGCCTGGGTCCGTCGCGCAGCGTGAAACCCTTGAGGGCATGCTCGTTGCGCCCCAGGGTGACTTCACCATCACGGACAACTATTCACTGAACAACTACGGTGAGGTTGGCTTGGCCACCGGAACCACACCGCTGGTTCAGCCCACGGCGGTGGCACCCTACGGTTCAGCCGCGTACACCGCCGCAGTTGCCGAGAACACTGCCCGTGCCATCAAGCTCGACGACGGCGCCAGCACCAATTTCCTCAGCACCGCCGGTTCCTTGGTGCCGCTTCCCTGGTTGAGTCAGGCAACGCCGATGCGCATCGGCTCCACCTCAGAATTCATGGCCCCGGTCATCTTCGACAACCGCAACAACGCCTACAAGTTCCAGCCCCTGGAAGCACTCACGCCTGCGAATGCCGGCACCGTGCAACCCATCGCTTTCGGGAACACCCGCGCCGACGCACCGAAGCCCGTTGGCGGAAACCTCAAGGTTGCCTCCTTCAACGTGCAAAACTACTTCACGGAGACTGGCGACAAGAACCCCTCATGCCAGTTCTACACGGACTACAACGGCAACAAGATCAGCGTCAGGGGCGGCTGCGACCAGCGCGGCGCTGCTGATGCGGCGAACCTCCAGCGCCAGCAGGACAAGATCGTGGCCGGCATCAATGCTTCCGGCGCTGACGTGCTCTCGCTGGAAGAAGTAGAGAACTCAGCCAAGTTCGGCAAAGACCGCGACAGCGCCCTAGCTACCCTGGTTGGCGCTCTCAATGCTGCAACGCCGGGGGTCTGGGACTACGTCCGCTCCCCCGCAACGCGACCCGCCGAAGCGATTGAAGACGTCATCCGCACGGCATACATCTTCAAGAAGAACGTTGCCGAGCCCGTAGGCGATTCCGTCATTCTGGACGACAAGGCGTTCACAGGCATTGCCCGGCAGCCGCTGGCCCAGTCTTTCAAGCCCGTGGGTGCCGAGGATTCAGCCAAGGTGCTGCTGATCGTCAACCACTTCAAGTCCAAGGGCTCAGCCATTGGCAATGACACCGATCAGGGCCAGGGCAATTCAAACCTTGCCCGCACAGCCCAGGCCCAGGCACTTGTTGCCTTCTCCACCAAGCTGCAGCAGGACCAGAACACCGACAAGGTGCTGCTGATGGGTGACTTCAACGCTTACAGTTTTGAAGACCCCATCAATGTCATGACGGCTGCTGGCTACGTGGACCAGGATCCCAAGACCGGAAAACACTCCTACAGCTTCGGTGGCATGGTCGGCTCGCTGGACCATGTCCTTGCCTCGCCTGCCGCAGAAGCGCTGATCACCGGCGCGGACATCTGGAACATCAACTCCGCCGAATCAATTGCCATGGGCTACAGCCGCTACAAGTACAACGCCACCGATTTCTACACGGCTGGACAATACTCTGCCTCCGACCATGACCCCGTGGTGGTGGGCCTGAACCTGGGTGACGTTCCGGCGGCAACCAAGGACATCAACCTCCTGAACATCAATGACTTCCACGGCCGCATCGACGCCAACACAGTGAAGTTTGCCGGCACGGTTGAGCAGCTCCGCGCAGCCGCCGGTGACGCCAACACGGCTTTCCTTTCCGCCGGCGACAACATTGGTGCCAGCTTGTTCGCCTCGGCCTCCCAGAACGACAAGCCCACCATTGACGTCCTCAACGCACTGAAGCTGCAGGCATCCGCCGTCGGAAATCACGAGTTCGACAAAGGCTATGCAGACCTGGACGGGCGCGTCACCGCTGCGTCCGACTGGGACTACCTCGGCGCCAACGTGTACGCGAAGGGCACCACCACGCCTGCGCTCGATGAATACAAGATCGTGAGCGTCAATGGGGTGAAGGTTGCCATCATTGGCGCCATCACGCAGGAAACCCCCACGCTGGTCACCCCGTCCGGCATCTCCATGCTGGACTTCGGTGACCCTGTTGAAGCCGTGAACCGCGTGGCCAAGAAGATCACCGACGGCAAGCTCGCCGATGTCATCGTGGCCGAATACCACGACGGTGCCGGTGCCGGAACGCCCGAGAAGGCAACCTTGGCGGAAGAAATCGCCACCGAGGGCATGTTCAAGGAGATTGTGACCAAGACCAGCGCATCGGTCAACGCCATCTTCACGGGCCACACGCACAAGCAGTACGCGTGGGACGCTGCGATCCCGGGCGCTGCTGCTGATGCGGCATTGAAGACTCGCCCCGTGCTCCAGACCGGAAGCTACGGCGAGTTCATCGGCCAAATCGTCTTGACGGTCGACGCGGACAACAATGTTGTCTCCTACACCCTGAAGAACGAACCCCGCACCAAGGCCGACGACGCCGCACTGGTAGCCGAATTCCCCCGTGTTGAAGCAGTCAAGACCATCACTGACAAGGCCCTGGCCGATGCCAAGATTGCCGGCAGTGTTCCCGTCGGCAAGATCTCAGCCGACATCACCACGGCACAGACCTTCGACGCCGCAACGGGCAAGTACACACGCGATGACCGCGCCAGTGAGTCCGCCTTGGGCAACCTGGTGGGCAACTCGCTCTTGGACGCCCTCAAGGGTGAGCAGACCGGCGGAGCCGAGATCGGCGTCGTCAATCCCGGCGGACTCCGTGCGGACCTGCTGTACAAGAATGCGGGCTTCGAGGACGGCGTGGTCAGCTATGCGAACGCCAACGCCGTGTTGCCGTTCGTGAACAACCTGTGGACCACCTCCCTCACCGGAGCCCAGGTGAAGACCATGCTGGAGCAGCAGTGGCAGACCAACGCGGATGGCAGCATCCCCAGCCGCCCGTTCCTGAACCTTGGCCTGTCCTCCAATGTGGACTACACCTACGATTCCACCCGCAAGCTGGGCGACCACATCACCTCCGTGGTCATCAACGGTGCACCGCTGGATCCCGCACGGTCCTACCGCGTGGGTACGTTCAGCTTCCTGGCAACAGGCGGCGACAACTTCCGCGTCTTCACGGAAGGCAGCAACACCAAGGATTCCGGTTTGATTGACCGGGACGCCTGGATCAAGTACCTGGGTGAAAAGTCGGCCACAACGCCGATTGCGCCAGACTTCTCCCGCCGCGGCGTGGACGTTGTCAACGCACCGGCCACTGTCACGGAAGTCCAAAAAGTCAGCCTCGGCCTGAACAAGCTGGACCTGACCTCGCTGGGAGTCACCAAGTCCACCCAGGTCACACTCCGCTACGAGCCTTCGGGCAGTGGCGGCGGAACCGGTTTCGCCATCCTGGCCGGCGCGGTCCTGCCGTCCGAGCTGGGCACCTCACCGGTCACCGGTGGTGTGGCAACACTGAGCTTTACGGTCCCGGAAAAGCTCAACGCCGGCCGCTTTGTCATCACCACTGATGGTGGAAGCTACGCCCGCCTGCCGATCACCATCCCGGTCACTGCGGATACGGGCGTTCCGGCGCCCTCCACCAGCACGACGCCGGGAACGTCACCTTCTGCGACGGCCGGTGCGGGTGCGGGCAACGGCTCGGGCTCGGGCTCGGGCTCAAGCTCAAGTGACCTTGCTGCCACGGGAACCGCAGCACTTCCGCTGGGCTTGGGCGCACTGGTCCTGCTCGGTGCTGGTGCCGCAGTTGCCCTGGCGTCACGGCGCAAGGCGGCCGCCAAGCACTGATCCCCACTGGCACCCTGCCAGCGTGGGCCCACCCGATGCATCACCGCGCCCGTCCCCGCTTTTCGCACCCGTTCCTACGGGCGCGAAAAGCGGGGACGGGCGCGGTCGTGTCAGGGAAGATCGATCAGGCCAGAATGTCTGCGGCGATCGCGTCGGCGTCCAGGACGGTGCGGTAGCCGCTGCGGTACTTCGCCGAAGCCTCGGCGGCGATGGCAGTGCCCCATTGCACCGAGGACAACTGCAGTCCCAGGACATACAATCCGTCAACGGGGACGCCCGTGCCGTCCAGGGGCCTGTACGGCGGCGCCGAGACGTCCAGGCCGCTGGTCACAACGGGTTCGCCGTCGGACGGGAGCATGACGCGGGGACGTGCCAAACCGTCGGCGAGCAAGTTTGTCAGCAACAGTGAGTCGCTGTTCACGATTTGGTTCGCCGGGGCCAGCGCCTCCACCAAATAGCTGGCTTCCCACGGATGGTCGGCGACCCAGGGCGAATTGACGCTAAACAGCCCGTGCTCGATTCTAAAGACCGGGTCGGGGCCGGCAAAATGGACCACACCGGCCCGCACCAGTGCCGCCAGCTGCTCCATGCGCACTGCAGGAGGCCCGCTGGCCAGCCCCTCCACGAAGCCCTCGAACCAGCCGCGCAGCTCCCCGAGCCAGGAAACCTGAGTGATTCCCTTGTCCGCCACGAGCGACTTGATGATGGCCCGCCCGGCATTGAGCGCACCAATGGCCATCTTGACGGGGTCATCCTCGCCGCGGGCCGAACCGGCAGCATCGGCGCTCAGGTACGCCAGCACGGCCGCGTCCATCTGTGCATGTGAGGAGAATCTGTGGGTTGTGCCGGGGCGCAGCGGGTGCTTGGTCAACGGCCGGGCAAGGCCCCGCAAATCAAGGATGTGGTCAACGTGGACGTGCTGCACCAGCAGGTCCTTGAGCCGCAGCGCCCACCCAGGGTCGCCGCCGTCGAGCCCGGCATGCAGCAGTGCATCCAGCTCCGGCAGCAACTGCGCCGAGACAGTCTCAGGACGGGTCCGCGCCAGCGTGGTGTAGTACGCCCAGAGGGTGTCGCGGTGCAGCAGCGGCCAAATATCGTGGTCAAACCCGGCCGTGGCGCCCATGGCTTTGATGGCGGCAACCGCGTCCTCACCCAGAAAACGCAAGGTGACACTGTGCGGATAGTAGCTCTGAAGCTCCGCCTTGGCCCGGTACGGGGTGCCGCGCCGGGAGGCCCCCACAATGACGGGTTCCTGCCCCGAGGCCACGTATCGCAGCGCCTCGCCGGCTGGCTGTCCCGTGGGTTCAAAAGTGCCGCCGCGCCCCTCGGTGAGCTGGCCCAGAACGTCAAAGAAGTTCAGCCCCATGCCGCGCACCAGGACAGTGGCACCCGCGGGAAGCTGCGCCCAATTCACGTCATTGGGCACGGCTGGCGGCAGGTACGTCAGTCCGTTGGCGCGGGCGTCGTCACGCAGGGCACGCTGGGCGGGGTTCAGTTTCGATTCCACATGGCCCACAGCCAGCACCACCTGATGGGCGTGCAGTTTCTCCCCGTCCAGAAGTGCGACGTCGAACCCACCGTTTTCGTGGTCCCTCGCCACCCGCTTCGCCTCAGTGGCGTGGACTGTGAGTGTGACGTTATGGGGCAGTTGAGCCACGAGCCGCTCAAAGGACCAGCTCAAGTAGCGGCCGTAGAGGGCCCGGCTGGGGAATCCGGTGGCTGCGAGCGCGGCAAGTTCGGCCTTGTCTTCGGCAGTGAGCATGTCCGCGGGCTGTTCCCTCTGGGCAGCACGCCACTCGTTGAAGCTGGAACCGGCCAGCGGCAGGGCAGACACACCCTGGTCCGGGATCAAGGTGGGGAAAAAGCTCTGGGTGTTCATCAGGTACAGCCGTGATTGCCCGGTGCGCCACACATGCCCGGCACCCGGCGGAAAGGGATCCACCAGGTGGATGTGCAGCTCGTGCGCTGACTGCTTGTTCACATACTGGGCCAGCAGGCGTTCCATGACGGAAGTCCCGCGGGGCCCCGCCCCCACAATAACCACAGTCTGCGCGCCCAAAGATTTCACCCCTTGAGCTTAACTGATGCGTCCCAACGCCGCTGGCGGAACCGTGAACGGGCGCCCGCGTGGGTGCCTAGGATGGGGCTATGACGCAAGCACCAACACCTTTGAACATTGCCCCCGAGCCCGCCGATGAGAACCTCTGGTTGGAGGACATTCACGGCGAAGCCGCCATGGCCTGGGTCCGCGAGCGCAATGCACGCACCGACTCCGCACTGCTGACTCCGGGCTATGCGGCTCTTGAAGCATCCGTGTTGGAGGTGTTGGACTCCAAGGACAGGATCCCCATGGTGTCCAAACGCGGCGACTGGTATTACAACTTCTGGCGCGATGAGACCAACCCGCGCGGGCTTTGGCGGCGCACCAGCTGGGAGAGCTACCTGGGCGAATCCCCTGACTGGCAGATCCTGCTGGACGTTGACGCCCTGTGCGAGGCGGAGGATGCCCAATGGTTGTGGGCGGGGGCCTCGCTGCTGCGCCCGGCACCCGGACAGGAGTACCGGCGCGCCATGGTGGCACTGTCCCCCGACGGCGGCGACGCGGTGGCGTACAGGGAGTTTGACCTGCCCACCCGCAGTTTTGTGGAGGGCGGCTTTGACCTTCCCGCCGCGAAGACCCGCCTGAGCTGGCGTGATGCCGACACCCTGTACGTGGGAACTGACACTGGCGAAGGATCCATGACTACCTCCTCCTACCCGGCCGCCACACGTGTACTGCGCCGCGGCGAGTCCCTGGCGGATTTGACCGTCAAGGAGCCGCTGTTCGCGGTTCCCGTGGACCACCTCAGCGGCGGCGTTTCCCACAGCAGCACACCCGGATTTGAACGGGACGTTGCCTACGATGTGCTGGATTTCTTCAACTCGCGCAGCTACCTGCGCGTGGGTGACGACTGGGTGCACATCGACGTCCCGGACAGCATGAACGTTTCACTGCACCACCAGTGGCTCCTGTTGCGCCCGCGCAACGATTGGGCTCTTGACGGCGCTGTCCATGCCGCCGGGACCCTGCTGGCCATTGAGTTGGCTGCTTTCCTGGCTGGCAGCCGGGACTTGCGCACCGTCTTTGCCCCCACGTCGGCCCAGTCGCTGCAGTCATGGAGCTGGACCCAGGACTACCTCCTGCTGAACCTGCTGGCGGATGTGTCCTCCAAGATCCTGGTGCTGAACCCTGCCGCGGATTGGGCTGTCCAGGAACTTGACGCCTGCCCACCTCTGCATTCCGTGGATGCTTACGCCGTGGATTCCGAGGACGCCACGGCCGGCAACGACTACTGGCTCATTGCCACGGGCTTCCTCACCCCCTCCACCGTGTACCGCGGAACCCTGCCCGCAGGTCTTGGCACCCACGCCACCGGCACCCCGGTGGCGCCGGCAACGCTAGTGCGGGAGGCACCGTCGTTCTTCACGGCCGAAAAATACAGCGTGGAACAACACTTTGCGGTCTCGGCCGACGGCACCCGCGTACCGTACTTTCAGGTGGGGCCCAAGGATCTGCGGCTCGACGGCGCGAACCCCACCTTGCTGAGCGGGTACGGCGGCTTTGAGGTGTCCCGCACCCCCGCCTACAGCGGCACCGTGGGCCGGACGTGGCTGGATCGCGGCGGCGTGTACGTGGTGGCGAACATCCGTGGCGGCGGTGAGTACGGGCCCAGCTGGCACACGGCCGCACTGCAGGAAAACCGTCACCGCGCCTACGACGACTTTGCCGCTGTGGCCCGTGACCTGTCGGCCCGCGGCGTGGCATCACCAGCGCACCTGGGTTGCGCGGGCGGCAGCAACGGCGGGCTGCTGGTGGGCAACATGCTCACGCACTACCCCACGCTCTTTGGCGCCGTGTCTTGCGGCGTCCCGCTGCTGGACATGCGCCGCTACACGAAGCTCTCAGCAGGTGCCTCCTGGATGGCTGAATACGGCGACCCCGACGTGCCCGAGCAATGGGAGTTCATCAAGACGTTCTCGCCTTACCACCTGCTGCGGTCCGACGTTCAGTATCCGGCAACGTTCATTTGGACGGCGACCTCCGATGACCGGGTGGGACCGGTGCAGGCGCGCAAGATGGCTGCCCGGATGGAAGCCATGGGCATTGACGTGTGGTTCCATGAGGCATTGGAGGGCGGCCACGCGGGGGCCGGCAACAATGAGCAAGCAGCCCGACTCCACACGGCGTCGCACGAATTTTTGTGGCGGGCACTCACCGGCGGATTGTAATTATCTGCAGTAATTGCGTCGGTAAAGGCGCCACCCCTCCCCTCGTTTTGCATTGAGGGCCCTCTCATGGGTAAAGTTTGGGATGCTGGTTAGGGGCTTCTACCTTAGCCAGTGCTGGAGACGTGCCAGAGCGGCCGAATGGGCTTCACTGCTAATGAAGTGTGGGGCACAACTCCACCGGGAGTTCAAATCTCCCCGTCTCCGCAGTGAAAATGCACCCTCAAATTTGTTGGGGGTGCATTTTTGTATGGACTTGCCGTGCCGCCAACTGCGCGTTGGCCCGCAAAAATAAACATCAGACCATTAGACTGGTTCCATGGCCGTAACTGACGAAGCAATCACCAGAATCAAGGAAATGATCATCTCCGGGGAGCTCTGCGCCGGGGATCGATTGCCGCCGGAAAAGGAACTCAGCGAGAAGCTGGGACTTTCCCGCAGCTCCCTGCGTGAAGCCGTCAAGGCGCTGGAGATCATCCGGGTCCTCGATGTGCGCCGCGGCGACGGAACGTATGTGACAAGCCTTGAACCCAAGCTGCTCACCGAGGCCATGACCTTCATCGTGGACCTGCACCAGGACGAATCAATCCTGGACATCTTTGAAGTCCGCCGCATCTTGGAACCCGCCGCTGCCGCCATAGCCGCCGGTCGCATCACGCCCGAGCAAATTGCTGCACTGCGGGCCACCATGGAGAACATCAACGATGAAACCAGTGTTGAGTCCTTGGTTGACCACGACCTAGTCTTCCATGAACTCATCGCCACAGCGGCCAACAACTCCTACTTGTCCAGCGTTCTGGACGGGCTCTCCAGCAGCACTGTGCGCGCACGCATCTGGCGCGGCCTCACCCAGGAGAAGGCCGTGGACAGGACGCTCTCGGAGCACGCAGCCATCATCGAGGCCCTGGAGCGCGGCGACGCCGAACTGACCAAGTCCCTGCTGACAGTGCACATCAGCGGCGTGGAGCACTGGCTCCGCCAAGCCCTCTAACACCGCAATAGGCGTGACGGCGTGCCAAGCTGGCGGGGGCGTATGAAATTTCATACGCCCCCGCCAGTTTGGCACGCCCTCGGCACGTAGGGGCGAAGTTTGGCACGCCCTCGGCGAGCCGGCACATGAAGGCAAGCACCGGCGTCGAACGTTAAAAACAAACTGACCCGCAGAAAACGCCGAAAATCACGTCAAAATCGTGAATTTTCGCCGTTTTCTGCGGGTCAGTTGCGAAATTCTACTCGTAGAGGTTCGCGGCGATCTTGGGATCGGCAATGTTGGTCTTGTCGTACCAGTAGAAGCCGGTGTCAATGACCTTCTCCACCGTTTCACCCTTGATGGCGGCAACGGCTGCCTTGACGGTCTCGTAGCCAATGCCAACGGGGTTCTGGGTCACGGCGCCTGCCATGAGGCCGTCCTTGATGGCGTCCATCTGGGCCTTGCCGGAGTCGAAGCCAACAATGGTGAGCTTGCCGGTCTTCCCGGCTTCCTTCACAGCGTTGACGACGCCGATCGCGGCACCTTCGTTGGTGCCGTACATGCCAGCCAGGTTCGGGTAGGCGGTCATGATGGACTTGGCGGCGTCGGTGGACTTGGCCTGGTCGCCGTCGGCGTACTGGATGTCAACGATCTTGATGTCCGGCGCATTGGTCTTCAAGTAGTCAACGAAGCCGTCGCGGCGGTCGGTGCCTGAGGTGGCCGTCTGGGAGTGGCCGATGATGGCGATCTCACCCTTCTTGCCCAACAGCTCGGCCATGTGCTTTGCAGCTTCGGCGGCAGCAGCCTTGTTGTCGGTGGAGGCGGTAGCCAACGGAATATCCGAATCCACGCCGGAGTCAAAGGCAATGACGGGAATGTTCTTGCCCTTGGCGTCCTGCAGAATGCCTTCAGCAGCCTTGGAGTCCAAGGCGGCCAGGGCCAGTGCCTGCGGGTTCTTGGCCATGGCGTTATTCAGCTGGTCCATCTGCTGCTGAACGTTGGTTTCCTTGTCGGGACCTTCGAAGGAGATTTCAACGTTGAATTCCTTGGCAGCGTTCTCGGCACCCTGCTTCACTGACTGCCAGAACTGGTGCTGGAAGCCCTTGGAAACAATCGCGATGTACGTCTTGCCGTTGGTGGCTGCGGCGCCGCCAGCTGCGGGGGTGGCAGCCGTGTCACAAGCAGCAACGCTCAAGGACAGGGCAGCTACTGAGGCCAAGGCCAGAAATTTTCTTCTTTGCATGGGGGTCTAACTCCTTCGTATAAACACGTGAACAAATGGGGTGCTGCTGTTTGTGGAAAACTAGTTGGCGGCCTTTTTGCGGCGCATCATGTCCAGGTACACGGCCAGGAGAATGACTACACCGACAGCTACCTGCTGCCATTCCTGCGGGATGGACATGATGGACAGGCCATTGGTCAGCACGGACATGATCAACGCACCAATCACGGTGCCGATGATGGAGCCCTTGCCGCCGGCCAGGGAAGTGCCGCCAATGACGACGGCGGCAATCGCCTGGAGTTCCAGGCCTGCACCGCCCGCGGGCTGGGCTGAGTTCAAGCGTGCCGTGGCGATGACGCCGGCCAGACCGGTGAAAGTTCCTGCAACCGTGTAGATCAGCACAGTCCACTTGGTGACATTCACGCCGGAAAGAGCCGTGGCCGCCTCATTGCTGCCAATCGAGTAGGTGTAGCGGCCCAAAACAGTCTTGGACAGCAGCAGACCGGCCACGACGGCGGCTGCAAACAAGATGAAGACGGCATTGGGGATGACCAGGCCGGGGATGGACTTGCCCAGGGCGAAGATCTTCTGGAAGCCCTCAACCTCTGTGGTGTAGACGGGCTTGGTGCCGGAGATGACCAAAGCCAGGCCCGCAGCCACCATCATCATGGCCAACGTTGCAATGAAGGGGGGTATTTTCATCACGGCAACTAAGAAGCCGTTGATCCCACCCATCAGGGCACCGAACAAAACACCACACAGCACGCCCACAATCATGGGCATGCCCATCTGGGTCATGAACACAGCCGTCATCACCGAGCACAAGGTCATGCCCGTTCCGATGGACAGGTCAATACCGCCGGTAATGATGACGAATGTGGTGCCCAGTGCCAACAGGCCCGTCACAACGGTGGAGAGCAGGATGTTGGAGAGGTTTGCGGCCTGGTAGAAGTTGGCGTTGGCCACGGAGAAGAACAACACCAATGCCAACAAGCTGGCGAAAGCTAGAAGCTGTTGGAAGCTGGCCCGGAGCCGGGTGTTCATTTCTGATTTCTTGTTACTGGCAATCTGGGCAGCTTGCGCAGCGTCCTTTGTCAACGTCATTGTTTGCCGTACTTTCTTACGTCGTGGAGCGCTGCGCGCTGGAGGTTGGTAGGGGTGTCAGCACTGAACTCCCACTGTTTTGTGTTGCCAGTTCCATGATGTTTTCCTGGTTGGCTTCGGCATTGCTCAGGAACCCGGTGAGGCGGCCTGCACTCATCACGGCAATGCGATGCGAGAGGCGCAGGACTTCGGGAAGTTCCGAGGAAATCATGATGATGGATTTGCCCTGGGCCACCAGATCGTTCAGGAGTGCGTAGATTTCCTCCTTGGCGCCAACATCGATTCCCCGGGTTGGTTCATCAAAGATCAACACATCGCAGTCCTTGACGAGCCACTTGGCAATGACAATCTTTTGCTGGTTGCCACCTGAAAGGTTCTTGGCGATCTGGCCGCTGGAGGGGGTTTTAATCCGCAGCTTGTCGATATAGGTGGAGGCCGTTGATTTCATGGCCTTGTTGTCCAGCACACCCATGCGGCTGAACATTTTCAAGGAGCTCAGGGCGATGTTGTCCTTGACGTCGCGCTCCAACAGCAGGCCCAGGTGCTTGCGGTCCTCGGAAAGGTACCCCACGCCCAGGCTGGCGGCAACGGCCGGATTGCTGATCTTCACTGGCTTCCCGTTGAGCTCAATGGTGCCGGCCGAGATGCTGTCAGCGCCAACAATGGCACGCGCAATCTCGGTGCGTCCGGCACCCATCAGGCCGGCGAAACCAAGAATCTCGCCCTTGTGCAGTTCAAAGTTGATGTCCCGCAGCAGGGATTTGGTGGACAGCCCGCTGACCTTCAGCACCACATCGTTCGACGGCGTGGTGGGTTCCGGACGCTGGTTGCCGGAAATTTCACGCCCCACCATGAGATTGATGACCTCACGCATGGTGGTTTCGGCCGTGCCCACGGTGTCGATGTATTCGCCGTCGCGAATCACAGTGATGCGGTTGGAGATGGCCTTGAGCTCATCCATGCGGTGCGAAATGTAGATGACACCGGTTTTTTCGTTCGTGAAATTGCGGATCAGATCGTGCAAGGTGGCCACTTCGGCGTCGTTGAGTGCAGCCGTGGGCTCGTCCATGATCAGGATCCGGGACTTGTAGGACAGGGCCTTGGCAATTTCCACCATCTGCTGCTTGGCAACAGTCAGATCGCCCACCCTGGCCTTGGGATCAAGGTCAATGTTGATCCTGTCAAAGAGCAGGCGGGCCTTGCGGTTGAGGGCGCGTTCGCTCAGGAAGAGGCCCCCGACGCGCGGTTCGCGGCCAATGTAAATGTTCTGGGCCACTGTCAGGTCCGCCATCAGGTTGAATTCCTGGTGGATGATGCTGATGCCCAGTTCCTGCGCATGCTTGGTGCCATTGATGATGACTGGCTCGCCATCAATTTCAAAGGTGCCCGAATCCGGGACGTAGATGCCGGAGAGCAGTTTCATCAGGGTGGACTTGCCAGCACCATTCTCGCCAACAAGGGCCAGTACCTCATTGTGCCCCAGCTCCAGCTGCATCTCTGATAGCGCCTTGACGCCGGGGAAGCTCTTGTTCACCCCGGAGATCCGGAGAAGTTGATTACTCATACTGCCCTCTCAAGCTTCAATTCAAAAGATCTGACATCAGACCTCTTTTGAAGCCTTACGTCGTTGATCGAAATCAGTCTTTTCGCCCATGAAAATGCCGGAATTCCGCCTGATTTGGCGGACACTTTGGCCGCCGATGCCGTTCAACTTTCACCATGGTATGTTACCTGCGACACAAATACATACTTTTTACGCTAATACATCCGATGTTTACGGAAATGTTATCGCTTATACACGCGTTGTGCAGTTCCAGCCCAGAAGGCCTGTGATTCCGCTCCGCTCAAGGAGTCCATCAGGGTGGCCGCGAGCTGGATAGTTTGCGCATAGCTGCCGCCGAGCAAACTCACCGGCCAGTCGCCGCCAAACATGAGCCGGTGCGGACCGAAGGCCTCCAGCGCCACGTCCCAGACCTGCTCCAGGGCTTGGGCGGAAAACTCCGCCGCGTCCGTGTGCAACCCAGATACTTTAGCGACCGTGTTTGGCAGAGCGGCAACGTCGCCCAATTGTTTCGCCCATAGTTGCATTTGCTCAGCAGTGCCACCCCGCGGCGGCTTTCCCAGATGGTCCACAACAATCATCAGCTCGGGCATGGCCGCGGCAAGATCTGCCACCTGTCGCAGGTGCCGGGGAAAGGCGTCGGGCACATCAAAGGGGATGCCCGCCCTCGCCAACAGAGCCAGCGATGCACGCACTGTTTCCAACTCCAGCACATGGGGGCGCGGGTCGCTATGGATCAAGGTGCGGACACCGCAAAACTTGTCGTTCTCCGCCCACCGTTCCAAGAGGGCTGCCGCCGCAGATGGTTCCTCCAAGGGCAGCCATCCCACCACGCCAACAATCCAGTCATGGGCGGCTGCTGCGGCCAGCATGGCTTCGGTGTCGGCAGCAGTGTCATCGGCCTGCACCAAAATGGCTTGGCCAACCCCTTGTGCCGCGAGCGCCTGCCGGGCCATCTCCGGGGTAAAGGTGTTGTACAGAATGCCGTGGGCGGGCTTCACCCAGGAATACTGCCCATCGCCCAGCGCCCACAGGTGCAGATGGGAATCCAGCCGCAGCGGCGCTGACCGTTCAGCCGCGTTGAGGCTAGACATGGACCAGGCTTTCGCCAAGCAGTCCTCGGGCAACCAGGGCTGCCCACAATGCGGCCGGAATCTCCGCTGCCATCCGCGCTGCGGTTTGGCTGATCTGCTCCGCGGTGGACGCGCCAACCACCACATTGCATACGGCCGGGTGCGCCGCCGCGAATTGCAGGGCGGCCGCGGGCAGTTCCACGCCAAACTCGTCGCAGCAGGCGGCGAGGGCCTTGGCTTTGGCCAGGATGTTCGCCGGTGCCGGTGCGTAGTTGTAGTTGGCGTGCTCCGGCACCACGGGGCGGGCCAGCAGGCCGGAGTTGTACACACCGCAATTGGCTACCATCACGTTGCGTTCTTGGCATAGCGGCAGCAAGTCGGTGACGGCTGGCTGTTCCAGCAGGGAGTAGCGCCCGGCCAGCATGATCACATCAAGGTCGGCGCCGAGCACGCACTCGCGCAAGGCGTCGGCGGAGTTGGCGCCCACACCAATGGCTGCGACCAGCCCTTCGGCCCGCAATTTTTCCAAGGCCGGCAAGGCTTGCTTGATGCCCGCGTCAAGATCGTAAACATCGGGGTCGTGGAGGTAGGCAATATCGATCCGGTCAAGGCCCGTGCGTTCCAGGGAATCCTCAATGCTGCGGCGAATCCCAGCTTCTGAGGGATCCCAGCGCCGAACAACGTCTGCCGGCACGTCAAAGCCCTGCGAGTCCCTGGCACCGGAGGGGTTGGCCACGGGTTCCAGGATCCGCCCCACCTTGGTGGAGATGACAAATTCATCGCGCGGCTTGGTGGTCAGGAAGGCGCCGAGGCGGCGTTCGGACAGCCCCAAGCCGTAGTGCGGTGCCGTGTCAAAGTACCTGATGCCGGCGTCCCAGCTGGCAGCAAGGGTGGCGTCAGCAACGTCGTCGGACATGGCTCGGTACAGGTTTCCGATTCCTGCGCCACCAAAACCCAGGCGGCCCAACTCCGGCAGGCTCATGGCAGTTCCCACACTTTCGCCAGGCCCATGTCATCGCCTGAGTAGTCGTCTTCAACCTCGAGCAGTTCGCTCATGACGGCCTGCCAGGCAATGTTGACGGGGTTAAGCGCCAATTCCTTGCGCATTGCCTGGTAGTCGGCCACCTCCACCACGTGGAAAAGCTCCCGGCCGCTGCGCCAAATGTTCCAGCTCGTGACCCCGGCGGTGCGCAAGGCAGCGTCAAGATCGCCGCCAATCGTGGCGTGGACGGAATCATAGTCAGCCTCCTTGCCGGGCAACAACCTGGTGTGGAGCGCAATTTTCTGGGTCATGACGCATCGCTTTCGTCGTTCAGGAATAGCTCAATGACGGGGACGGCCACGCCGGGCCGCTGGACGGGGAGTTTGAGGGTCAAGGTTCCCGATGCCTGGCCGGCGGGTGTCATATGCCCGGCAGACTGCCCCGGGTCCAGCACCATCATGGCCACTTCAGAGGCGTCGTTGAGCAGTTGCGCATAACGCACCTTGCCCGCCAGCCCCGGCAGGTGGATGAACTGGAACGGCCACGCGAACAGGTGCAGGTACAGTCGGTTTCCGCGCAAGGTGTAGCGCGCATCTTGTGGCGCGGTGATGCCCGCGGCCCCGGCCCCGTAGATGGAGCGGCTGTGCAAGTGCATCCAGCCCCCAATGCCTGCCAGTGCCTGGTGTGCCCGCGGGTCAATCTGCCCACGGGCGGTGGGGCCAACGTTGAGCAGCAGGTTGCCACCCTTGGAGACGCCGTCAATGAGCATGTGGATCAGCTGCTCGGAGGACTTGTAGTCCAGGTTGTCCCTGTCATATCCCCAACTGCCGTTGAGCGTTTGGCAGGCTTCCCAGGGAACTTCCTTGCCGCCACTGAGCATGGCGCCGGCGGGCTGGTACTGCTCGGGGGTCACAAAGTCACCGGGAACGTTGAGCCTGTCATTGACCACAATGCCCGGCTGGAGGTCGCGGATCATTTCCATGAGCTCCACGGAACCCCAATCGTTGGCGCCCTTGCCGGCGAACTTGGCTCCGCCGTCGGGGTTGGCAGTGGCAACATCCGGGTACGAGAAGTCAAAGAACAAGTAGTCGATCTGCCCGTAATTGCTCAGCAGCTCGCGCACCTGGCCGTGCAGGTACTCCCTGTACTTGGCGCCGTCGCGAGTCTTGTTCAACTCCTGCCAGTGCGGATTGTTCCTGTCAGCGTGGTTGCCGTCGATGGTGTAATCCGGGTGGTGCCAGTCAATGACCGAATGGTAGAAGCCAACTTTCAGGCCGGCCTCACGCAACGCGGCCACATAAGGCGTCAGCAGGTCCCGCCCGCACGGGGTGTTGGTTGACTTGCACTCCGTGAGAGCGGAATCCCAGAGGGCAAAACCGTCGTGGTGCTTGGTGGTCAGGACCACGTACTTCATGCCGGCATTCTTGGCTGCCGCCGCCCACTCCCGCGGATCGTAGAGGTCCGGGTCAAAGTGTTCAAAGTACTTGCTGTACTCGCCCACGCTCATGCTCTCCCGGTACATCACCCATTCATGCCGGGCAGCCAGGGAATACAAACCCCAGTGAACAAACATGCCGAGGCGATCGTCGGTGAACCAGGGCGCATGCGGGATAACAACCTGGGTGGGAGGCGTTGCTGCCATGATGCTAGACCAATTCCTTCTGTTCTGCGTGCTGTGCGGCGTCTGCCACCCAAAATTCTCCGTCGGGGAAGGTGTACTCGGCCACCGAGGCGGCATACATTTCGCTTCCACCTCCGGGAGCCAGCGGCGGCCAGTAGCAGCCGTGGTGCACATCGATGGGGGTGACAAAGTGTTCGTGGAGGTGGTCCACAAACTCGATCATGCGGTCATCTTTCTTGCCGGACACTGCTACAAAGTCAAACATGGACAGGTGCTGGACGGCCTCACACAAGCCCACACCGCCGGCGTGGGGGCAGACCCTGACACCAAATTTGGCGGCCAGCAGCAAGATGGCAACGTTTTCATTGACGCCGGCCACGCGGGCTGCATCAATTTGGAGCACCTGCAAGGCGTCCGCCTGGAGCATCTGCTTGAAAACCACACGGTTTTGCACATGCTCGCCCGTTGCCACCGGGATGGGTGCAACGCCGCGGGCAATGGCCGCGTGGCCCAAAATGTCATCCGGGCTGGTGGGCTCTTCAATCCAGGCGATATCAAATTCTGCCAGGTGCGACATCCACTCGATGGCCTGCGCCACGTCCCAGCGCTGGTTGGCATCCACTGCCACCTTAATATCAGGTCCGACGGCGGCACGTGCTGCCCGCAGTCGGCGAATGTCATCGTCCAGATCGGCACCCACCTTCAGCTTGATCTGCTTGAAGCCAGCGGCAACAGCCTCATGTGCCAGGCGTGTCAGCTTCGCATCCGAGTAGCCCAACCAGCCGGGTGTGGTGGTGTAGCCCGGGTAGCCTTCAGCCAGCAACGTGGCGGTGCGCTCCTCGCGGCCAGCTTCTGACGCCCGCAAAATATCCAGTGCTTCTTCGCGGGTCATGGCGTCCGTCAGGTAGCGGAAGTCGACCAGGTCAACCAATTCTTCCGCGGACATGGTGGCAAGCAGCTGCCACAATGGCAGACCCGCACGCTTGGATTTCAGGTCCCACAACGCGTTGACAACAGCACCGATGGCCATGTGCATGACACCCTTTTCCGGGCCCAACCAGCGTAGCTGGGAATCATGGGTCAGCTCCTTCCAGGTGCCGCCCATGTCCGCGAGCAACTCTTCAACATTGCGGCCCAGCAAGTACGGAGTCAGCGCCTTGATGGCTGCTGTTTCCACATCATTGCCGCGGCCAATGGTGAAAACAAAACCGTGGCCCTCAAGACCATCCTCGCTGTCTGTCACCACACGAAGATAGGCCGCCGAGTAGTCGGGGTCTGGATTCATGGCGTCAGAGCCGTCCAAATTGCGCGACGTCGGGAAACGAACGTCGCTGGTCTCCACGGCAATGACTGTACTCACGGGCTGCTCCCTATAGAAATCAGATAAATGTGCTGAAAAAGTTAGAACAAGCTAAACATCCGATGTTTTACATGTCAATATAGAACATGTAGCTGAAATAGCCACATAGTGTGGGTAAAGTTGCCTGAAAGCTCAGATGTTAAGATCCCGCAATGGATCATCAACCATAAGAACCGCGCCGAACAAGCGGCTGTAGAGGATATGAATTTCATGAAGATTGCACGCCTTGGCGAGCAGGGGCGGGAAATTCCCGTTGTCATTGCCGCCGACTCCACCGGAACCGAGCAAAGCTACGATGCGAGCTCGGTAACCAGCACCATTGACGGCCCGTTCTTGGCCAACAAGGGTCTGGCCGCCTTGCGCGAAGCACTGGACAAGGGCGCCTTGCCGGTGCTGGAGAATGCCGCCGCACTGCGCATCGGCTCCCCCATTGCGCGGCCCAACAGTGTCATCTGCATCGGCATGAACTACGCCGCCCACGCGGCAGAGTCGGGCGCCTTGCCGCCCACCATCCCCGTTGTTTTCCTGAAGCCGAACAACACAGTTGCCGGCCCGTTTGACGCTTCACCGATCCCGCCACTTTCCGCAAAATATGACTGGGAAGTTGAGCTGGGCATTGTGGTGGGCAGTGAAGTCAGCTACCTCTCCACCCTCGAGGAAGCCGCTGCCGCCGTTGCTGGCTACGTGGTTGCCAACGACCTCTCCGAGCGTGAATATCAGCTCCCGGGCGCCGCAGGCCAGTGGACCAAGGGCAAGTCCCTGCCCAAGTCCACACCGTTGGGCCCGTGGCTTGTTCCGGCCGCCGACATCGACGCCAACAACTTGCAGCTGCGCAGCTGGGTCAACGGTGAGCCGCGCCAGGATTCCAACACGGCGGACTTGATCTTTGACGTGCCCACCATCATCCACCACTTGAGCCAGTACATGGTGTTGGAACCGGGCGACGTCATCCTGACAGGAACCCCTGAAGGTGTGGCCCTCTCCGGCCGCTTCCCCTACATCCAGGACGGCGACGTTGTGGAAGTTGAAATTGCCGGCTTGGGACGCCAGCGCCAGGAATTCTTCCGCGCCGGAACCCCTACTTCTACTTCGCAGGAGGCATAAATGAGCCAGGAACTTTCAACACTGACAGCTGTTGTCACGGGCGGTGCATCAGGAATTGGTGCAGCCATAGCGGCAAAACTGCAGGCCATGGGCGCACAGGTTTCTGTCCTTGACCTGAACCCAAAGGATCTTCCCGAAGGCCAGCTCGGCTTTGCCTGCGACGTATCTGAGGACACCTCGGTCAAGGCGGCCATCGACGGCACCGTAGCGGCCTTTGGTGGCGTGGACATTGTTGTCAACAACGCCGGCATTGGCGCCATCGGCTCCGTTGAGGACAACGACGACGCCGAATGGGCGCGCGTTTGGAATATCAACGTCATCGGCATGGTCCGGGTTTCCCGCGCCGCCCTGCCGCACATGCGCCAGTCCCCCAGCGCGGCCATTGTCAACATCTGCTCCATTGCAGCAACCGCCGGCCTGCCCCAGCGGGCCCTGTACTCAGCCACCAAGGGTGCGGTACTGTCCCTGACCCAGGCCATGGCTGCCGATCACCTGCGCGAAGGGGTGCGCGTGAACTGCGTCAACCCTGGCACGGCCGACACCCCGTGGGTTGGCCGGCTGCTCTCTGCGGCCGATGACCCGGCCGCCGAGCGCGCTGCACTGAACGCCCGCCAGCCCCACGGCCGGCTGGTCAGCGCCGAAGAAGTTGCCGGCGCCGTGGCTTACCTGGCCAGCCCGCTGTCAGGTTCCACCACCGGCACCTCCATAGCCGTCGACGGCGGCATGCAAGCCCTGCGCCTGCGCCCCGTCGAGGCATAACCCCAAGCGACGCTCGCTCACTAACGGGGCACTTTTTGGCAACGCTCGCTCATCAGGTGAGCGAGCGTTTCCCGATCCGGCCCCCGTTAGTGAGCGAGCGTTGATTCGGGCGTGGGGATTAGCCGGCCTGCGCGAGCACCAGGGGCAGGACTTGATCGGCTCCGGCTTGGCGCAGTGCCCGACCCGCCACCGTGACCGTCCAGCGGCTGTCCACCAGGTCATCGAGCAGCAATACCGGGCCGCCAGGATAGGCGGCGAGCGCCTCGCCAAGTGCCGGGCCCACACTGAAGCGGTCCCAGACACCGGCCAGGCGGTAGGCGCTGTTGCCGCCACGCTGCCCCGTGGGTCCACCAAATTCCAGGGACATTTCGCCCAGATACGGCAGCCTGCCAATGTGGCAGATGGCCTCCGCAAAGGACTGTAGCAACAGTGGCTTGCTGCGCGAGGGCATCGACACAACAGCCACCGGGCGTCCGGCTCCTTCCCAACCAGCCTGGCCCCACTCCCGCAGCACGGCCACCACGGCCTGGGCCATGGCAGGATCCATGGGCGCATCCTGTGCACCCGCGGCGAACATGGCCCGCAGGGAATTGCCCCAGCCAAGGTCGGTGAGCCTGGCCAGAATCCGCCCCGTTGAGATCAGCTCATCGGCCTTGAGCTTGCCTTTGACGGGGACACCAAGCCTGTTGATTCCGGTGGGCCACATGGCCCGCGGTTCCAGCGGCAGCCCGGCATGGCGCAGCGCCTCCCCGGCCGCCTCGGAGGCACTGGAAATGACCTCTGCACTGAACCAACGCCCGGCGCAGTTGTCGCACCTCCCGCACGGGGACGCCGTGGAATCGTCAAGCGCCGCAGCCAAGTACTCCATCCGGCAACCGGACATGCGCTCGTACTCCACCATGGACTGCTGCTCATCCACCCGCGCCTGGGCAATGCGTTCATAGCGCTCCGCGTCATAAACCCACGGTTGGCCTGTTGATTCCCACCCACCAGTGACCCGGCGCACGGCCCCGTCCACGGCCAATACTTTCAGCAGCAGCTCCAAGGGTGTCCGTCGCAGATCCACCCGCGCCTCCAAGGCCGGCGTCGACATGGGCTTGGGCGATTCACCCAAGGCTGTCAGCACCGCCATGGCCTTGTCCTGGGCTGGCATGGAGGCAGTGGCGAAGTATTTCCAAATCTCCGCGTCCTCGGTTCCCGGCAGAAGCAGCACATCGGCGTTGGCGCTGCCACGGCCGGCGCGGCCCACCTGCTGGTAGTAGGCCACAGGGGACGACGGCGCGCCCAAGTGAACCACGAAGCCCAGGTCAGGTTTGTCGAACCCCATACCCAAGGCACTCGTGGCCACCAAGGCCTTGACCTGGTTGTTCTTGAGGGCTTCCTCCAGTGCCTCGCGGTCCATGGTGTCGGTGCGGCCGGTGTACGCCTTGACCACGTGACCCGCCTCGGCCAGCAACCGGGCAGTGTCCTCGGCGGCTGAGACGGTCAGCGTGTAAATGATGCCGCTGCCAGGCAGCTCCGCCAGATGCGTCAGCAGCCAGCCCAGCCTGTCGCGGGAGTCAGCCAGCCGCAGGACACCGAGCCGCAGTGACTTGCGGGCCAGCGGGCCTCGAATGGTGAACACCCCCTTGCCCAACTGCTCTTCGATGTCGGCAACCACCCGGGAATTCGCCGTGGCGGTGGTGGCCAACACCGGAACGGAAGCTGGCAACTGGGCAATCAAGTCAGCAATGCGCCGGTAGTCGGGACGGAAGTCGTGCCCCCAGTCGGAAATGCAGTGGGCCTCATCAATCACCAGCAAGCCGGTGCGCTGGATCAAGGTGGGCAGCTGGTTCTCCCGAAAAGACGGGTTGGTCAGGCGTTCCGGCGACACCAGCAACACATCCACCTCATCGGCGTCCAACGCCGCAGTGACATCACCCCACTCGGTGGCATTGGCCGAGTTAATGGCCATGGCACGCACGCCTGCCCGCTCGGCGGCTGCCACCTGGTCCCGCATCAAGGCCAGCAGGGGCGAGACAATCAAGGTTGGCCCGGCACCCCGGGAGCGCAACAAGAGCGAGGCCACAAAGTACACGGCCGACTTCCCCCAACCGGTCCGTTGGACAACCAGCGCCCGGCGGCCGGAATCCACCAACGCCTCAATAGCCTCAAACTGGCCGTCGTGAAAATCAGCATCCGCGCGCCCCACCAGTGCCTGCAGCACGACTTGCGCTTGGGCGCGCGTGTCAGTGGTGGCGGCTGGTTGAACAACCGAAATTGGTCCGTGGGCTGGTTGCAATGTCATTCACCCAGTATTCCAGCGCCCACCGACACTGGATCACATGGCTCAACAAAGCTGTGGATAACTTTTGGGTTTGGCCACCGGCGGTACCATGGACGGGTGACTACTGAAGATAATTCGCAGCTTGACCTGTCCTCCTCCTTTAAGGCTTACGACGTTCGTGGCCTTGTTGGCAAAACCATCACCGCCGATTCGGTACGGGCAGTGGGCGCAGCCTTTGTAGATGTGCTTGCACTGAAAGGTCAAACCGTGTTGATCGGCGGGGACATGCGCCCCTCCTCCCCCGAATTCGCACAGGCGTTTGCCGACGGCGCGTCACGCCGCGGCGCCGACGTGGTCATGCTCGGGCTGATCTCCACCGACGAGCTCTACTTCGCCTCCGGCGTGCTCAACGCCGCCGGCGTGGTGTTCACCGCCAGCCACAACCCGGCCGAATACAACGGCATGAAAATGACCCGCGCCGGAGCCGTGCCCCTTTCCTCCGAAACCGGTTTGACCGAGATTCGCGACCTGGCCCAGCAGTACCTGGCCAACGGCATTCCGGCAGCATCCACCACCGGAACCCAAGGCGAACAAGACGTATTGCAGGACTACTCCGAGTACCTGCGCAAGCTCGTTGACCTCACCGGCTCCCGCCCACTGAAGATTGTGGTCGACGCCGGCAACGGCATGGCTGGCATGACGACCCCCGCAGTTCTGGGCGAAGCCCTGCTGCCGGGGCTGCCCTTCGAGATTGTCCCGCTGTACTTTGAGCTCGATGGCACCTTCCCGAACCACCCGGCCAACCCGCTGGAGCCGGCCAACCTGCTGGACCTGCAGGCCGCCGTCGTTGCCCATGGCGCCGACATTGGTCTGGCCTTCGACGGCGACGCCGACAGGTGCTTTGTCATTGACGAGCTCGGCGCACCCCTGTCGCCGTCGGCCGTGACGGCCTTGGTGGCCCGGCGCGAAATTGCCCGCGCCAAGGCACTCGGCGAGGAACAACCCACAGTCATTCACAACCTCATCACCTCACGCGCCGTGCCTGAACTGATCGAGCACGACGGCGGCCGGGCCGTGCGCACCCGTGTTGGCCACTCCTTCATCAAGGCAACCATGGCTGAGGAAGGCGCCGTTTTCGGTGGCGAGCACTCCGCGCACTACTACTTCCGCGACTTCTTCAACGCAGACACCGGCATGCTCGCAGCCATGCACGTCCTGGCTGCCTTGGGCGAGCAGGAGGGGCCCCTGTCCGAGCTGGGCCGCGAATATGAGCCGTACGTCTCCAGCGGTGAGATCAACTCGCAGCTGGCCGATGTCCCCGCAGCGGTGGCCCGGGTTCGCGCCGCGTACACCACCGAGGATGTGGTGGTTGACGAGCTCGATGGCGTCACGTTCACGGCCAAGGACGGCACCTGGTGGTTCAACCTTCGCGCCTCCAACACCGAGCCCTTCCTACGCCTGAACGCCGAAGCTGTCGATGCCACCACCATGGCCGATCTCCGCGACGCCATCCTCGACTTGGTGCGCCAATAGCAGCTGCGACGCTGTCGGCATCGAGATCACCCACGTAACCGCACCATTTTTAGGAGTATCCATGGAGCCAAACAGCACCGAGCAAACCCCGGCCGAGCGACTGGTCCAAGAGGACTTGAACAAGCTCATTGGCACGGCTTTTGGTGTTGCCGGGGAACAGCTTGAGACCCACGGCGCCTTTTTGCCGGTGGGCCTTGTCCTCAAGCACGACGACGAACTCAACCTGGTTGCCGTGGCCCCCAACACGGTGGAGGGCGATGAGGAAAAAGAGCTCGACGCCGACCAAATGGTGGCCGACCTGTTTGAAGCCTTGACCCAGCAGGGCGATCAAAACAAGGCTGCCGCCGTGGTCTGTGACATCCACCTGCCCGATGACGCGACGGACGCCATCCACGTCATGGCCGAGCACAGCACTGGTGTGTGCGTTTCAGCCGTCCGCCCGTACCGCCAGACACCCACTGGATGGGAGTTCGGCAACCCGTTTCTGGAAGCCGGCGATAAAGTGATCTGGCCTGCCTAGTGCGCATCAACAGCTTTTCGGATGTGAGCCTGCGCCTGCTCACGGTGCTCTCCTCCGTGCCGGAGCATGAGCTGCCCACCACTCGGGAGCTTGCCGAGGCTGTGGGGACACCGTACAACCATGTCAGCAAGGCCGTCCTGAAGCTGCGGCAGATGGGTCTGGTTGAGGCCATCCGTGGCCGCAGCGGCGGCGTGCGCATCTCCGCCGACGGCAAGAAGGCCACTGTGGGCCGTGTTCTTCGTGTTTTGGACTCCCACAGTGACGTTGCAGAATGCCAGACGGACATGGGCGCATGCCCCCTCATTCACGAGTGCGGGCTGCGCGGTGCACTGAATCATGCCCGCGAAGCCTTCTACGCTTCGTTGGACAATGTCACCATCTACAGCCTGGCCCGAAAGACTGCAGACGGCCCCGTACCTGTGACCTTGAGCACAGTGCGACCCAGCTAAACCGCCACAAATCAACATTTTTCTACAACTCGTAGAAATTGTGGCTTTAAAGTTGCATCTGAAATGCTACTTTGGGATTATCACCATGAATCACACCCAAGGAGTAAGCATGCTTTCGGAAAAGTCCCGCCCACTCATTGCCGCAACACTGCCACTGGTAGGTTCCCGCCTGGGCGCCATCACACCGAATTTTTACACCCGCATGCTGACCGCCCACCCCGAGCTGCTGAACGGCCTGTTCAGCCGCGCCAACCAAAACAATGGCGAGCAGCAGAAGGCCCTGGCCGGATCCATCGCAGGATTCGCCACGGCCCTGATTGCCAACCCTGACCTCATCCCGGAGCAGATGCTCAGCCGGATCGCGCACAAGCACACCTCTCTGGGCATCACCGAAGACCAGTACAGCATCGTCTACAAGTACCTCTTTGAGGCCATCGCTGAGGAGCTGGCGGATGTCATCACGGCCGAGATCGCCGAAGCCTGGACCGAGGTGTACTGGCTCATGGCCAACGCCTTGATCAAGCTGGAGAAGGGCCTCTACGCCATTCAGGCCAATGACAAAGTGTGGATGCCGTGGAGGGTTGTTGAAAAGAACCCCGCGGGCACCGACGCCATCACCTTTGTGCTGGAACCGGCCGATGCCACCGCCGTCACGGTTGCCCGCCCCGGACAGTTTGTCTCGGTCAGGCTTGCCCTCCCGGACGGGCTGCTCCAGTGCCGCCAGTACTCACTCAGCGCCGATGTTGAGTCCACCACCCGGCGCGTGTTCACCACCAAGCGGGACGACGGCGGCGAGGTCTCACCCGTGCTGCACGGCCATGTAAAGGTGGGCGACGTCGTCGAACTTTCCAATCCTTACGGCGATGTGACGCTCGACGGCACAGGTCCGGTGGTGTTTGCCACGGCAGGGATTGGCTGCACCCCCTCGGCGTCGGCGCTGCGGTCCTTGGCGGCTGCGGGAGCGGACCGCGAAGTTTTGGTGCTGCACGCCGAGAAGAACCTTGACGCCTGGGCGTTGCGTGATCAGATGACGGCCGATGTTGCGGCCATTGACGGGGCACAGTTGCAGCTGTGGCTGGAAGAGCCTGCCGCCGGTTTCCACAAGGGCTTCATGTCTCTGGAAGGCCTGGACCTGCCCGCCAATGCCTCCATGTACGTCTGCGGGCCGCTGCCGTTCATGAAGGCGATCCGGAACCAGGCGATCGAGGCGGGAATCCCGTCAACCAAAATCCACTACGAGGTCTTCGGCCCCGATCTCTGGTTGGCCGGCGCCTAAATTAAACAACTGACCCGCAGAAAACGGCGAAAATAGCGTCAAAAACGCATATTTTCGCCGTTTTCTGCGGGTCAGTTGTGCTTTGCTCCTAGGCGCCGAAGCGGGCCTTCAAGTCCTTGAGCTCTTCCGCCAACTGTTCCGGCAGCGAATCACCGAAGCGGGCGTACCACTCCTGGATGCCTGCAAGCTCTGATTCCCATTCACTGGGCTCCACCCTGAGCGCGTCCGCCAGGTCAGCGGGGCTGACATCCAAACCCGTCAGATCCAGTGAACCAACGGCCGGGACAAAGCCAATGGGTGTCTCCACTGCCTCAGCGGTACCCTCAATACGGTCAACTACCCACTTGAGCACACGGGTGTTCTCACCGAATCCGGGCCACGCAAAGCCGCCATCGGCCGTGCGGCGGAACCAGTTCACCAGGAAGATCTTCGGCAGGCGCGCCTGATCAGCCTTGGCGGAGAGGTCAATCCAGTGCTTGAGGTAGTCACCGGCGTCGTAGCCGATGAAAGGCAGCATGGCCATGGGATCCCGGCGCACCACGCCAACGGCACCAGTTGCCGCGGCCGTGGTCTCCGAAGAGAGCGTTGAGCCCATGAAGATACCGTGGGTCCAGTCACGGGCCTGGGTGACCAAGGGAATGGTTGTCTTGCGGCGGCCACCGAACAAGATGGCGTTGATCTCAACGCCTTCCGGGTTGAAGTAGTCCTTGGAAAGCATGTCCACCTGGTCGATGGGCGTGCAGAACCGTGAGTTGGGGTGTGCTGCCGGACGGTCGGATTCCGGCGTCCAGTCATTGCCCTGCCAGTCGGTCAGGTGCGCGGGCACTTCCTTCGTCATACCCTCCCACCAGACACCGCCGTCGTCGGTCAAGGCAACGTTGGTGAAAATGGAGTTGCCTTTGGAGATGGCCGCCATGGCGTTCGGGTTGGTGTGCCAGCCCGTTCCCGGCGCCACACCAAAGAGGCCGGCCTCGGGATTCACGGCACGAAGTTCACCTTCCTTGCCAAAGCGCATCCAATTGATGTCATCACCTAGTGTCTCTGCCTTCCAACCCGGGAGGGTGGGTTCCAGCAGGGCCAGGTTGGTCTTGCCGCAGGCTGAGGGGAATGCAGCCGCCACGTGGTAAGTCTTGTCCGCCGGGCTGGTGAGCTTGAGGATGAGCATGTGCTCGGCCAGCCAGCCTTCATCGCGGGCCATGACCGATGCGATGCGCAACGCAAAGCATTTCTTGCCCAACAGTGCGTTGCCGCCGTAGCCGGAGCCGAAGGAGAAGATGGAGCGCTCCTCGGGGAAGTGCACAATCCACTTTTCCTCGTTGCACGGCCACGCAACATCCGCTTCGCCGGGAGCCAGCGGGGCACCCACCGAATGCAAGGCGGGGACAAAGAATGCGTTGGTGTCCTCCATCTTGCGCAAAACGTCAGTACCAATGTTGGCCATGATGCGCATGGATGCCACGACGTAGGCGGAATCGGTGATCTCCACACCAAACTTGGGATCCTCGGCGTCGAGCGGGCCCATCACAAACGGAATGACGAACATGGTGCGTCCGCGCATGCTGCCGGCAAATTTCTCGTTCAGGATGTCCTTCATAGCTGCCGGGGCCATCCAATTATTGGTGAATCCGGCGTCGCGCTCATTTTCTGAACAAATGAACGTTCTTCCTTCAACTCGAGCCACATCCTTGGGGTCCGAGAAGGCTGCGAAGGAATTAGGGAAGAGCTCGGGGTTCAGTCGGGTGAGAGTTCCCTCTGCCACCAGGTGGTCAGTGAGCAGGGCTTGTTCCTCCACGGACCCGTCCACCCAACGAATGTGATCCGGCAGGGTGAGAGCTGCTACTTCGCCAACCCAGGCGGCGAGGCCCTTATGGGTGGTCATTGCTTGCTCAACGATTTCCTGCACTGGCGCGTGGCCCATTGGCTTTCCCTTCATCGAATGGGTAGGTGGTATCTAAAGGCTAGGGGGCGGGATCCGGGGATTTTAGGTATGGGACATGGGATGTATGGACCTCTTTGGTGGGCAAAACCTCTAGTTTTCGCGGGTTATCATTTTTGTTACGGCCAACATTTGTGATCCAGATCACGTAGACCGGTCTAGTGGTGGAGGACACCGCCGATTTACGCCTTCTCGATTTGTACACCAGAGAAAAGTTGGGCTATAGTTATTCACGGCCCGAGGGTCGGAAACAAAACAAAGAAACAAAGAAACAAAATATGCGTGCGTAGCTCAACGGATAGAGCACCTGACTACGGATCAGGAGGTTGGGGGTTCGAGTCCCTTCGCGCGCACTTTAGAAAGAAGCGGTCCACTTCGGTGGGCCGCTTTTTTGTTAACTATTGCCGAGGACTGAGCCCCTTGGACAACTGATGCGTAAATAGGTTGGGTTGGGCAGTTTGGCTGCGGCTGACCTCGTATCCGAGCTGCCCACGGCTCTTCAAGCGTCTGCTGGTGACCAGCTGTGTGGTTTCTGCTTTGGGCATGCGCGCTACTGATACCGGGCATGGCGCCAGTGTCACAGCTGCGCCGCACTGGCTCCTGGCTCGACGCATAGCCAAAGCAGGCGTGCCCAGAATGGGTACATGCGCCACACACGTTTCCACGGCTGCGCATAAGCCACGGCAGTCCTGCATCAATCCTGCCAGCGGATATCAGACCTGCCAATAACCATCAGAGAGGGACGAAGTTGGGGAACGGGTGTGGACTACTGCGGGCCAGTTGTCAGGGCTGTTTGCCCAGCTTCACCACTGCCTGTTCGACGGCGGTGAGAACCGTTTTGTCCGACAGCGTGCGGAAGTGCCCGGAAACGGGCACTTCCACGTTGACGGCCCCTGGCAGTGCGCTGCCGCCGGGAATGTGCGGATCAAATTCGGAATAGATGGACACCACGTGGGCGTTGACGTCCGTCGCTGCCTGCAGAGAAAGCAGAACCGTGTCGTCTGGTGAAAAATGACGAAGCGTCCGCGAAATCATGTACCGGGCATACAAGGATCCGGAGAACGGCGTGCCTATGGCTACCATCCCCAAGATTTCCATCGGGCGAGCCAGCGCGGCAACGGTTGGTCCGGCGTCGTCCGGGTGGGTCAACGCCGCGTCCAGCATGGCATGCTTGCCAATCAACCCGCCCTTGCTGTGCGCCAGCAGGATGCAGCGCGAAACGCCTTGCACGGACGCCAGATCAGCCAGCGTTCTGGCGAGGATTTCAGCGGACTCCGGAATGGCCCGTCCATTGATCCCCAACCCGGGGACGGAGAACACCCGGTAACCCAAGGCATTGAGCCGTTGCGCGGCAGGTTCCAAGAAGATCCAGGTCTCGTAGACGCCAGGTAGCAGCACGATGGCCGGCAGCGACGGCTCTCCCACGGCATAGCTGTCAGGGCAGCGGCGTCGAAAGATTGAGCGTAGTTGCCACCATCCGGCATACAGGTAGTCCACCATCCACCACCACCCTCGCAGCAGCAGCTTCATGCGTGGTCCACGTGCGAGATGTGGTCCAGAATGTAGCCGGCCACGCAGGCACCGTCCTTGACCATGGTTTCGTGCCCGCGGTTGTCCACTTCCACCATGGTGGCATTGGGGATCAACGCAGTGACTTCCTCAACCCACACGAGGGGACATACGGGATCTCGTTTGCCCCGGATAACCAGCGTGTGAGCCTGGATTTTCACCAAGGTGTCCTCAATGGCGTGATCCATCATGCTGCGTAGCTTCTTGATGAACCAGCGCGGACCTGTTTTGGCATAGTTGCGCATGCCTATGCCCAAGACTTGGGGGCTTTCGCCGAAAAGGTCCTGCGCCATGCGCCAGGCCTGCCTGCGAACTGTGCGCTCATGCCTGTTCACTGTTGGTGCCACCAACACCACTTCAGGGAAAAGGTCTGGTCTTTGCGCGGCGGCTTCCGCCACCACCTGCGTGCCCATGGAATGGCCCACAAGGACCGGGTGACCCAGCTCCTCCAACTCAACAAAATCAATGAGAACCTTGCCCATGGCGGCCATTGTGAGCGCGCGGGCTGGTTCGGGAGCGTCGCCAAAGCCAGGCAAGTCAATGGCCACCACACGTCCATGGGATTCCAAGGAAGCACTCAGCTGGGCAAAATAGGAGATCCCCATGCCAATCCCGTGGACCAGCAGAAAAGTCCGCCCAGACTGGTAGTCGGTGTCTGTGGTGACAACCTCATATCCGGACACTAAAACTTTACGCACACTCATAGTCACAGTATCGCCGAGATGCGGGCCCCCGGGTTGGCGCCACTCAGATCGTCAAGCCCGCAAACCAAACTAGCCCGCAGAAAACGCCGAAAATCGCGTCAAAAACGCATATTTTCGCCGTTTTCTGCGGGTCAGTTGAGTCAGCTGGTGGGCGACCTGGCCGCGCCAGTGGCACCTGAAAATTCTGCTGTGGCTTATGCGCAGCCGTGGAAACGAGTGTGGCGCATAGACCCTATTCTGGGCACGACGACTTTGGCTATGCGTCGCGCCGGGAGCCAGTGCGGCGCAGCTGTGACACTGGCGCCAGGCCTGGTACCAGTAGCGCGCATGCCCAAAGTCGCCCCGGCTTATGCGGGCCCCCGGGTTGGCGCCACTCAGATCGTCAAGCCCGCAAACCAAACTAGCCCGCAGAAAACGCCGAAAATCGCGTCAAAAACGCATATTTTCGCCGTTTTCTGCGGGCTAGTTTGAGGGGAGAATTATTCGGCGTCGACGAAGAGGTGGATCTTGGCCCGGATGCCGTCAAAGTGGGTGCGCAGGAGCTTGGCTGCGGTCTTGGCATCCTTGGCAGCGACCGCGTTGTAGATGTCCCTGTGCTGGGATGCCGTATGAACCAGGTCGGTGCCGCCGGTGCCGATCTCCACGTGGATCTTGCGGTAAACCTTCCAAAAAACGCTCATCAAGTTCATCAGAAGGTCGTTGTTCAAGGGCTCAAAAAGCAACCGGTGGAATTCAGCATCGGCTTCGGGGAAGGATTCGGAGCGTTCTGCAAGCTCCTCCATTCTCACCACAGCAGCCTCAATGCGGACCAAGTGCTCGTCCGTGACTACCGCTATGCAGGCGCTGATGAGGCCAGCCTCCAATGCCTGGCGGATGTCAACAAGCTGCAACGCTTCAAGACCCTCATGACGCAGCGACAGGCGGCCGCGGAAGGTCAGCCCGTCAGCAAGTGCGTCAAAGTTGCTAGGTGCCACAAACATGCCAAAACCGTGGCGGATTTCTATGACGCCCAGGGCCTGCAATACCTTCAACGATTCACGCAGTGTATTGCGGCCAACACCGAGAACTTCAGAGAGTTCACTCTCGGTGGGCAGTGGATCGCCGGCGTCAAGGTCTCTGTCCAAGATGAGTTCCATGATGTCTGCCTGCAAGGCGCGAAGCCGCACCTGCGCGCTGAAGCGGGCCTTGGGTGCTACCGTCGAAATGGACAACAAAACTCCTCCGAAATATTCGTCGCATGTACAACGCTTTACTCACTTTAGTAGTGATGACGGGACAAACTGCCCGGTATCCCCAAGCGAGGAGCTCTGCGACTCACGTGCCGTTGGCGCCAACTGAGCGCCAACGTGATCCAAACCATAGAATATCGGATGTCCGACAACTTGCCTACACCATAGCAATGTTATTTTGCGCGCCATGGCCCGCTGCGGGCAACCGAGACCAAAATGAGACCGTGGACTCACTTGACCAATCCCTGTGATGGCTATTACAGTTTCATCATAAGCATCGGACGTCCTACATCCGATATAAAACAGACGAAATGGTGAGTCAACAGAATGAGCAATACTCTTCAGAACCTGCCTGCGACACCCGCATCGCGGCGTACCTTCCTCAAGGCCGCTGGTGTCCTTGGTGCAGCAACCGCTTTCACCGCAACCCTTGCAGCTTGCGGATCCAATGACGCTCCCAAAGACAGCGCCACAACGGCTGCCGTGAACAAGGATCTCAGCATCGAAGCTGGCATCTCCTACTCACTGTCCACCGGCTTCGACCCGATGAGCTCCTCAGGCGCCACCCCGCTGGCCGCCAACCTGCACATCTTCGAAGGCTTGGTGGAACTTCACCCGGCAACGCGCAAGCCCTACAACGCCTTGGCTGCAGCCGACCCCAAGAAGGTTGACGACACCACTTACCAGGTCACCATCCGCGATGGCGCCAAGTTCCACGACGGCACCCCGGTCACCACCGACGACGTTGTCTACTCGTTCGAGCGTGTCAAGGACCCGGCCAACAAGGCACTGTTCGCACAGTTCATCTTCTTCATTGAATCCGCCACCAAGGTTGACGAGAAGACTGTCGAATTCAAGCTGAACACCCCGTTCGCCGGCTTTGGCCCGCGCATCTCGGTGGTCAAGGTTGTCCCCAAGGCAACCGCCTCGGCTGACCAGAAGGCCTTCGACGCCAAGCCGATCGGTACCGGCCCGTACAAGTTCGTTTCCGCAGCCAAGGACGACAAGATCGTCTTCGCTCGCAACGACGAGTACAACGGCCCGATGCCGGCACTGGCCAAGGACATGACCTGGTTCCTGCTCTCCGACGCTTCAGCCCGCGTTACTGCCATGCAGTCCGGCCGCGTCCAGGCAATCGAAGATGTCCCCTACTTGGACGTTGACGCGCTCAAGTCCAAGGTTGATGTTGAAGCCGTGCAGTCCTTCGGCCTCATGTTCCTCATGTTCAACTTGAGCAAGGCTCCCTTCGACAAGAAGGAAGTTCGCCAGGCACTGCACTACGCCCTGGACAAGGAAAGCATCATCAAGACTGCCCTGCTGGGCAACGCGACGGCCGCTTCTTCCTACTTCCAGGAAGGCAGCCCGAATTACCAGAAGGCTTCCACCGTTTACACCTACGACGCCGACAAGGCCAAGTCCTTGCTGTCCGGCGCAGGCGTCAGCGGCTTGAAGCTGACCTTGACCAGCACGGATACCGCGTGGGTCAAGGATGTTGTGCCGTTGATCAAGAAGAACTGGGATGCCATTGGTGTTGAAACCACCCTTGAGCCCCTGCAGTCTTCAGCAGTCTACGGTCCGGACAAGGTTGGCGGCCTGAAGTACGACGTCGTTGCCGCCCCCGGCGATCCCTCGGTGTTCGGTAACGACGCTGACATCCTGCTGAGCTGGTTCTTCCGCGGAGACACCTGGGCCAAGAACCGCTTCGCCTGGAACGACTCTGCAGAATACAAGGAAGTTCAGACCAAGCTCAACGCTGCTCTGGCCGCTTCCGAGGCTGACGCCAAGAAGCTCTACAGCGAGATCATCAACATCATCGCTGAAGAAGCACCGTTGTACCCGATCTTCCACCGCAAGCTGCCCACAGCTTGGGACAGCAAGAAGCTCAGCGGCTTCGCACCGCTGCCCACCACGGGCGTTGCATTCATCGGAGTTGGCCGGACCTCCTAGGTTCGTCCGCTTTTCACAGACCGGAGGGGCTGTGGCCGTTCCTGGCCACGGCCCCTCCCGTCTGAGACCATTTATCCTATGACGCAGCACACAGTCCCCCCTGAGGTGTTGCAAATAGAACCGGAGTTAGTACATTGGCAAACTTTTTGCGACTGCTGGGACGCCGGCTCGCAGCACTACCGTTGATGATCCTGGGTGTCACCCTGCTCGTCTTCGTAGTACTGCAGTTCGCTCCCGGTGACCGTGCCGTTGCCGCGCTTGGTGAAGGAGCCTCACAAGAGGCTCTCGATCAATACCGCGAAGTCAACGGATTCAACGATCCCCTCTTCATTCAATACTTCACCTACCTGGGCAAGCTCATCACGGGCGACTTCGGCACCACTTTGCCCCCCGCAAAGCCCATCACCGAAGTCATCGCCAGCGCCTTCCCCGTCACGCTCCAGCTGACATTCCTTGGCGTTGTGATAGCAGTCGTGATCTCCCTCGTCTTCGGTGTCCTTGCGGCCCTGTACCGCGACACCTGGGTTGACCAGGCCATCCGCGTCTTCTCAGTCGCAGCCATCGCCACCCCGTCCTTCTGGTTGGGCATCTTGCTCATCCAGTGGTTCGCACTGGGCGACAACTCCTGGTTCCCCTCAGGCGGCCTTGCCGACCCGGACGATGGCTTCATGGGCTGGCTCAGCTCCATGACACTGCCGGCACTGGCCCTGGCAATCCCCGTTTCTGCCTCCCTGATCCGTGTGGTCCGCACCTCCATGGTTGAGGAACTGGACAGGGACTACGTCCGCACTGCCATCGGCAACGGCGTCCCCTACACCACTGTTGTTTCCAAGAACGTCTTGCGCAACGCCCTTGTCACCCCGGTGACAGTGCTGGGTCTTCGCATCGGCTACCTGCTCGGCGGCGCCGTCGTGATTGAAATGATCTTCTCTCTGCCGGGCATGGGTCAGCAGATCCTCAACGGCATCACCAGCGTTGACACCAACCTGGTGCAGGGCGTTGTGCTCGTCATTGCCGTCACGTTCGTACTCGTGAACATTCTGGTGGACCTTCTTTACCTGCTCATCAATCCCCGAATCAGGACGGTCTAAGTCATGCGTAGCAAACTTGCCGAACGGCTAAGCGCGCCGGGCCTGCGCTTCAAGGCCCTGACACTGGGCTCCAAGTTGGCCCTTCTCTTCCTGATCTTCATTGCCGTTGTGGCCGTTCTGGCACCCTGGATTGCCCCGCACGATCCCTTGGAAACAGGCGATCCGGCGCAGGCACCCAGCGCAGTGCACCTGTTCGGAACTGACCGCATTGGCCGCGACATTCTCTCCCGCCTGATGTACGGTGCCCAGGCGTCCCTGATGATCGGTCTCGGCGCGGTTGCCCTGGCCATCATTGTTGGTGGCACGCTGGGTTCCTTGGCCGCAACATCCACCAAAGCCGTCAACGAAACCATCATGCGCATCATGGACGTACTGATGGCATTCCCCGGCATTGCCCTTGCCGCCGTGCTGTTGACAGCATTCGGCAACTCGGTGCCCACCATCATCTTGGCCATCGGCATCATCTACACCCCGCAGATTGCCCGCGTGGTGCGCGCCAACGTCCTGGCCCAGTACGGCGAGGACTATGTCCGGGCCGAACGCGTCATTGGTGCCGGCCGCGCCTACATCCTGCTCAAACACATTGTGCGCAACACAGCAGCCCCCGTGCTGGTGTTTGCAACTGTCATGGTTGCCGACGCCATCATCTTGGAAGCATCCTTGTCCTTCCTGGGTGCAGGCATCCAGGACCCGAACCCCAGCTGGGGCAACGTCATCTCGTACGGACGTAACCTGGTTCTTTCCGGCGGCTGGTGGGCAACCACCTTCGCCGGTATGGTCATCCTGCTCACGGTACTTGCCTTGAACATTCTGGCTGAAGGCCTCACCGACGCCATGGTGAACCCGAAGCTGAAGAAGGCCGCTCGTGTGAAGGACGACGACGGTTCGGCAGCTGCCGCTCTGGAACTCGCCAAGGCTGATGCTGCAGCACGGGCAGCCATTGAGGACCCGTTCGTGGCCCTGAACAAGGAACTGCTGCTTCTGCAGGCTGTTGAAAAGTCCCGTGCGGACCGCCTCCCCCAGGTTGGCCCGGATGCCCGGGTGATCTTGGAAGTCAAGAACCTCTCCATCCGCTTCCCGGGCCGCTTCGATCAGACCCCCATTGTGGACAACGTCTCCTTCACTGTCCGTGAAGGCGAAACCATGGGTCTGGTGGGCGAATCCGGTTGCGGCAAGTCCATCACCTCCCTGGCCATCATGGGCCTGCTGCCCAAGACGGCTGAGGTGACTGGTTCCATCACCTTTGACGGCAAGGAACTTCTGGATCCTGCCACGAAGCACAGCTCCGCTAAGGCCTACGAGGGCCTGCGCGGCGAGCAGATCGCCATGGTCTACCAGGATGCGTTGAGCTCGCTCAACCCGTCCATGCTGATCAAGGAGCAGATGTTGCAGCTGACCCGCCGCAACGGCCGCAAGACGCCTGCTGAACTGCTGGAACTTGTGAAGCTGGATCCGGTGCGCACGCTCAAGAGCTACCCGCACGAGCTTTCCGGCGGCCAGCGCCAGCGCGTGCTGATCGCGATGGCGCTGTCCCGTTCACCGAAGATTGTGGTTGCCGATGAGCCCACCACGGCTTTGGATGTAACAGTTCAGAAGCAGGTTGTTGACCTGCTGAACGAACTGCGCGAGCAGCTCGGCTTCGCCATGGTCTTCGTCAGCCATGACCTTGCCCTGGTGGCCTCCCTGGCCCATAAGATCACCGTCATGTACGCCGGCCAGGTGGTGGAATCCGCACAAGCTTCCGAGCTGTTGACCCACCCCACCCACGAATACACCCGTGGCCTGCTGGGCGCCGTTCTCTCCATCGAGTCCGATGCCGTCCGCCTGCACCAGATTCCGGGAACTGTTCCTTCACCCCGCGAGTTTGCCCTGGGCGACAGGTTTGCCGGCCGTTCACAACGCCCCGACGCTGATCCGAGCCAGAAGCTGGCGTTTGTCCCCATCACCCGCGACGGCGTGACAACTGACCACTTCTGGGCGAGCCACAGGCCCGAGGATGCACTGGCAGTTTCCGGAACAGACAAGGAAAACGCATAATGAGCAAGCACACAGCGCCCGTTTCCGCTACCACCCCGGTTATTGAACTCAAGGACCTGCACGTCCACCACCGGACACGTTCTGGCGGGTTGTTCAAGCCCAGCTACGTCAAGGCCGTCAATGGCGTTGACTTCTCCATCAGCCGCGGCGAGACCGTGGGCATTGTTGGCGAATCCGGCTGTGGCAAGTCCACGCTGGCCTCGGTGCTGGTTGGTCTGCAGGAACCCACCTCCGGTCAGGTACTGTTCCACGGCAAGCCGGCCATCAAGCGCAACGCAAGCATGCGCAAGGAATTTGGCCGGTCTGTTTCGGTGGTCTTCCAGGACCCTTCCACGGCACTGAACCCGCGCATGACCATCCAGGACATCCTGGTTGACCCGTTGGCTATTCACGGCATTGGCAACGGCGCATCGCGCCTGGCCAAGGTCGCCGAACTGCTCTCGCTGGTTGGCTTGCCGCAGTCGGCAGCCGAGGTCACGCCGTCGCAAGTTTCCGGCGGACAGCGCCAGCGCGTAGCTATTGCCCGCGCACTGGCACTGGACCCGGACATCATTGTGGCCGATGAGCCCACCTCCGCACTGGATGTCTCCGTCCGCGCACAGGTGCTGAACCTGCTCTCTGACCTGAAGAAGGAACTGAACCTGGGCATGGTTTTCATCAGCCATGACATCCAGACGGTCCGCTACGTTTCTGACCGCATTTGCGTCATGTACTACGGCCAGATTGTTGAACAGGGCTCGGCTGAGCAGATCTTCGACAACCCGTCCAACGACTACACGAAGAAGCTCCTCGGCGCTGCGCCGTCGCTTCTTCACATCTAGTCCCCGCGCCCTCCTAGGGCGCGCGGGCCCCTAATTTTCTACTAATCAACACAATTTTGGAGTAATTCACGTGACTACCGTCGCTTCTCGTTTCCAGGGCGTAATCCCTCCCGTATGCACCCCCCGCACCGCTGATGGCGCCATTGACGTTCCCTCCTTGGAGAACCTCACCCGCCACCTGCTCGACGGCGGCGTCACTGGCCTGTTCGTCAACGGCTCCTCCGGCGAAGTGACCCACCAGACCAACGACGAGCGCGACACCGTGCTGAAGACCATTGCCGGCGTTAACGCCGGACAGGTCCCGCTGTTGGTTGGTGCTGTTGAGCAGACCACCAACCGTGTTGTTGAAGAAGCACGCCGCATGGTCTCCCTGGGCGCCGACGCCATCGTGGCAACCAGCCAGTACTACGCCATCAGCAACGCTGAAGAGACCGGGCGCCACATCCGCACCGTGGCCTCGGCTGTTGACGTGCCCGTGTTCGTCTACGACGTTCCGGTCCGCACCCACTTCAAGATGCCCACCGACCTGCTCCTGGAGCTGGGCCGCGAAGGCGTCATTGCCGGTGTCAAGGACTCCTCCGGTGACGATGTTTCCTTCCGTCAGCTGCTCATCGGCGCCAAGGACATCCCGAACTTTGATATCTTCACCGGCCACGAAGTGGTTGTTGACGGTGCACTGCTCGGCGGCGCACAGGGTGTAGTTCCGGGCCTGGGTAACGTTGACCCGGCTGCTTACCGCCGCATGTACGACCTCTCCGTTGCAGGCGACTGGGCCGGTGTAGCTGCCGAACAGGACCGCATCGCCGATGTCTTCAACATCGTTTACACCCCGAAGCCTGGCCGCTTGTCCGGCAATGCTGCAGGCTTGGGCGCGTTCAAGACCGCCCTGGTCCTGATGGGCATCATCAAGACAAACGTCATGAGCGCCCCCATGCTCTCCCTGGACGAGGACGAGACCGCAGCCATCAAGGTTATCCTTGAGCGCACGGGCTTGATCTAACACTCCTTTTACAACTGACCCGCAGAAAACGCCGAAAATCACTCCGAAATGGATGATTTTCGCCGTTTTCTGCGGGTCAGTTGGTGAATGGGCGCATCTTTTTTGCTTTGAACGTTTTTACTCTGAAGGATTCACTATGCGGTACGTAGTTGGCGTTGACCTTGGCGGAACCAAAACAGCCGCCGGGGTTGTGGCGCAGGACGGTTCGGTGCTGCTCACCGATCAGATCCCCACGTTGAACCGCGACGGCGGTGAAGCCATTCTGGACGCCACGGCAGCCATGGTGCGCTCACTCATTGAACGTGCCGGTGCGCAGGGCCTGGTGGTTGACGCCGTGGGCGTTGGCTCGGCAGGCGTCATCAACGCCGCCGAGGGCACTGTCATCTCCGCCACCGACGCCATCCTGGGCTGGACCGGAACCCACATCACGGCGGGCCTCACCCAGCGTCTGGGACTGCCGTGCGCCGTGGTCAATGACGTGCACGCCCATGCTCTGGGCGAGGCGTGGCACGGTGCCGGCGCCGGCGCCTCCACGGCCCTCATGGTTGCCTTTGGTACCGGCGTTGGCGGCAGCTTTGTGGTTAATGGCCAGCCGTTGCTGGGCCAGCACTTTGTAGGCGGGCATGTGGGGCACTTCGCGTCGCCCTTCGCCGTCCATCGCGGCACGGCACTGCCCTGCTCCTGCGGCCATTCCGGTCACGTTGAAGCCATCTCCTCCGGTCCCGCCATCCACGCAGCGTACTTGCGGGAAGGCGGCAGCGCGGCCCTCACCGACACCCGCGCAGTATTTGATTCAGCCCGGGCCGGCGACGAGCTGGCACTGCAGGTCATTGCCATAGCGGCTGCCGCTGCCGGACAAGCCGTGGGCGGTTTGATCAACATCCTGGACCCAGCAGTTGTTGTGGTCTCCGGTGGATTGGCGGACGCCGGCGATCTCTGGTGGAATGCCATGGAGAAAGCTCTGCGCGCCGAGCTGCTGGCACCGCTGGCCGCCGTGCCCGTGGTGCGTGCCTCGCTGGGCAACACAGCCGCCATTGTTGGCGCGGCGTCCTTGGTCTTTGCTCAATAATTAGTTCTACTTTCTAGGAGTCACCGTGACGCTGAAACTTACCAACCTCGATTCTCTCGCCGGACAACTTGTGGTTTCCGCACAGGCTTACCCGGGCGAACCCATGCGTGACCCGCGCACCACAGCCCAGGTTGCGGCGTCGGCCGTCATTGGCGGAGCGGGCGCCATCCGCGTCCAGGGCATTGCGGACATCCAGTTCACCCGCGCAGCAGTGGAAGTTCCCGTCATTGGTTTGTGGAAGGACGGCCACGACGGCGTCTTCATCACCCCCACGCTGCGCCATGCGCTGGCTTGTGCCAATGCCGGTGCCCACATTGTGGCCATTGACGGAACCCGCCGCCCCCGCCCGGACGGTTTGAGCCTTGCCGAGACCATCGCCGGCATCCACGCCGAATCCAATGCCCTTGTCATGGCGGACTGTGGTTCCTTCGACGACGCCGTTGCTGCCGTAGAAGCCGGAGCTGACCTGATCGGCACCACCTTGGCAGGCTACTCGGGCGAGCGCCCCAAGACCGAGGGCCCCGATCTGGAACTGCTGGCCGAGATTGCTGCCGCAGACCTGGGCAAGCCGCTCATCGCCGAGGGCCGCATCCACTCCCCCGCCCAGGCCCGTGCAGCCATGGACGCCGGAGCCTTCGCCGTGGTTGTTGGCACCGCCATCACCCACCCGTCAACCATCACCGGATGGTTCAAGGCAGCACTGAACGACTGATTTCTCCGGCTTGTGCCGGCCAGGGCGGCCTCCTCGCGTCAAAACGCGGGGAGGCCGCCTTCTTTGTGCCCTGGGGAGCTTTGAAACTGCAGCTGATGCGGTTCCCGGGGCCAGCAACCCGCATCAGCTGCTGTTTGGAATTGGAGGTGAATGCGGCGGGGCAGTCATGGGTTGGACGCGCTCGTGTGGAAAAGTGGCTGGTGAACGAATCCGCGTGAATTTTGCACTGACTGGTCAGCACTGATAATTTTGTGCAGCTGACCCCATCTCCTAAGGAGCGCCCAATGCTCGTTGCTCACCAGTTGCACATCGATGGGCGCAGGCACACGCTGCTTCCCGCGACCTCCGTGGAGGCACACAAGGCACAAGTGCTCCTGATTCAAGCCGACGGCCAGGAGCGGCGCACAGCCCTTGCCCTGGCCTTGACGGGCCGCATGAAGCCTTCCACGGGCACTGTGTCCCTGGGACACGACGGATCCATGGTGTCCCTGCGACGCCGCAGCGCCATTGTGGACGCCCCCGACGTCAATGCCCCCGAGAACCATCTCACCGTGCGGTCCCTGACATCGGAGGACCTGGCGCTGGTCCCCTTCAAGTTCCGCGACCGCACACGCCCCACGGAGTGGCTGGTCAAGCACGGCTTCAGGGACATCTTGGAGAAATGGGTGGAGGAACTTGAACCCGCCCGGCTCCTGCACCTGCAACTTGAATTGGCGCTGGCCAACAAGGATGTTGACGTGGTGGTTGTGGACTCCCCTGACCGCCACACAGCAGACGTCTCCGCCTGGCTGCCCCTCCTGGAGCGGACGGCCAGCGGCTCCTTGGGCTTGGACCCCGATGCACCCGCCGATGCCCCGCTCCGACCCTTGATGGTGGTTGGCGTGGTGGGCAGGCTGCCCGATGATTGGGTCGGTTGCGCCGCAGTTGCCGGCAACGCCCATGCGCATGCCGTGTCCGACGGCGTGGAGCCCCCTGCCGCCGTAGCTGCGGAACCGGAGCCGGAACCGGACGAGCCCGCTGCGGACTCACCCGCCGTCGAAACACCCGCCAGTGAAACAGCAAAGCACACCACGGAGGAAATCCAGTGACAGTCTTCCGATTGGCCTTGTCCGAACTCAAGCGCATGACGGGCGGCCTGCTGCCCAAGCTCACGATTGTGGCCATGGTGATGGTCCCGCTGCTCTATGGTGCCGTGTACCTGTACGCCAACTGGGATCCCTACGGCAATTTGGATCAGCTCAAGGCCGCCGTGGTGGTCCAGGATGAAGGTGTTGTCACCAAGGACGGCAAGGAACTGCGCGTTGGCGAGGATGTGGCGGAAAATTTGGTGGAGGGCCACGAGTTCGACTGGCGGCTGGTGGACACTCCTGCCGAGGCCAATGAGGGCGTGAAGAACGGCGAGTTTGCCTTTGCCCTGGTGATTCCGAAGGATTTTTCTGCCAATCTGGCGTCGCCGGAGAATTTTGACTCGGCCACACAGGCCATGATGAGCGTGACCACCAACGACGCCAACAACTATCTGTTGACCTCCATTGTGGACAAGGTAACCACCCAGGTCCACGCGTCGGTGGCGCAGCAGGTGGGACTGCAGACGGCCAACTCTTTGTTGAGCGGCTACGGGACCATCCATGCCCAGCTGGTGAAAGCGGCCGACGGCGCCCAACAGCTCGCCGAGGGTGCCGCCACCTTGGACACGGGAGTGGGGACGCTGAAAATCGGCACGGGGGACCTTCGCAACGGCACCAATGACCTGGTGGCGGGCCAAACGAAGCTAGTGACCGGTGCCAAGCAGCTTCAGGCTGGTGCCGCAGCCCTGGACAAGGGCTTAGGCCAGCTGGAATCCCAAACCGCAACACTGCCCGATGACACCAAGAAACTCTCCGCCGGTGCCGCCGCGGTGGCGGCCGGCAACGCTGCGTTGAATGATAAAGTCCAGGGCGCCATTGGGACGGCAGGGAAGGTGGATGCCGCTGCCACGGCGGCTATCAACGACAAGCTGACACAACTACTCAGCGACGGAGTTCTCACACAAGCACAGGCGGCGGCGATCCGCTCCTCGCTGGCCGGCGCAGCGACGAGTCCCACCGTCACCGATTTAAAGAATCAGCTGGCCACGGACGCAGCCGACATCCAAAAACTGGCCGACGGCTCCACCGCCGTGGCAGAAGGTGCTGCCAAGCTGGCCGGCGCCACGCCGACACTCACCGCTGCGATTGCCCAGGCCCATGCCGGGGCCGGGGAGCTTTCCGCAGGTGCGGCCACTTTGGCAGACGGGCAAGAATCAGCCTTGGACGGAGCAAACCAGTTGGCGGCCGGCGCCACCAAGCTCAACACCGGTGCGGGCGATTTGAAAGACGGGTCCGGCAAGCTTTCCACTGGCGCTGCCGAATTGTCCAAACAGTTGCTCAGCGGCGCAGGTTCGGTGCCGGATCCCAACGACAAGGACAAGCTCAACGCAGCCGGCGTCATTGCCGATCCCATCCGCGTGGATTCCATCTCGCAGGCCAAGGCCGCGAACTACGGATCCGGCCTGGCGCCGTTCTTCCTGGTCCTGGCCCTGTGGATTGGTGCGTTTATGCTGGTCCAGGTCATGCGGCCTTTGACTGTGCGCGCCCTGGCCTCCAACGCCCCGTCCTGGAAGATTGCCGTGGGCGGCTGGCTGCCATTTGCCGCAGTCGCCACGGGGCAGGCCCTGCTGCTGTACGCGGTAGTGAAGTTTGGGTTGGGGCTGGAGCCGAGCCACCCGTGGCTGACCCTGGGTCTGTTGTTGCTGGCGTCGCTGGCGTTTACCGCCCTGATTCAGGGAATTGTGGCGCTTCTGGGCACGCCGGGGAAGTTTGTGGTGCTGATCTTACTGGTGCTCCAGCTGGTTTCCTCCGGCGGCACTTTCCCGTGGCAGACCACGCCCGAACCGCTGCACATCATGCATCAGATCCTGCCCATGGGGCATGTGGTGGAGGGCATGCGGCACCTGATTTATGGCGCGGATTTGGCGCCGTTGATACCCATTGTGTTGGGTCTGCTGGGCTACACGGTGCTCGGTTTGCTGTTTGCCTGGGCGGCCGTGAACAAGAAGAAGACGTGGACGCTGAAGACGTTGATGCCGGAGATCGAGGCGTAGAACCTAAGCGCTGGAGCCCACCCACTAGGGCCTAGCGCGGCACCACAAAGTTGCTCAGCTGGGCATCCTGACCGTCAAGGGCTGCCCAGTCACCGGTGTAGTCAAAGACGGCGAATGCGCTGGTGGGGAAGCCTGACGCCAGGTCCATGTAGGCGTCCTGATCCGAATCCCGTGAGGCCAGGCGCAGGGCCAGGGACTGGATGCCCGGCATGTGACTAATCACCATGAGCGTGTTCACGGTTTCCGGCACATGGTTGACCACCGAGAGCATGGAGGTGGCCCCGGCGGCGTAGAGCGCTGTCTCGAGCTTGGGTGTGGGAGCCTTGTCCGCCAATTGCTGGCACACCCAGGTACAGGTTTGTCGGGTTCGCAGGGCAGAGGAACACAGGATGAAGTCGGGGAGCACCGAGTTCTCCACCAGCCATTTGCCGGCCAGCGGCGCTTCACTATGGCCGCGCTGGGCCAACGGCCTGTCGTGGTCTTCCACACCCAGCGGAAAAGCCGCCTTGGCATGGCGCATCAAGATCAACTTTTTAATGTGGTGTTCGCTCATGTTCACAGTTTAGTGACACTTAAAGCAGTACGACGGCGGTTGCCGCACCTAAGGTGAGACAACCGCCGTCGTACGTGCCGGAACTAGTCCGGGACCAGCGTCAGATGGAGTATTCCGGGGCGGCCCAAACAACCACTTCGGGGTGCTCGTAGAAGCGGTAGCCTTCGCCGCGGACGGTGCGGACGGTGTTGGCCAGGCGGCCCAGCTTGGAGCGCAGGCGGCGGATGTGAACGTCGATGGTGCGCTCGTTGGGGACCTCGTCGGCGTTGCTCCAGAGGCCCTCAAGGAGTTCGTCGCGGCCCACTGTACGAGTGCCGTTTTCCACTAGGTAGTTCAGCAGCTCGAATTCCTTGAACGTGAGGTTCAGGGTGTCACCGTCGAGGTGCACTTCGCGGCGGGCCAGATCGATCAGGACGCCCGTGGGTCGCTGATCGGCAACCGGGACGCGAACTGCTTCCTGGCGTTGGCGGCTGGCCACGGTGGGGTCTCCAAAGGTGGAGCGGACAACGTCCAAGGCGGTGCCAACAGCGTCCGACGGCGCAATCGCCACGGCTGCGTAGCTCTGGGCTTGCGGCACCAGGCTTTGAGCGTAGGCACGGATGTCCTGCGCCAGTTTGGCCAGGGACGTTCCGGCTGCGGCGGCCGTGTCTTCATCCACGCCGACGTACAGAACAAATCCTCGTGCCACATTGTCCGGGCTGACACCGCGCAGTTTGTCGCCGCCGGCAATCACCGGGGTGGGCGCCGTCATGGGGTAGCCCTCAGCTGCGGGGACAGCACGCAGCCGGGATGCGGCAGTGGTCGTGTCGGGACGGTAGGCGCCTGAGTATCCGGGGTGCTCAGTATGAGCAGAATGGGCCAGCGCGCCCTGACTGCTGTTGCGGGCAACGGCCTTGGCGGCGTTTCTAACGGAGATGTGGACGTATCCGGATGCTACTGACATTGAACTACCTAAGGTGTATGGCCGTACTCGACGGCGCGAATGCTTCCTTCAGCTCTGAGAATCCAGAGCTTTATTGCCCTCTTTACGAGGGCCAGCCCATGGGCCAAAGCCTGAAATTTGCCATGTGTTGCTACATCCCCCAATGGCTTCCAGGTATTGCGATCTAGGCCTGCATTCGACAACTGCGCAAAAACTGTCCCCTCGCTTCGAGGCGGACAGTTGCTGCTGCTGCAGAATTCACTGAGTGGGTGTTCACATACGTCAGTGTCCTACGTAACAAAGCATCCTTGCAAGTAACAAAGGCCCCAAACGTCCAGCATGTGAGATTGTGCTCTAATTTGTGATGAACCTTACATTGTAGTTTTACTCTCAATTTGACGGAAAATGACGATTTGAGTCAAAGATAATCACCATAATCGCGTAATGCACGCGCACATATTTTGCTGGACTCACTATTTTGATAATTTTGTTCAAACCAAGTTTTTGCACGATTACTATGCCCTCGACAAGTTCTCACTGAAACCCAGCTTTTTCCCAGTTTTTTACGCTAAGTAAACAAATGTTTACCTAAAGCGCTGGACGTAGGACCTTGGCTGGCTGGGGGGTGCCTCGTGGCCGGCAGCTAGCGGTGAAGTGCCCGCGCCAGGGCGAACGGGCGGAGGGCAGCAATTTGCTCCCGCATCGTGACGTTGTTGCGCTTGTTCAGCATCAGCAGCGCAGCAAGACCAGCAACAACTGCCACAACGCCGCCCAAGCCCAGCGACCAGCGGGGGCCGAATTCCGTGGCGATCCACCCCACCAACGGCGCTCCAATGGGCGTCCCGCCCTGCATCACCACCATATAGACGGCCAGCACGCGTCCACGCATGGCGGAGTCGGTGGTCAGCTGCACGGTGGTATTGCACGCGTTCATGAACGTCAGTGAGGCCAACCCCACCGGCACCAGGGCAATGGCGTAGAGGGCAAAGCTGGGCATGAAGGCGGCCGCGCCCACCGTCACGCCGAAGGCCAGCGCGCCACCGACGATGTAGACCATGCGCATGGTCTTGCGCCTGGCAGCCAGCAACGCCGCAGCCAGGGTGCCAATGGCCATGACCGAGCCAAGCAGCCCGTACTCCCCCGGCCCCACATGGAAAACTGCCGTGGCCATGAGTGCGTTGGTGATTTGAAAGTTCATCCCAAAGGTGGCCACCAGGAACACCAGCACCATGATCATCATCAAATCCGGGCGCTGCCTGATGTAAACAAAGCCTTCACGAATCTGCCCCTTGGCCCGGGGCACCCGCACTGCGGGAATGAGCTCGCTGGTGCGCATGCGCCACAGCGAGACGATCACGGCAGCAAAGCTCGCGGCATTGATCAAGAAGGCCGGCCCCGTTCCCACCAGCGCAATGACCAGACCCGCAACGCCGGGCCCTGCCAGGCGGGCCAGGTTGAAGGACGCACTGTTGAGCGCCACGGCGTTGGGCACATCCTCCTTGGCAACCACCTGGGACACAAACGCCTGACGTGACGGGGCATCGAAGGCGCTGGCCACACCCAGCAGGGTGGCCAATACATAAACGTGCCACAGTTGTACAGCCCCCGTGACAACCAATATTCCCAACAAAAGCGCACAAATTCCCATGGCGGTTTGGGTGATGAGCAGCAGTTTCCTCTTGTTGACGCGGTCGCCCACCAGCCCTGCGTAGGGCCCCAGGAACACGATGGGCAAGAATTGCAGGCCCGTGGTAATGCCGGCAGCGGTGCCTGAATGATTGGTGAGGACCGTCAGGACCAGCCAGTCCTGGGCGACGCGCTGCATCCAGGTACCGATATTGGACACCAGGGCTCCTGTCACCCAGAGCCGGTAGTTGAAAACTCTCAGCGAACGGAACATGGAACTCATTTAGGAGCTCATCTCCTGCAAAATCAGAGCTGCCTCGTGCAGCGTTGCACGCTGCTTCGGGGTTAGGTCCGCCACGCGCTTGGCCAGCCAGGCGGTTCGTTTTGAGCGTGCCCGCAGCAGCGCGGCGGCTCCTGACTCGGTAATTTGAACCAGCACCTGGCGCTTGTCCTGGGGATTCTCTTCGCGGCTCACCAGCCCGGCTTCAGCCAGCGCATTCACAATCCGTGTCATGGAGGGCGCTTGAATCTGCTCGCGCACAGCCAGCCAGCCCACAGTTTGCGGACCTCTGAGCACGGCCGCCAGAACCGAATACTGCCCCGGGCTGATCTCCCTGGTGGCAGCCTCGGCCCGCAGCCGCCGGGAGGTGCGCATAATCGCCACCCGCAATTCAGCGGCCAGGGGTGCCACGCCGATGGGCTTGCGGGACGCCAAAGGTGCCCTGTCCGGCGTCGTAGTGCTTAGAGAAGTTTCAGTCATCACGTGTCAGCTACCTAAAGAAAAAGTTTCGTATCGTCTTGCTTTTCACCCTAGATGGTTAGCATTGCTAAGTAAATGAAAGATTGCTCACCATGCCACTCACCTCGCTACAAAGGTTGTTACCAAAACGTGACATGACTGTCCTTATGGACTAGTCTGATATTTGTGCCTGCTGAATCACCTACGATTTTTGGCACAAATGGACGGATCGCCGAGCTCTGCCGCCGCCCATTTCCCTCCATTCCCATGGCAGAGACGGGGGACCCAATCTTTGCGGGCCTTCCACATGGAAGCCCTTGGGGTTAAGCCAGCGCAGTTCTTTCAAGCAGTGAACTCTGCCTGCCATTACTGCGTGGCCGGATTCTCTAGTCCGTTCCCGACAGCTCACCTCGCAGGCGTAGAGAGGCTACAACTATGTCTGCACCACAGCAGCGCGGCCGTCGTCGCGCCGAATCAACCCGCCGTCCCTCCCTTTTTGGGCTCGCCTCCGCAAGCAACGGAACACGCGCAGCCAGCAAATCCTCCCCCGTAACGGCCACCGCCAAATGCATGGCTGCCGTGGCAGTGCTGGGCGCGTTGGTGGCAGCCGGCTCCGTGGCACAGTCCGTGGAAAACACTCTTTCCGACCAGGGCAACACCAGCCTGGTTTCCGCCGTGGACCGCTCGGTTCCGGCGCCGGCAGTGTCAGTTCCCACGGATGCTGCCATTAGCTTCCCCGGCATCGCTGTCAGCTCTTCGCCAAAGGCCGCGGCCACTCCTGCCGCCGTCAAGGCCGAAGCGGAGCAGGTCAAAGCCGTTACCGCAGCGCCTGCCCCTGTTGCCGTGGATGACCCCGCCGCCGCAAAGGCCTACGCCTCCGGTCAAATGGCCGCTCATGGCTGGGGCGCTGACCAGATGAGCTGCCTCACCCTGCTCTGGCAGCGCGAGTCCGAATGGCTCACCTCGGCAGAGAACGCCTCCAGCGGCGCCTACGGCATTGCCCAGTCCCTGCCGGCCAACAAGATGGACAGCGAAGGCAGCGACTGGAGCACCAACTTCCAGACCCAGATCCGCTGGGGTTTGAGCTACATCGAAGGCCGCTACGGTTCACCGTGTGGGGCCTGGGGCCACTCCGAATCCGTGGGCTGGTACTAAATAACTTCTTGAACTAGGGGCTGAGTACTTGTGGCTGGTGATTTTTCGGATCCTGATGCGCTGCTGCCGATCCCCGGCGGCAGCATTGCGCTGCGCGACGCCCGATCGGAATCCACCCGCGACGTTTCATTGACACCATTTTGGCTGGGCCGGACGCAGGTCACAGCGGCCACTTGGCGTGCTGTCATGGACGACGCCGGAACCTCGCCTTTAGCTGCCAGCGTGCCTGCGCACCCCGTCACCTGGTTCGACGCCGTGCAGTGGTGCAACGCCGCCTCCGCTCTGGCTGGCTATGCGCCCGCCTACAGTGTGAGCGGCCGTGAGGTGGGCTGGGATGTCAGCGCTGACGGCTACCGGCTGCCCACCGAGGCCGAATGGGAATGGGCGGCTCGCGCGGGCACCGTGACACCCATCTACGGTCCGCTCTCCGCTATTGCCTGGACAGCACTGGATGAGGTTGAGGGGCCTCAACCAGTTGCTGGCAAGGCCGGGAACAGCTTTGGCTTGTTCGACATGATCGGCAACGTGTGGGAATGGTGCTGGGATTACGCTGACACGGCCCGCTATGGCGATTACAGAAGTTTGCGGGGAGCTGGCTGGGATGATCCTTCATGGAGCGCCCGGGCCTCCGTGCGCCGAGGCAGCGCCCCGGATGCCGTCCTGGAAGATGTGGGCTTCCGGATGGCGCGCGGAGCCGTTGGCGACGCCGGTTCACATGCCGCCCAGGGCTGGTCAGCCGATGCCGATAGGCACCGAGCTGCCATTAAGGGTCCGCTGCCCGTGGGCTGGACGCCGCTGCGCTCGCTGCTGTAGCCACTCGTGGCCGATCCTGCGAAAAATGCCGCCGTTCCCGCAAAATGCCACCTGTCTATCGGTGGCAAAAAGCGGGAACGGCGGCATTTTTGGAATAGGGGTTGGTGGGCCCACAACCCCGAGGGCCCCGCCGCGAGCTTGCGAGCGGTGGGAGGGGTTGGGGATTACTCCGCTACGCCATAGAGGCGGTCGCCGGCGTCGCCCAGTCCGGGCACGATGTAGGAGTTCTCATCCAGGCCCTCATCGATCGAGGCAAGAACTACGTGCACGTTGTCGCGGTCGCCGTGGGCGGCCTCGAGCTTGGCCAGACCTTCCGGTGCGGCCAGCAGGCAGATGCAGGTGATGTCTGCGGCGCCGCGGTCAAAGAGGAACTTGAAGGCTTCGATCAAGGTGCCGCCGGTGGCCAGCATGGGGTCCAGCACGTAGACCTGGCGGCCGGTGAGGTCCTCGGGGAGGCGCTCGGCGTAGGTGATGGCCTCGAGGGTTTCCTCGTTGCGGGCCATACCCAGGAAACCAACCTCGGCGGTGGGCAGCAGACGGGTCATGCCCTCCAACATGCCAAGTCCTGCGCGCAGGATCGGCACCACCAACGGTGTGGGCTTACTCAGGCCGGTACCCACGGTGGAGGTCACGGGTGTCTGAATGTTGACCGGTTCCACGCGAACTTCCCGCGTTGCTTCATAGGCCAACAAGGTGACAAGTTCTTCGGTCAGCTGACGGAAAACGGAGGACGGAGTGTCCTTGTTCCGCAGGACGGTCAACTTGTGGGCAATTAGCGGATGATCCGCAACCAGTACGCGCATGAATAAAAGCTACCATTGAGCCGTGCCCAACACCGAGAAATCTCACCCAATCGAGACCACCGCCACGGCTTTTCACGCCGGATGGATGGGCATTGCCCTCACGGAAGCCCGCCGGGCCCTGACCACAGGGGATGTCCCCATTGGCGCCGTCGTCCTAGGGCCCGACGGCGACGTCCTGGGTTTGGGGCGCAACGAACGTGAAGCGCACGGAGACCCCACGGCCCATGCCGAGGTGGTGGCGATCCGCGAAGCCGCAGCGAAACTGGGTTCTTGGCGGTTGAATGGCTGCACACTGGTGGTCACGCTCGAGCCGTGCACCATGTGTGCCGGGGCCATTGTGTTGGCGAGAGTGCCGCGCGTTGTTTTTGGGGCGTGGGATGAGAAGGCCGGGGCGGCAGGATCAGTGTTTGATGTGCTCCGGGAACGCCGGCTCAACCACTGGGTGGAAGTTTTTCCCGGTGTTCGTGAGGACGAATGTGCGGCGCTGTTGAAGGACTTTTTCAGCGGACACCGCTAAGAGCCCGCCCGCTACGGCTCAATCCGCAGCGGCATTGACGGCATCACACAGGACACCAGCGTGATTTCCTTCGCCCCAAGGGCCCCCACGCGGTTGTTCCGCCCCATGTCATCACACCAATCCACGTTGTAAGGGTAGGCGGCCATCATGCCCTCGCCGGGACTGCATCAGTCGGCAGGTCGAGGCTCACACTGAATGCACCGGCGTCGTTCGTGGGCGCCAGCGTCTCAAGAACTTTGGCGCCGGAACCGTCGTACACTTCCACCTGAATCTGGGCGTTCTCGCCGTACCGTGGGTTGCAGCTGGCGTCATCCGCCGCGACGGTGATGCTCGCGCCGGACTTGGCAGTGGCGGGGCTGAGCGAGAACGACGGCGGGAGGCACGGCTGCGACATTCCCGGCTGCGTACAGGCGGCCAACGCGAGGCAAGACAGCCCCAGCGATGCCAACACCGCTGCTATCCGCGACCACACCACCCTAGCCACTTTCAGCCCGCCGCGTTGAGGGCGTCGATCCGCTTTTGCCGGCTTTGCGGCGAATCAAGGCTGAAGGTGCGGAAGTCGCGCAGGTCCTCGCGAATGAACGCCGCCACCTCCTGGATCTTGTGCATCACGGCGCTGGTGGGCGCGCTGAAGAGCCAGTGGGCAATGCGTTCCTGGCCGGGATCGTACTGCCACAGGCCAATGATGCGGCCGCGGTCCACAATGGGGTGGTCGGGCAAATCGCCCTGAAGCGAGAGTTTGGCGTCGAGGAACTTCAGGTCAGCATCCTCGTCGGCAACGTGCTCGGCAGCATTGCGGCGAAGCAGGAACAGTGAATCGCTGCTGGCAAGGAGTTGGATTTGCTCCTCCTTTTCAGGGACAAAGTCTGCTGCCTTCTGCGCGTCGGCTGGCAGCATCCACATCCCGTGGGCCTCCACCGCCTGGGCGGCTGCGAGCGCAGCCTTGGTCTGTGCCACTGTGAACGCGGTAAACCACTGGGTCTGTTTGAGCGTGGCTCCGCCCGTCCAGCCCAGATAGTTCTCCATCAGTTTGGCCCGGGCCTGCTCGGGCGACTCCGGCGATGGCGGCAGGCCCCAGGCCGCGTAGGCGTAGCGTTGCTGGTCGAGCCTGCCATTGACGGGGACCCTGCGGATGCGGCCATCGGCTTGCAGCAGACCCAGAACGGTGGGCAGCGTGGTGGAGGCACCTTTCTTCTTGCCCTCCTCGCCCAGGCTGCGCACGGCGTCGCCCAGTAGTTCCTTGAGCTGTTTGGGATCTAGGGGCCCCTCGCCGCTGGTGGCAGCATTCTGCAGGACCTGCAAAGTTTGCGCTTCAAGGGCGTGGACTTCGTCCCTGGCCACCCCTAGTCTGTCCAAGACTTTCAGCGTGGACTCGGCAGCGGGCTTTCCGAGCGTCAGCGCCCAGTCAAAATCGGGTGCGCCCAGCACATAGGTGCAGCCGCGCGCCGTCGGAAGTTCATGGATGCGCAGGGCCACCACGTCGGCGTCAACCTCTTCCCTGCGAATGCCCGCGCGGGAGAAAAGTGTCAGGTAGGGGTTGGCGCCGCCGATGGACCGTGCCCACCCGGCGTTGCCCAACACAGTTGCGGCGTTGCTGCCGGCCAATGATCCGTCCAAACCTTGTTTGTGCCAGCTCCAGGCACGTCGCATTGCGCTGTCCATAGGGCTATCTTGCCCCATGTGAGCGCTTGTCTGTGGGCTCATTTTTGTTGTGGGGCTTTGAACCGGTATTGTTGACGCGTTGGTGACGTGTCCGAGCGGCCGAAGGTGCAACACTCGAAATGTTGTTCAGGTGAGAGCCTGACGTGGGTTCAAATCCCACCGTCACCGCCAATGCGCAAGGCCCCTGCTTCCCTTTGTTTATAAGGGAAGCAGGGGCCTTTGCTGTACCCAAATCAAGCAGCGCAGCCACCCAGCGCGATCTGGCCGTCAATGGCCCCGATCTGCCTCTGCACCCATCCCAGCTGGTCCTGCAGGCCCCTGACCAAGTCCTTCTGGGACTTGACCGCGTCCTTGTTGGTTTTTTTCTGGGCCTCCAGGTCACGGAGGGTTGCCTGCGCAGCGGTAACCTGCCTGTCCAGCGACGTCAGCTGCCCCTGCAGCGCCGCCAGCGCGGCGTCCGCAGCGGTGATTTCACCGTTGAGGGAATTCAGCCGTGCCAGCAACGGCGCCACCTGCCCCTGCAGCGCCAAAACATCGGCCTCCTGCGCAGTGATCTGCGCATTGATCCCCGAAAGAATGGCGAGCAGGTGAGTCACAGCGATGTTTAGGGCGGCGATGTCGCCCTGCTTGATGGCCACGGATGCGTTTGTATTGTCCACCGCTTCCTGGAGCGCCGGCAATTCGCCATTGAGTGTGGCAAGTTCGGCACTCTTGGTGGCCACGGCCCCCTCGGCCGCCACCGCGGCGTTCTGGGCGTCGACCAACTGGCCCTGCAGACCCCCCAGCACGGACCTTTGGGCATCAATTGCGGCACGGGCTTCCGCCAGCCCCTCGGTCAATGACGGCAGCGTGGCCTCGAGTGCGGCAACCACCTGTTTCTGCACCACAACAGCGGCCTTTGCAGAATCCTCAGCGTCCTGGAGTGCCGGCAACTGGCCCTGCAAGTTGCTCAACTCCCGTGCCTTGTCGGTCACGGCTGCGTTGGCTGCAGTCACGCCAGCCTGAAGCGCCGGAAGCTGCCCCTGCAGGGTTGCGATGTCTCCCAGCTTGGTGGCCACCGCAGCGTTCGCCGCGTCCAAGGCGGCCTGCAGCGGAGCCGACTGCTGCTGCAGTGCGCTGCTGTCCTGTTGTTTGGCCTGCAGCTGAGAGTTCAGCGCGTTGACGGCGGAATGCAGCGCTGTCAGGTCGCCCTGGTAAGCGGCGATTTCGCCTGTCTTGGCTGTGATCTGAGTTGTGATGGAAGTAAGTGAGACCTGCTTGAGGTCACGCTCGGCCATCAGTTCCTGCTTTTTCTTGCCATTGCTGGTGGGCGGAAACTCGGTGGCAATCCTGTGCTCAAGCGCGGCGATCTCGGCGGTAAGCGTGGCCGCATTGGCCTGCAAGGTGGTCAGCGTGCCTTGCGCCGTCGCAAGCTGCGCCCGCTTGGCGGCAATACTCGAGTTCCCAGCAGTGATCTGGCCCTGCAGCGTGGCAATACTGGCGTTGGCGGCGGTGATCATCGCTGTGTTGTTGGAAACAGCAGCGGCTGCATCAACCGCCGCCGCCGTCAAACCAGCCAACGCTACCTGCGCCTGCGTAATTTCCGTGTTCTTGGCCGTGACCGCGGCAGCTGCGGCAGCAGCGGCAGTTTGGAGGGTTGTCAGTTCTCCCTGCGCCTGCGTGATCTCCCCGTTCTTGACAGTGACTGCTTCCGTTGCGCTGGTGGCGGCAGTCTGCAAAACCGCTAGGGCCGCGTTTGCCTCGCTGACCTTGACCGTCTGGGCATCGAGTTCGGTCTGGGCTGCGGTGCCGAGGTCTTCCAAACGGCTGAGCTCGGTAACGGCGTCCGTGACTGCCTGCGTCGCAGCTGCGACGGCAGCATCGGCGGCATCGGCGATTTGGACAAGATCGACCAATGCGGCCTGGGCGTCGGCGATCTGCGTGTTCTTGGCAGCGAGCTGGGCGGCAGCATCGCTGGCGGAATCCTGCAGCGTTGCAAGTTCGCCTTGCGCTGCAACAACTTCGGCCGTCTTGGCCACCACCTGGCCGGCGACCGCCTGGGCTTGGGTTTTCAGCTGCGCCACAGCGGCTTGGCTGGCCTCGAGCTGTGACTGCAGAGGCGTGAGCTGGGCCTGCACGGCGTCCTTCTCCGCGTTCAAATTCTCGATGCTTGTTTCTGCTTCCGCAATGGCCTGCTGAGTGGTTGCCTGCTCCGCCTGCAGCGCGGCCAGATCAGTATTTGCGGCAGCCAGTTCAGCGTCCAGCTGCACTCCCTGTGCTTCAAGGCTGGCGATCGCCTGGTTCCCGGCCACAATTTGTGCGGCGAGATCATTTGCGCTGGTTTGAAGCTGGGCACGCTCGGCCTGCAACTGTGTGATGATGGCGGCGTTCTTTTTTGCGGCGGCCTTCAGCAAGTTCTCCTGGACCACTCCGCGGTGGGCCAGCTGGTTGATGACGCCGTTGCAGATGCCCCCTGATGGGCTGGAAACGGCAGTCGCAGGAGGCGCAAACACCAACATGCTGGTGACAACACCAGTCATGATGGCAGCGCTGGCCAGCCTGCGCGAGGAAAGGGACGCAGATCTCATATTGCTCATGGAAACCCCCAGGGTTTGTGGTGATGATGCAGGAATACATCACTGCACTCGGCCGGCGGCCGGTGCACAAGGCTCAGGCTATGCAGCAATCTCAGGGAAAACGCGAGTGGTGACTACTTGCTTTTCACGGAGTACTTGTTTGTACCAACTGACGCCGCCGTGAACCGGGCACCCACGATAAGATCACGCGATGACGTTGCAACGCTGGAAATCATTGACTGACTGGCCACTGATGGTCACTGCCATCCTCTTTTTGGCCGCGTATTCGGTGCAGGTTCTGATGACGGGGCCAGCCTCGGACGTGGCAGGCTGGTTCCTCGCCGCGACGTGGGGATTGTTCCTGATTGACTACGTTGTTTCGTTGATGCTTGCTCCGCAGAAGGCCCGCTGGTTCCTGCACAACCTTCACGTTCTGGCTGTTGTGGCGCTTCCCATGCTCCGACCGTTGCGAATTCTCCGGCTGGTCACCCTTATCAGCGTTCTGCAGCGCGTGGCTGGCAATGCCCTGCGCGGTCGCGGGTCATCTATGTGATCGCCTCATCTGCCCTGCTGGTCTATGTTGGCGCGCTTGCCATGTACGACGCCGAAAAGGCCTCACCTGACGCTTCCATCGCCTCCTTCGGGGACGCATTGTGGTGGGCCTTTGTCACCATCACCACTGTTGGGTATGGCGATCTAACGCCAACAACGCTGCTGGGACGCTCCATAGCTGTGGGACTGATGATCGGCGGGATTGCCCTGCTCGGGGTGGTCACAGCCACTCTGGCCAGTTGGCTGGTGGAGAAGGTGTCCGCACAGGAGACTAAGTCTCAAGAAATCACAGCAGAAGAGTTGCAATCCCTGCGGGATGAGATTCGGATGTTGCGTGATGACCTAGTGCTGCGCCGTGAAGCGAGCAGCTAGATGGGCTGGGCAGCACAAGGGATCCGCCAAAAGCAGCAAAGGGCCCTTGACTCGTCACATTCCAAAGAAGAATCAAGGGCCCAGATTGGCCTAACTAACCGCAATTTCGCCGGTTGTTGATACTACTTATCGCAGGCAATGCCGTCCTTATCCCTGTCCAGTGGACCCCGGTAGCCAGGCTGGCCCTGATAGATGGGCGCCACACCGGCAGCCTTGGCGGCATCACAGTTCGCGTAGTAGGCCCCGGCGGGAGCAGGAGCCTCAAGGAGCGGCTGCGGTGCAGGCGCCTGCTGCTGGGCTGCCTGTTCTGCCGCCAGCCGCGCGGCCTCATTCGCGGCGGCCTGTTGCGCAGCGGCAGCGGCGGCCGCGACTCTGGCCGCTTCCGCACTGGCCGCCTCAGCCACTACTGCCGCAGCCTTGTCCGAAGCAAGCTTTTCTTCAGCAGCCTTTTCTACGGCAGCCTCGGTGGCTTGGACCTGCTCTGCCACAAGTTTCTTGGCGTCCTTCTCCGTCATCCACACCAGCACGCCCTTGTCATTCTTGGCGCATTTTAGGGTGCCGCCGGGCTCAACAAACGATGTGCCGTCGGAGACGCACTCGGTGAGCAGCTTGCTTTTGGGCGTGGGGGTAGGGGACGGCGACGCTGTCGTGGTCGCTACGGCTCTTGTATCCGCAAGTGGCGTGATGGTACTGGGCACCGGACCTGCTGCAGCAGCAACCACCCCTCCCACAACCAAGGCGACAACACCCGCACCCACTGCAGCACCCGCTCCCTTGCGGCTGGGCAGTCCGAGCCAAGACCTGCGGCCAAACAGCAGCGCATAGAGGGCCGTCACGATCAAAAACAGTGCGAACAATACGAGCCAGACGCCGAACGTGCCGGAGACGCCGGTGGCCAGCATGATGATCAGGAGCAGAAGCCAAACCCCCGCTGTAATCCAAAAGGATTTTGTCGGACGCCATCGAGCCTTACTGGTCCCCGCAGAAAAGTTGGTGGTCATGTTGTTCCTCAACAAGTAGTTGGACTGTCATGGGGCGAAGTTTCGCCTGGACTCGCCAACGGCCAGTAGAGGACACAGGTCACATTCGGGAACCTTTCAGTAAATGTCTAGCTGAATGCCAGCAAAAAAGTTGGAAGCCGCCAGCCTCAGCCGTGCGGGCGCATGAGCGGCGGGTTCAGCAGGGCACGCGTTGGCTGACCTGCCGAGGCCCGAGCCGCGGGCGCCAGCCGAAACAGGGCTGCCGGGCGGCCGGCGTCGCCCATGAACATCTGGCCGGTGTCCTCCAGGAATCCAGGGGTGCCTGTGGCTTTGCGGTGGAAGTTCCGCGGATCCAAGCGGGTGCCCCAGACGGCTTCATACACGGCGCGGAGCTGGGCAATGGTGAATTCCTCGCCGCAAAACGCAGCCCCCAGCGGCGAATACTCGAGCTTCGATTTTGCCCGCTCCACGGCATCGTCAAGAATCTGCCTGTGGTCGAAGGCGAGCTCCAAACTGCCGTCCATGACGTTGCCAACCGAATGCCACGCGGCATGTTCGGCGTCGCTCCCTGCCGCCAATACGGGGAAGTTCGGCGCCATCAGGAGGTGCGCCACCGTGAGTACATCCCCACGGGGATCGCGCCCTGCAGGACCATAACTCCCCAACTGCTCCAAATGCCCGGGGACTTGCTCCACGCCGGTCTCCTCCGCCAACTCGCGCCGCGCCGCCGCGACTAGGTCCTCAGCGGCCAGTACAAATCCTCCCGGCAACGCCAGCGTCCCCCGGAAGGGCTCGAGGAGGCGGGTAATGAGCAGCACGTGCAGGGCGCCGCCGAGGATGGTGAGTGCGACGACGTCGACAGTCACCGGGAAGCGCGCAGGCGCCGGGTATGAATCAGGCATGAACCCATCGTAGATACTTATCGTCACATTGACAATAAGTAAACAGTGGTCCTATAGTTTTATTATCGTCAAAGTGACGACAACTAAAGAATTCAAGGAGCACCTCATGGCCAGCATCAAGCGCTACCCCTGGATCAGCCACTTCCTGGGCAGCCCCACCGGTTACGTGGTGCACCTGCAAAAAGGCGCAGTCAAGCACCAGGGCGTGGGCCAAGCTTTCTGGTTCCGGCCGGCAAATTCCGTGTTGAGCGAGGTCCCCGTTGACGATCAGGAACTGCCCACCCTTTTCCACGCCATCACCCGCGACCACCAGGACGTCAGCGTGCAGGCCAACGTGACCTACCGCTTCATCGACGCCGTTTCCGTCTCCAGCCGCCTCGACTTCGGCCTCCAGGGCGCAGGCGCACCTCCCGCCGCCGGCAAGGAACAGGTGGCCACCATCATTGGCCAGCTCTGCCAAAGCCATGCGATCGACCAAATCGCCGCCACCACCCTGGCCCAGGCACTGGAACACGGTGTCAGCCAGCTCCGCAACGTCCTCACCGAGGCTCTCCGCACGGACAGCAGGCTCATGTCCACCGGCATCGAGATCCTCGGAGTGCAGGTTCTGGCGGTCCGCCCGGAGTCCGACGTGGAACGCGCCCTGCAGACCCCGGTCCGGGAACAGCTCCAGGCCGAAGCCGACCGGGCCGTGTACGAACGCCGGGCAGTCGCCGTCGAACGCGAACGGACCATCTCCGAAAATGAAATGGCCAGCCAGATTGAACTGGCCACCCGGCGCGAAAACCTGGTCACCCAGGAAGGCATCAACTCACGCAGGGAGGCCGAGGAGCGCGCCGCCGCCGGACTCATCCAGGCCCATGCTGCCGCAGAACGCCAGGGAATCAGCGCCACCGCGGAGGCAAACCAGGTTCGCATCGTGGGTGAAGCCGCCGCAGCCAAAGAGGCCGCCACCATGGAGGTCTACCAGGGCATGGACCAAGCCACCTTGCTGGCCCTGGCCTTCCGCGAGGCCGCAGGATCACTGCCCAACATCGGCAACCTCACCATCACACCGGACCTCCTGAGCGGCGCACTGGCCGGCCTGTTCAAGGACGCTCCGGCAGTCCAGCCCCAACCAGCCGCTGTGACAGCCCGCAACGAAAGGTAAGCCCGCCATGCCAACCCGCCGCCTTGTCATTGTCTACCGGCGCACCGAGCTGCAAGAACTCCTGGACCGGCACGCCACCCGCGGTCAGGCCGAGTTTTTCCTGCGCACCCGCGGCCGCACCATCAACGACGTCCAGGAACGCCATGAGCATCTCATGACAGCCTTGGCCACTGTCCGCGCGGCCATTCCGGCCGAGTGGCGCCGTGCCGAGGTGGAACGTGCAGACCTCAGCAGGTTCATGCTCACCCCCGAGGACATCATCGCCGTGGTGGGCCAGGACGGGCTCGTGGCCAACGTGGCCAAGTACCTCAACGGCCAGCCCGTCCTGGGTATCGACCCCGAGCCCGGTGTGAATCCGGGTATCCTAGTGCGGCATTCACCCGCCGCCGCAGCCCGGTTACTGCAGGTCCTGAACCAGACAGCTGGCTTGGAGCAGTTGCGCTGCGAGGAGCTTGCCACCGTGACGGCCCGGCTCGACGACGGCCAGGAGCTCTCCGGGCTCAATGAGGTCTTCATTGGACACGCCTCACACCAGTCGGCCCGCTATCAACTCACGACGGCGGACGGCCGGGCCGAGCGCCATTCCTCCTCCGGGCTGATCGTGTCCACGGGCACTGGCGCCACTGGCTGGTGCGCATCCATCGCCCTCGAACGCGGCGGACGCGCCCTGCCGGCCCCCACGTCACCTCAGCTCGCATGGTTTGTTCGTGAGGCCTGGCCCTCCCCCATCACCGGAACGTCCCTGACCGAGGGAGTGCTGGAAGCAGGTGAATCCCTGCGCATCACTGTGGCCTCCGATCAACTGGTGGTGTTTGGCGACGGCATGGAGGATGACCGTCTGACCGCCTCCTGGGGCCAGGAAATCAGCGTCCAGGTGGGCGAACGGCCGCTCCGGCTCCTGTAACGAATCCAAGACGATTCCTCCAAGGACCTCCAGCAGGCCCTATTGCGGACCCGCCAGCAAGCCCTTCAATGCGCCAAAGGGGTTGGCCACCTCGGCACCATGGGAGAACAACACCCGCTCCGCGTGGAGGGCCGCTATACGAATAAGCGACTCCTGTGCCTGGTCCAGGTCGTGAGTGAATGCTTCGGGTGACCGGCGAATGACAGACCCATCGCTGCCCGCCACATCACCGGGGAACAGCAATGAACTCTGCGCATGGAACAGGCTGCGGTGGCCTGGCGTATGTCCCGGAGTTGCCAACGCAACGAGCCCTCGAACTGATGCTCCTTCCGCGAGCGCCCGCAAGCCTGTTTCATGCGGAATCTGGGCGTGATCCTCAACGCCGGCCCAGACAAGAGGGTTATGGGTCATCCCCCAAATGTCAGCAAGTCCGCCAATGTGGTCCAGGTGTGAGTGCGTAAGAACAATGTCACTGATGTCCCGCCATGAGGCGTCGATTCCCGCCAGAGCTTCGCCGATCAGCCCCACGCTGCCGGGCATGCCCGTGTCGATGAGGACAACCCCATCGGGATGGGGAACCAGGAAGCAGCGAACGTCAAAATCGAGGGGTTCCGGACCTGCGACTCCCGCTGGCACATGGACATCCATGATGACAGCTTGAACGGCTGAATTGTCAGTTTCCATGGTGCCACCCCTGAGTCCTGGATAAGTTTCCTTCAGTATGGGCGCCTGCCGTACCGACGGCAACGCCGAACAAGGACATTGGGCGGCCCGGAAACAGGACACAGAGAACACTCGGGAATCATTCAGTAAACGTCGGGGTGGATGCCAGAGAATGGAGTCATGGCCCTTCCCACTCCAGCATCAGCAACCCCCAAGCTCAGCCGGGCAGACGGCGAACCCATCCGCGCCCTGGTGGTGGATGACGAACCGGAACTGGCTGACTTGATGCGCCGGGGCCTGGAAATTATCGGCTGGGAAGTCGCCGTGGCCCACGACGGCTTCGAGGCGTTAAAGATTTCGCGCGAGTTCATGCCCGATGTTCTGGTCCTGGATGTCATGATGCCGGGCATGGACGGGGTAGAACTGCTGCAGCGGATCCGCACCATCTACCCCGACGTGCCGGCGCTGTTCCTGACGGCCAAGGACGCTGTGGCGGACAAAGTCACGGGCCTCCAGGCTGGCGGCGACGACTACGTCAGCAAACCCTTCAGCATGAAGGAAGTTCTGCTCAGGCTCCACCGGATCGTCCAGCGCTCAGGCATCATGGCCCCGCAGTTCGCCCTGCTGAGCGTGGGGGATTTGACCCTGAACAAGGACACGAAGGTGGTCCAGCGCAGTGGTGTGGACATTTCGCTGACCACCACGGAGTTTGAACTATTGAAGTTCCTCATGGAGAACCCCCGCCACGTCTTGAGTAAGTCACGCATTCTGGACCGCGTGTGGAACTACGATTTCGGTGGCCAAAGCAACATTGTGGAACTCTACATCTCCTACCTCCGCAAGAAAGTCGACGCCGAGCAGGAACCCATGATTCACACCGTTCGAGGCTCCGGCTATGTGATCAAGCCATGCCTGTAAACAACCTCAAATTCACCCAGGCCCGGGCCCTCCTGCACCCCGGCAGCTGGCATCTGAGCACCCGCCTCGTGGCGATCATGCTGGCCCTGCTGACAGTCATCTGCGCCCTGGTGGGCCTAGTCAGCTACACCACCTTGAGCGTCACGGTGAACAACCAGCTGGACTCTTCACTTCAGCAGGCCGCCGTGCGCACCACAGCCTTTTATACCGGCTCCGGCCAGTCCCCCAACGGCGCCCTGCCCGACCCCCTCAACGCCCGCGCCACCAGCGCCGGCCAGCTCAGCGCAGTCCTGAGCAACGGTGTGGTCCACTATGCAGGAATCCTTTCCGGCTCCGGCACGCGCCAGCAGCTGACAACGGCCGACGCCGACATCCTGGCCGGGCTGTCCACCAACGGCGACCTCAGCACCAAGCGGCTCTCCCTGGGCGAATACCGGCTCCAGGCGCAGGCCGTCCCCAACGGTGACATCCTCATCACGGGCCTGCCCCTGGCCGCCACCCAACAGACCTTGAACACACTGGTGCTGTCCATTGTTCTGGTCTCCCTGGCCGGGCTCATGGTCCTGGGCTGGGCCGGCACAGTCATCATCCGGCGCAACATGCGCCCACTGGCCCAGCTCTCGGACACCGCCACCAAGGTTGCCACGCTAAGGCTCGACGCCGGTGAGGTCGCCTTGAGCGCCCGGGTCCCGGAGAATGCCGCACGCCCCGGCACCGAGGTGGGCAATGTGGGGAACGCCTTCAATGCCATGCTGGAGAACGTATCCCACGCCTTGGAGGCCAGGCAGCGCAGCGAAACCAAACTGCGACGTTTTGTTGCCGATGCAAGCCATGAACTGCGCACACCGCTGACGGCCATTCGCGGCTATGCGGAGCTGCTGTCCATGACGGAACCCCTCAGCACCGACGGCCAAACATCCCTGAGCCGGGTGCAGGACCAGTCGGTGCGCATGAGCCGCCTGGTGGAAGATCTGCTCACCCTGGCCAGGCTGGATGAAGCCCAGCAGGGTCCCAAAGGCGTCGCGGCGCAGAAACATGGCGCCCCAGCCGCGCCCGTCAACATGAGCCCGCTGGTCATGGAGGCCGTGAATGACATCCAGATGGTCAACGACGACCACCAGTGGAGCTTCACGGTCCCCGACGAGCCGGTTGACGTTTCATGTGACGACACATCCCTGCGCCAGGTGCTCTTGAACCTGCTGGCCAACGCCGCCAAACACACCCCTGCCGGAACAACCGTCCACACCTCCTTATCCCAAACCGCTGACGGCACCTGCGTGCTCGACGTCAGTGACAACGGCCCCGGCATTGACCCTGCCTTCCAAGAGGTCATCTTTGACAGGTTTTCACGCGCAGACCAGGCCCGCACCGCCACCGCCGGCAGCACCGGCTTGGGCCTGAGCATTGTGCAGGGGCTGGTGCGCTCACACGGCGGCACAGTGACCGTGACCAGCGCGCCAGGCCACACCACTTTCACTGTGCGCCTGCCCGGCGTTTTTCACCGCGGGGCTCCCTCGGAAACCCCAGGTGCACGGAACGGAAATTCCTCGATAAGCTAGGACAGTTGTCCGAGTCGAAGGGAGCAGTGTGCACAACGCTCCTTTCAGGTTGCTCCGGACCGTTTCCGTTGGCGCCACAGTTCTTGGCTTGGCCGCCGGGGCACACCTTGTGGCAGGTGGCACCTTGCCCGCATCAGGCATCATGGTTGCGCTCCTGGCGCTGCACGTGCTGTGCTCAACCGTTGCCACGCATTTCCGACTAACCCTGCCGGCCATGGTTGCCTTGTTGGGCAGCAGCCAGGTGGTGTTGCACCAGGCGTTTGAAACGCTTTCCCACAGCGCCACGGCAGCTCCCGGGACTGCGGGCCTGCATCAGCACGGCCTGTCCGCGGAAGCGAACACGGCAGCTCTGCTGGCAGCGGTGAACACCACGGCAGCACCGGGTCTGGAACACCTGGGCCACGCCGGGGCAATGTCCGGCTGGATGTGGGCAGCCCACATCACGGCCACACTGGCCACAGCCGCGCTGCTGGCCTACGGCGAAAACGCACTCTGGTCCCTCGCCAACTGGCTCCGACCGCTCTACCAGCGTGCCGCCGTCGTCCATGTCCTGCGGGTACAAAGTGCCCGCCCCAGAGTCATTCCGCGCCCCCTCCCCCGGCTGCCGTGGCGCAATCTGCGCCCCGACACGCGCCGCGGGCCACCCGCGCCGGCAACAATTTTCGCCTAGCACCCTTCGAACAACTCGCAGGGTGTCATTCCCCCCTGTACTTTGCGCCCTTGCGCGTTCGAAAGGTTTCACCCATGCGTATTTCCCGTACCCTCAAGACCACTCTTGCCGTTGGCGCCACCACGTCCCTGATGATGTTGGGGCTGGGCAGTGCCTCCGCCCACGTCAGCGCCACCCCCACCGAAACAGCCGCCGGCGCCTACTCGCTGGTGACATTCTCGGTAGGCCACGGCTGCGAAGGATCCCCCACCACCGCCGTCACCATCACCTTGCCCGATGAGCTCAACGACGCCACGCCCACGGTCAACCCGAACTGGACCATCACCACGGCCCAGCAAAAGCTGGAAACCCCACGGACCCTGGCCAACGGCAGCAAGATCAGTGAGCGCACCGAGTCCATCACCTACACGGCCAAGACACCGCTGGCCGACCACCAGCGCGACACGTTCACCTTGTCGGTGCAATTGCCCGAAACGGCCGGAACTACCTTGCATTTCCCCACCTTGCAGACATGTGAAACCGGCCAGACGGACTGGAAGGAAATCCCTGCCGCTGGTGCCGACCACGATTCCGTGAAAGCCCCGGCACCCGAACTGACCGTCACTGCCGCGGTGGCGCAGGACGCCCACGACGGCCACGATGCTGCTGCTTCTGTTGCTTCTTCCGCTTCCGCGAGCGACGCCGGAACCACCTGGCCGGCCTGGCTGGGCCTGGGTGCCGGGCTGGCCGGGCTGATCCTCGGTGGCCTGGCATTCTGGCGCACCAGCCGCAAGGCATAACCGCCCCTTTTCGCTCCATCCCGCGGGGCAGCCAGCTTTGACGCTGACCTGCTGCCCCGCGGGACGAGTTTCAGCTACGGGGCTTTACGGCGGGGCCGGTTGACTCGGGAACCTCTGACGGCAAAAGTGGAGGCATGACTTCCGCTCAGCGCACCCACACCGGCCGATTCCGCAACAGTCAGGCACTCGCCTTGCTCGCAGTCCTCGGCATAGGGGCATCATTGACAGCGTGTGGCCCGCAGAACACCCCGCCGACTCCCGAAGCTTCCAGTGCCAGCCCCAGCGCAACGGCAACCGCCAGCAGCACTGAAGGGACGCCGTCGTCCGCGCCAACCGCGGCCCCCAGCACCTCGGCGAGCACACCGGCAGCCACTCCACTATGCACGGCTGCATTCTTGACGGGCTCACTGGATGATTCGGGCGGCGGCGCGGCGGGGCACATTTTCATGAAGTTGATCGTGGCCAATTCTTCCGGCGCGGATTGCATCTTGGATGGCTATCCCGGGGTTTCCATGGTCCAGGCCGGCAGCATCACGCCCATCGGCGCGCCGGCCGAACGTGACCCGCAGGCACCTTCCAACGGGCCCATCACGCTGGCGCCGGGGCAAAGCGCAGCAGCAGTTTTGCGCTACACCCAGGCCGGCAACTACCAGGACTGCCAGCAAGTTCAGGCCGATTCAGTTCTGGTCTACCCACCGAGCGCAACCGACAGCCTGGCGATCCCCCACGCTTTGACGGCGTGCAGCAATGACGCCATCAAGCTGCTGAGCATCGGAGCGTTCCAGCCGTAGGTTTATGCACGCTCGTTTGCGCTTGCTGGTTTGCGCACGCTAGGGGCGGAGTGCTTCTTCGGGATCAAACTCTTCGAAGGAGCCAATGAATCCGGGGTCGCTGTCCTGCGATTCCCGGCGGGTTCCGTGGCGCAGCACGTAGAGTTTGTTGGCGGCAAAAGCCAGGATGCCAGCCGAGAGCAGGTGAAGTGCGCCGCCCAGAACGTCTGCTTGAATCACCATGGCCAGCAGGCCGGCAAACGCCACGCTGCCGCCCAAAGTCATCAGGAAGCGGAACCGTTCAAACTTGCCGTATGTGACTATTGCCGCGCCAAGCACAACCCAGGGGCCGCAGCCGTGCAGGAAGGGAATCAGGGCGCTTAGCAGGACTCCCAACAGCGTTCCGCCGGCAAGGTACAAGTAGTGATTGCGTGGGGCCAGCCACCATGAGGGGTGCTTCCACAGCCACCCGGCGCTGGCGGCACCAACCACCAGGGTGCCCACAACAAAAACACCGGCAAAGGCGCCATTGCCGCGCCCAGCCACCATGCTGATGGCCCCGGAAACGAGAAACAGCAACGACAAACCAAGCATAGGGACCCAATTGTTCCCAATATGCTTTGTCTTCACTGCCTTGTCCTCCCGGCCATCGGATGCTTCAGGAGTACGGCCAGTCGCGCAACAAAACTATGGACTGGCAACGGCAACCATTGCCACCCCTACCGATTAGATTACCGCTAGGCACAGACACTCGCGGACAGTACGGCGTGTCACGCGCGACACGTCTACCCCGCAGCATGTGACGAGCCGGTGTCCAGTGCCACAATGTCAGTCCAATGCGGCATGATGGAGCCGTGCAAGCAACTTCGCCAACAGCAGTCATGAACCAATTCGCAGCACCCACGCGCGAATGGTTTCTTGGCGCGTTCGGCTCCCCAACACCAGCCCAGTCCGGGGCTTGGGACGCCATTGCCAGCGGCGCACATTCCTTGGTGGTGGCACCCACCGGTTCAGGCAAGACACTCGCCGCCTTCCTGTGGTCCCTGGACGGACTCATTGCCAGGGAAGGTTCGACGGCGGACACCTCCCCTGCACCGGGCTCCCCGGCTTCAGCTGCACCCCCGTTCAAAAAAGGCACCCGTGTCCTGTACATCTCCCCCCTGAAAGCTTTGGGCGTCGACGTGGAGCGGAACCTGCGCGCACCCCTCATTGGGATCACCCAAACCGCTGCCCGGCTGGGTGTGGAAGCACCGCATGTCACCGTGGGAGTCCGCTCCGGGGACACCCCGACCAATGAACGCCGCCGCCTGCTCAGCCATCCCCCGGACATTCTGATCACCACGCCGGAATCCCTGTATTTGATGCTGACGTCCAAGGCGCGCGAAACCCTCACCGACGTGCACACTGTCATCATTGACGAGGTCCACGCGGTGGCCGGCACCAAGCGCGGCGCACATTTGGCTGTTTCGCTGGAACGCCTCGACGCCCTTCTGGACACCCCCGCCCAACGCATTGGCCTGTCCGCCACGGTTGAACCACACTCCACCGTGGCCCGTTTCCTGGGCGGCAACGCACCCGTGACCGTCGTGGCCCCGCCCAGCACCAAAAACTGGAACCTGGCCGTCACCGTACCCGTTGCGGATATGACAGAGTTGCCTGCGCTGGCCGCTGCCCACGATCTTGGCCCGGCTTCCGGCCTTGCGCCCAATGCCTCCATCTGGCCGCATGTGGAGGAAAAAATTGTGGACGCCGTGCTGGCCAAGAAATCCACCATCATCTTCGCCAACTCGCGCCGACTGGCCGAGCGGCTCACAGGCAGACTCAACGAGATTTACGTGGAGCGGCTGGAACTTGCTTCCCTGACAGGCGCGACCGAGGCCGACGTCGAACCCTCCCCGGCGCAACAGTGGCGGTCCGCGCCTGAGTCAGGGCCGTCCCCCACGAGGCTGCCGGCGGAAATGATGGCGCAGGCCGGCTCCGTGGCCGGTGCACCCAACGTGCTGGCGAAGGCGCACCACGGATCGGTGTCCAAGGAGCAGCGGGCGCTCATTGAGGACGATCTCAAGTCCGGGCGCTTGCGTGCCGTGGTGGCCACCTCCAGCCTGGAATTGGGCATTGACATGGGCGCCGTGGACTTGGTGATTCAGGTGGAGTCGCCGCCGTCGGTGGCCAGCGGTTTGCAGCGTGTGGGCCGCGCAGGGCACCAGGTGGGCGAGATTTCCGACGGAATCTTGTTCCCCAAGCACAGGGCCGATCTGCTGCACTCGGCCGTGACCGTGGAGCGGATGCTGGCCGGCCAAATAGAGCCGCTCTCCATCCCGGCAAACCCGCTGGATATTTTGGCCCAGCAAACCGTGGCCGCCACGGCGCTGGAGCCTCTGGATGTGGACGAATGGTTTGACACCGTTCGCCGCAGTGCGCCATTTTTGGCCCTGCCGCGTTCGGCCTTTGACGCCACCTTGGATCTGCTGGCAGGGCGGTACCCCTCCGATGAGTTTGCCGAGCTGCGCCCGCGCATCGTCTGGGACAGGACGGCCGGCACCATCACTGGACGGCCCGGAGCGCAACGGCTGGCCGTCACCTCCGGCGGGACCATCCCGGACCGTGGCCTGTTTGGCGTGTTCATTATTGGTTCGGAGGAACCAGGGGCCGCCGGGGCAGCCAACAAGGGCGGGCGCCGCGTGGGCGAACTCGACGAGGAGATGGTCTACGAATCCCGGGTGGGCGACGTGTTTGCCCTGGGTGCCACGAGCTGGAAGATTGAGGACATCACCTTTGACCGGGTGCTGGTCTCCCCCGCGTTTGGCCAGCCGGGCAAGCTGCCATTTTGGAAGGGCGATTCCCTGGGGCGCCCGGTGGAGCTGGGCAAGGCGCTGGGTGCTTTCATCCGAGAGGTCAGTGCGGCGCCACGCAAAAAGGCGCTGGCCAGGTGCACGGCCACGGGCCTGGACGAATGGGCCGCCAACAACCTGCTGGGCTACCTGGATGAGCAAAAGGCCGCCACCACACAGGTCCCCGATGACAAGACACTCATGGTGGAACGCTTCCATGACGAGCTGGGCGACTGGCGTGTGGTCCTGCACAGCCCCTTCGGCATGCCGGTCCACGCCCCGTGGGCCTTGGCCGTGGCCGCCCGGCTGCACGAACGCTACGGCTTGGACGGCTCAGCCATGGCGTCCGACGACGGCATTGTGCTGCGGGTGCCCCTCATGGACGACGAACCGCCGGGCGCAGAACTGTTCATCTTTGAACCCGATGAACTGGATGGGATTGTCACGGCGGAGGTGGGCGGCTCGGCCCTTTTTGCCAGCCGCTTCCGCGAATGCGCCGCCCGGGCACTGCTGCTGCCCCGGCAAAACCCCGGCAAGCGCTCTCCCCTGTGGCAGCAGCGCCAACGCTCCGCCCAACTGTTGGATGTGGCGCGGAAGTACCCGCAGTTCCCCATCGTGTTGGAAACAGTGCGCGAATGCCTGCAGGATGTATACGACCTCCCCGCGCTGAAGGCCATCGCCACCAGCATTGAGCGCCGCGAGCTGCGCATGGTGGAAACCACCACCAGCGAGCCCTCCCCCTTTGCCCGCTCGCTGCTCTTTGGGTATGTGGCCAGCTTCCTCTATGAGGGCGATTCCCCGCTGGCCGAGCGACGCGCGGCAGCACTGTCCCTGGACCCCGCGCTGCTGGATGAACTGCTGGGCAGGGCCGAGCTGCGCGAACTCCTGGACCCCGGCGTCATTGCCACCACCGAAGCCCAGCTGCAGCGCCTCGCCGGCAGTGGCAAGGACAGCGACCGCCGCGCCCGCGGACTCGAAGGCGTGGCGGACCTGCTGCGCCTCCTGGGCCCGCTCACCGTCAGCGAGGTTGCCGCGAGGCTTGTCCCGTCCAGCGATGCGGGGAGCAACGACGCCGGGACTTTGCCCGAGCCTGCTGCCTCGGCTGAGCATCTCGCCGAGTCCGCCGCGCACCTGGCCGAACTCGTCTCCGCGAACCGCGCCCTGCGCGTGAACATGGCGGGCGAGGAACGGTTCGCCGCCATCGAGGACGCGGCCCGGCTGCGCGACGCCCTTGGCATCCCGCTGCCCATGGGCGTGCCGCTGGCATTCATCGAACCCGTGGCCGATCCGCTCGGGGACCTCATAGGCCGCTATGCCCGCACCCACGGCCCCTTCACCGCGGCGGACGTGGCCGCTCGGCTGGGCCTTGGGGTCGCCGTCGTCCATTCAGGATTGGCCCGGCTCGCAACAGACAAACGCGTCACCGAGGGTGAGTTTTTGCCGGCTGGTTTCGCACGCCCCGATGGCGGCTCCGAGTGGTGCGACATTCAGGTGTTGCGGCAGCTGCGCAGCCGGTCCCTCGCCGCGTTGCGGGCGGAGGTTGAGCCCGTGGACGCCAGCACTTTTGCGCGGTTCCTGCCCGCCTGGCAGCACGTCACGGCGGCATCCAACGCACCAGCCTTACGAGGTTTGGACGGCGTGCTGACAGTGGTTGACCAACTGGCGGGGGTGCCCATTCCGGCGTCGGCGTGGGAGCAGCTGGTGTTGGCGGCGCGGGTGGCGGACTACCGTCCGGCCATGCTGGATGAGCTGACGGCCACGGGCGAGGTCCTGGTCTCCGGCGCCGGCTCCCTGGGTTCCAACGACGGCTGGCTGAGCCTGCATGTGGCCGAATCCGCCGAGCTGACCCTGCCGCCGGCCCAGGACTTCACCCCCACCGAGCTCCATCAGGGTGTTTTGGCTGCCTTGAGCAACGGGGGCGCGTACTTCTTCCACCAGCTGCGCGAGATGGCCGCCCACGGCCCCGACGTTGTGCCCTCAGATGACGAGCTCACTGCCGCTTTGTGGGACCTGTTGTGGGCCGGGCTGATCAGCAATGACACGTTTGCCCCTGTTCGTGCCATGTTGGCCGGCGGGCATACGGCGCACAAGCAAAAAGCGCCCCCCTCGCGGCTGCGCCCTGCCCGGGCTGGGCGCTATGGCCGGCTGCCGGGGCGGGCTGCGGGCGCGCAACGCGGGGTTCCCCCGCTGGGTGCCGGCCGCTGGAGCGCACTGCCCACTTCACTGGCTGATCCAACCACGGAGCCCAGCACACAGACCACGCTGCGCAGCCACGCCCTGGCCGAGCTGTTCCTGGACAGGTATGGGGTGGTGACGCGCGGTTCCGTCATGAATCAGGGAATTCCCGGCGGGTTTGGGCTCATGTACAAGGTGCTGGCCCGGCTGGAGGAAACCGGAAAGTGCCGCCGCGGCTACTTCATCGAGCATCTGGGTGCCGCCCAGTTTGCCGTCTCCGCCACCGTGGACAGGCTCCGGACCTTCAGCGAGGACGCAGCCCTGGGCCACCGCGCGCCGCAGGCCTTGGCTCTGGCCGCCACAGACCCCGCCAATCCCTACGGTGCCGCACTGAGCTGGCCGCCGCTGGATTCCGGTCACCGCCCCGGGCGCAAGGCCGGCGCGCTGGTGGTGATGGTCGACGGCGCACTGGTCCTGTACGTGGAACGCGGCGGGCGCACGCTGCTGTGCTTCAGTGACGATCCGGTCCTCATTTCCCTGGCGGGCGCCGCCCTGGTTCAGGTAGTCAAGCGTGGCGCCATCGACAAGATGGCCATTGAAAAAGTGAACGGCGCCGGGATTCTGGACACCCCCCTGGCAGCGGCGTTGTTGGCTGCCGGAGCCTACAGTTCCCCCAGCGGAGTGCGGATCCGTGCCTGAGGGCGACACCGTCTGGCGGCAGGCCCGGGATCTGCGCGCCGTCCTTGAGGGACAAACCCTGACAGCCACTGACTTCCGGGTGCCTGCGTACGCAACATTGAACTTCAGCGGTCAGCCAGTGACGTCCGTCCAGTCAAGGGGCAAGCACCTGCTCATGATGGTGGGCGGCAGTGCCAATGGAGCCAGAGCTGTCATCCATTCGCATTTGTCCATGGAAGGCCACTGGGACATTTATCCTGTGGCCCCGGGCGGCCGGGCCGGGCGCTGGCGGCGGCCCGCATTCACGGCGCGCGTGGTGCTGCAAACGGAGCTGGCAACGGCGGTGGGGTTTTCTCTGGGCACGCTGGAAGTCCTCACGCCGACCGAGGCCGCGGCCGCCGTCGGGCATCTTGGGCCTGATCTGCTGGGGCCGGATTGGGACGCGCAGGAGGCCCTGCGCCGTCTGCTTGCCAACCCGGACCAGGCCATTGGACTGGCACTGCTGGATCAACGAAACCTGGCCGGAATCGGCAACATTTACCGCAATGACCTGTGCTTCCTGGGCGGCGTGCACCCTGCTGTTGCAGTGGCCGAGGTGCCAGACTTGCCGCGGATGGTGGCGCTGGCAAAACGGCTGCTTGAGGCCAACAAGGACAGGTCGTTGCGGTCCACCACGGGTGGTCCGGCGCGGGGCGATGCCGCGGCATGGGTGTACGGGCTGGCCGGCAAACCGTGCAAGCGATGCGGCTCGCTGATCAGGCACGCAACCCTGGCCGATCCGGCAAACCCCGCACGGGCGGCGCGGGACATTTACTGGTGTCCGCGATGCCAGGCCCCGGCGGTCTCTAGCGTGTGAAGGTGAAGAACGTGACGGGCGCGGCGTCAGCACCCTGGGCTCGGTAAAATTCCAACGCACCCGCGTCCTCATTGTCGGCCGGGACAAATACGTTGTAGATGCCTATCCGGGCAGCGCCAGTGCGTAATTCATCCACCAGCCGGGTTGCGACGCCCTGCCGCTGGTGGTCTTCGCGGACCGCAAGATCGTAAATAAACACCTCCGACGACGGGGACCGGGTCATCGGCAGGGTGTGGGCAGTGAGGCCGCCCACCACGTCCGCACCGTCAAACGCCGCCATGGCCCAGAAGGAATCACTGCCGAGCAGCTTCCGCACGTATTCCTCGGAGAGCGGCGCACTGCCCTCGTCAAAGACCGCAGCCATCATGGCAAACAAAACGGCGGCCACGGCCTCGTCGCCGCGGGCCAACCGTTTGACCTCCAGATCACCCATGGCAACATCATGCCATGGGTGGCGTCTGGCGGTCAGTGCCCGGTACCCATGACCCGTGACTTGAGGATCTGCACGCCGGGTCCCTCCAGGTCCTCGAGGTAGGGCGCGCGTCCGGCCATTGCCATGACCAGGGCCAGGGTCGTCCCGGTGACCAGGGCTCCAACACCAGCAGCGAAGGGCCCGTCGTTTGCCTTCAGCTGCAGGCCTTTGGCGTTGCTGCCGCTGGCCACTGCGAAATTGCGGCTCGCGTAGAATTCCGCAACCGGCGTCAACGCCTCAATCGACGGTGTGCGGGTCAGCCCTAGTGGTTGGCGGATGTCTTGTGCGTGGACAAGGATTTCTCCCAGGTATGCCGGGGTGTGGGACGATGGCGCGAGGCTGCTGTTGATGACGGCACGGAACCGGTCAAGAGTCTCAGCCGGGGTGCTGCCGAGGTGCTCCTGCAGACGGCGTTGATTGTGGATGTCAGGCCGAAAGCGCGCACCCAGCATGCTGCGCATCCATTGCCACTGGCCCACGCTCGCCGCCGCACTCAGATGCGCAACCACCTGTTCAACATCCCACTGCCCGCACAGCGTGTGCAGATGCCATTGCTCAGTGGTGAGTCCGGCCAAATCGTCAGCCAGGGCCGCACGCTCAGCATGCGCAAGGGCCCACAATGTGCTGTCCAAGGGTTTTGCCATGGTTCCGGTCTCCTTATTTCAATGTCGGGGCCGCCAGCAACATCCGCTGAAGGCAGCTGCCTGGTCATGTCAGCTTTGAAACGCCCACAATGATGACCTGCGTGGTCTTGCTGCCGTCGTAGCGGAGATCGTATTCAACGTTGAACCCCAAGGCTTTCCCGACACCAACGGCATAGCTTGACTTCTTGCCGGGCTCCTCTTGAGTGCTGGTAATCCAGCGTTCCACCGGGTCTGCGTCAAGGCCGTAACTGTGCACGGCATCTCGCAACAATGCCACATATTCGTCAAGAGTTTCTGCCGTCAGGAAATAGTGGACAACATCCAACACCGGGCTGCTGTCTGTTGTCACGAAGCGAACATGGTTGGTGTCTGCCTCGAGCGTGCCGCTGCTTCCCGCGATGGTCAGCCGAAGTTTCTCCCCTTCGTTGGCGATGACGTCGGGGCCATACGCTGTGTCCGGCAGCCCGACGTCGGACTTGGCGATGGACCCGGCGCGAAAGTCCAGGCGGAGGGACCGTGATGCCTTGGCCCGGGCGATCCCGAGCTCGTCAAGGGTGGAGAGTTCGGCGTTGTCCACCAACTCCTCCGGGGTGAAGTCGGGTGGTCCGCTTGACTTGCGGACCGAGAATCCGCATCCGGCGAGGGCCGGTCCGAGCACGGCCAGGGCGCCTGCCACCACCATCCGGCGTGAGGGGTGTGCGATGAATTGATCAGACACAGACAGTCCTTCCGGCAGTGTTGCTTCCAGCCTAGGCGATCAGCGGGTGCGGGCGGCCCCGTGCTTTCGAGCATCCGCACAGTTGTCAGGGGCATGGTCAGCGCCATGACGAACCGTCGGTACCCTTGAATGGTGATGAAATCTCCCCTTCCCGTGCGCAATGGCGTCAATGCCACCCGCGTGCGCATCCCCGATGAGGGTCCCTGGACAACAGCCATGGAGTTTGTGCTGGAAAAGTTCGGCCATGTTGACCCGGCCGGGATTGTGGACAGGTTTGAACGCGGCGAAGTCATGGCGCTGGACGGCGAAATTATCACCCCCGCAACACCGCTGAACCAGCACATGTTCATTTGGTACTACCGCGAAGTCCCCGTGGAAGAACGCCTGCCCGTGGAACTGTCCGTGTTACACCACGACGACGACCTTGTTGTGGTGGACAAGCCGCACTTTTTGCCCACCACGCCCGGGGGCATGTACGTGCAGGAATCGGCGCTGGTGCGTTTGCGGGTGCTCCTGGATTTGCCCGAGCTGGTGCCCATGCACCGGCTGGACAGGATGACCGCCGGAGTGCTGCTGTTCTCGGCCAACCCGGACACCCGCGGCAAGTACCAAACACTGTTTGAGAAGCGGCGCATCCAAAAGACGTACCGCGCAGTGGCACCCGTGCGCGAAGACCTGGAACTGCCGTTGGTGGTGCACAGCCGCATGATCAAATCGCGCACCTACCTATTAGCCCAGGAAGTTCCCGGCGAGCCCAACGCCGAAACCCGGATTGAGCTCATGGACACGCGCGTGGATGAATCTACAGGCGAGAAGCTTGGCCTGTATGACTTGGCCCCGCACACGGGCAAGACGCACCAGTTGCGCGTGCACATGGCATCCCAAGGCATCGGGATCCTCAACGATTCGTTCTACCCTGTCCTGCACGAAAAGGCGCCGGATGACTACACCAAACCGTTACAGCTGCTGGCCCACAGCATTTCCTTCATTGACCCGCTGACCCGCGAACCCGTGACGTACTCCTCGAAGCTGGAGCTTGCAGCCTTCCCGAACCACAACTAACCCGCAGAAAACGTCGAAAATTCGCGATTTTGGTGCGATTTTCGGCGTTTTCTGCGGGTTAGTTGCAAAGCGGGTCAGGAACCGATCGCGGCGATCGCCACCACTGCCCTGACATCCACCTCGGGTCGCTGCAGCGCCACCTGTGCACGTATCAGGGCCGCCACCGAACGCGCTGTGGCGGGCGCCGGCAGCGTGCCGTCGGTGCCGATCCGCACTTGGACACTCATGACGGGCCGCGTGGCACCCGCACCGGACTCGTCGTCGGCCAGGCCAGCTTCCTCGGTGCACACAACAAAGGGCACCGGCGCTGGCTCACCGTTTGGTCCCAACAGCGCCCCCAACGCCTTGACGGCATTGAGCCAGAGCGGATCCGCGGAGTACACGGCGGCTACCCCGTCCGCACCCAGCACCATGTTGTGGATGTCCTCCTCCAAGCTCACTGCTTTCCCTCTTCCGTGCTTTCAGGCGCCTCTGCATTCCGGGTACCGTCCCCCAATGGCGGGCGCATGTCGGTGAATGCCACGTTGACGGCTGCAATATTCAGTTCAGTTTGTACCAAAATTTGCGCCAAAACAGCTTCCCGCAGTTCCTGCGCCAGCGACGGCAGCTGGTAGCCGTAACGGGCTGAGACGTTAATGTTCACTTCCACGGGCGCACCGGGGACGCTCACATCACCCTCAAGCCGGCAGCGCCCAATGAGCACCCCGCCCAGGGAGTCTCCCACGGCGCGAACCATGGCAATGACTGAGCCTTCAGTCGCGCTCAAGTCCTCCATATCGCCGCCTTCCAAGGGAATGGACCGTCCGGCCCGGGTCTCCAGCTTCAAGTTTGCCAAGATGCCATCCAACCAACCTGTATCCCCTGCACTTGCGCTGGCCACGTCGTCGTCCAGCAACTCCATGGCCGCAGCATTGAGGCTGCGAAGCCCCGCCAGCCGCGCCTGGCATTGCGGGCAGTGGTCAATGTGTTCTGCGTCCGGGGAGGCGCCAGTGTCCAGGTAATCACTGAGGTCTTCGATGTGCCTGCCGCAATCTTGCGTGTGGTTCATCGCCATTCCTCCATTTCCTTCACAAGCGTTGTCCGTGCCCTGGCCAGCCGGCCACGAACACTGGCGGCACTGATGCCCAGCGCCTCGGCAATTTCCTCATAGGACTGCCCACCAAATTCCTTCAAGACCCAACATCGTCGTTGTTCCTCGGGCAGCCGGGCCAGCGCAGTACTCAACGCCTGCCGCGCGGAGCCCGCAACGGCCGCCTGATCGGGAGTGGGAGCCTTGTCGGCCGTCTCCGGCTGCTCGTCCACATTCCCATGGGACTTTCGACGCCGGCCCGCATCCACCGCCCGACGCCCCACGATCCGCATCAGCCACGCTTTTACCGCTGTCCCGTCCTGCAGAGACCCAATGTCCTTCCACGCCGTGATCAGCGCGTCCTGCACTACGTCGTCGGCCTCGTCGTAGGTCCGGGCAAGGCGCCGGGCATAGGCCCGCATCAGCGGTCCATGCCGCCGGGCCAGGGCCTCAAATGCGGCCACATCGCCGTCGCCGGCCCGCTCCGCCAGAACAGCGTCAGGGGCGTCGGCGAGCTTGCCCGTTGGATTGTGTAATCGTGTCACCGGTATTGGCCTCTCTTGATGTCCCCGCCATGTCCGTGCTCGGTGCTCAACAGCGTTGCCCCCATGGACAACGATGAGCCCATGCGCAGCATTGGCCGGCAGAACGGAAGCTCCTGCCGGCCAATGCTGCACGGTGTTTAGTTGCGGCCCTTGATGGCGCCGTACCCTGCTGCAACCACAAGACCGCCGCCGATGGACAGCAGCCACGTCCGGATGTCGAAGAAGGAGCCCAGATCCGTGCGGAAGATGAGCGTTCCCAGGAAACCGCCAACAATGGCGCCAACAACACCCAAGATGATGCTGGTGACCCAACCGCCGCCCACCTTGCCCGGCATGACGGCCTTGACGATGACGCCCACAATGAGGCCCAGAAGAATGAAACTAAAGAAACCCATGATGTTCTCCTCGTTCGGTTATTTGCGTGTTCAAGCTAGTTACTTGTTGAAGCCGTCTTTGAGTTTCTGGGCGGCACTCTTGATGTCCCCGCCCACCTCGCCGGCCGCGTCCTTGATCTTTTCGCCAGCCTGCTTGGTCGACGCTGATGCCTGATCCACGCGGCCCTCCTGTTCCAGATCCGGGTTGCCCAACACGTGGCCAGCCTTTTCCTTGGCAGCGCCGAGTCCCTTTTCTGCACTGTTGCTGATCTTCTCATTCAGTCCCATAATGTACTCCTTATTGATTGCTGCATAGGGTTATTTTCTTACGCCACGCGTTCGCTGCGGGCAAATTTACTGCGGGTGCCGGACGTGATGCGGACCAGCACCGGGATTTGGGTGCCCAGCAGCGCGTCGATTTCCGTGACCAGATGTTCGACGTCGTTGGCCAGTTCCACCGGTGAGGCTCCCTTGCGGGCCTGGACACTGAGTTTCAGCCCGGTGCCTGTGATTCCGGAGCCGCCCTTGGTTTTCCAGGACTGCAGGGACGTTGACAGCACGTGGGTATTCTGTGCCAAGGCAGCCTTCACGGCTTGGCTCACCACGGCAGTGTCCACAGTGGTGTCCCCTGCCTCGCTTTGCATCTGTGCCACCTGGTTGCTGCGGCCGGTCCCCTGCGAGGCAATCCAGCACACCAGCAGCACGGTGGCGAACAGAAGCAGCGAAAACACAGCAACTGTCCACCAGCTGATCTCTGTTCCGGGTATCCGGGCCGCACCCAGCTGTTCCTGGATGCGGGCCCAGACGTCCATGCCGGCCTCGGTCCAGGACAGGGCGAATCCCCTGCTGGTGCCGGCAAGTATTCCCAGGCCTGCGGCTGCGATGAGCAGCAGGCCCAGCAAGGCCAGAAGCGTGCGGTTCAGTCCGCGGCGGGTGCCGTTCATGCGCCCACCGCCTGGTGCAGGCTCGCTTTGGTCTGCGGAGTGGACACGGTGACCGCCAGTGGACGGCGAAGTCCGTAGCCGGCCACTTCACGTTCCACGGCATCCTTGACGCTATCCGCGTCCGCTGCCAGGCCGGAGCCCGGCTGGAGCACAACGTCGATACGCTTGCGCCCAACGCTGCTGGACACTTGTTCCGGCGCTATCTTGGCCACCGTGCGGGCGATCCGGGAAACTGCCGCTGCCAACACTTCGCTGTCAACCACCACGGCAGAACGCGGGTTGCTGGTTCCCCCGGGGTTTCCCATGATGTGCCGTGCTTTGCGCCCTGGCACTACGGCTGCCGCCAGCAAGGCTATGCCCAGAACTGCCAGCACCGTACCGGCTGCCACCAGGGCACCCGGGATAGTTTCCGTGGCAACGGTGGCTGTGCGCCTTGCAAGCTCAGCCGGGGACATCAGCAGAGCTGCATTTCCCGTGGCCGAGAGGACCATCTCCACCATCAGCCACACCAACACTGCCACCAGCACCGCCGCGGTAACGATCGAAAGGGCCGCCCTGCTGGAGTGGGTTTCGCGCAGGCCCAGCCGGCGCACAGCTCGTTGCAATTTTGCTGGTGCCTTGCTTGCTGGCGCATTACTCACTGGACTCTCCTGACTTTTCTGTGGTCCTGGCCATGAATGCCGGTGTAGCGGATGTCCACCCGCCGCACAGCGGTTCCGGCAAGCTCTTGAATGCGTGCGGCAACCAGCGCCCTAGCCGCAGCCGCCCGCTCAAAGATGGTGCCGCCGTCGTTCCCCATCCGCGCGGGGTCCCATAGAGCCAGGGGCACGGCGAGCTGGACGCTGAGTTGTCCTTGCTCGTCGCGCAGGCTGGCCCGGACATCCTTGCTGGGGACGTTGCAGGCCTCGGCGGCAACCGCTGTGATCAGTTGCGTCATGGTGCCTGGGGAAATAGTGGTGTACCCGGCACGCGTGGTGGGGCGGATCTGCTGACTGTCACCGCGCACCGAGGCCAGCGTGCCGGCACTCATGAGGAGGTGCGCTTCCCGCGAAGGGCATCAACAACGCCCCGCAGATCCACTGTGCGGCCCAATGACCGGCCGGCCACGGCACCGCCCACTACGGCACCGATGACCATGAAAATCGCCACCAACAGCATGGCCCAGAAGCCAAACGACAGTGCGCTAATGGCCAGCACGGCGGCTACGGCCGTTCCCGTCTGGGCGGGGGTCATGAGACGCGGGAGCCGCGCGGTTCACGCTGCTCGTCGTGGTCGGTGCGATTGACCTGGGCGGGCGTCTCATCGGCTTCGTCGGCGTCGATGTGGATGTCCGTGATGGACACGTTGACTTCGGTGACTTCCATGCCCACTACGTCCTCAACGGCCGAGTAGATGGCGTCACGGACAGCATCGGCAACCTTTTGCAACGGGTGCGGGTATTCCACCACGATGGTGACATCCACTGCAACCTGCGTCTGGCCCACTTCGACGCTGACGCCCTGGGTGAGATCCTTCTGGCCAACGGCCTCGCGGAGCGATCCCAGTGCCCGGGCTGCTCCACCGCCGAGGGCAAACACTCCCGGGATGTCCTGGGCGGCAATGCCGGCGACCTTGGCGACTACGCCGTCTGCCACCGTGGTGGTGCCACGGCTGGTGCCAGTCTGCTTTGTTGCTGCGCTATTGGCTGCAGGGTTGTTTGTTGCAGCGGGGTTCTTGGGCTGAGGCTGAATAGTCAAAATAATCACTCCAGAAATTCTTCGTGTTTGGATTGCTTCAAACTCGGTGCCTGGCGGCGCCTACATGGATAAGGCGTACCGAGTGACGAAATCCTCACGGTGAATTTCACGTGATCCGTGTCACATGTCAAACTAGCCCGCAGAAAATGGCGAAAAATGGCGTTTTTTATAGATTTTTCGGCGTTTGGTGGGCCCCCGCGCCCGAGGGTTCCCTGGCCGAGCTTGCGAGGGCAGGGAGGGCGCGGGGAGGGCTAGTTGCATTGAACTAGAGGGGGAGCCACTTTCCAGCCGAGCGGCGGGCGGTGCGCAGCGCGCCAGTGGTGGCCACAGTATTGATCCCGTGCGCCATGGAAACCGCAGCGTTGCGCGCAAACTGGTTCTCGGCGTCGTACTCGCTGGCCTCCACCATGAAACGGACCGTGATGCGCGGGGTTCCGGCCACAATGTCCAGCTGATTGGCCTCCACCACATGGGCGGCCCCAACGGCGGCAACCGCCACATCCATGACTTCCTCGGGAGCGTGGCCCGGGCGCAGGCCGGTGATTTGGATGGTGGCGCGGAAGGAAGGCATGGTTCCAGCCTAGAGGAATGGGGGACCACGCAAAAAAGACGGCGCTTGCGCAAAGGGACGCCGGTGGAACGGTGTCTTTTTGCGCAAGCGCCGTCTTTTCCCAAAAAAGTGGGAGCGGGTGCAGGTTAGCCGGTGTTGCGCAGGCCGGCGGCCACTCCGTTGATGGTGATGAGCATGGCGCGTTGCAGGCGCTCGTCCACGTCGGCCTTGGTGATGTCGGCTTCACGAACGCGGCGCAGCAATTCCACCTGCAGGTAGGAAATGGGATCCAGGTACTGGTCGCGGACGTTCAGTGAGCGCTTGAGCAACGGCTGGTTGTCCAGCAGCTCGGTCTCGCCCGTCAGCAGCTGAACTTCTGCAACCGTGAGGTCATACTCGGCGCGAATGGCCGCAAAGAGGTGGTGCAGCGGTTCCGGAACCAGCGTGGCCACGTAGTGCGCGGCAATGTCCATGTCCGTCTTGGCCAGGGTCATTTCCACGTTGGAGATGGTGGAGGAGAAGAAGTGCCAGTGCGCCAGCATTTCCTTCAGCTCAGCACCACGGCCGGCCTCGCGGGCGGCCTTCAGGCCCGAGCCAACACCGAACCAGCCCGGCACGATCTGGCGTGACTGGGTCCAGCCAAACACCCACGGAATGGCGCGCAATCCGCCCAGGCCGGAGCCCGAGTCGGGGCGCTTGGATGGGCGTGAACCAATATTCAAAGAGCCCAGCTGCTCCACCGGTGTGGATGCCAGGAAGTAGGCCGGCAGGTCCTCATGGTCAATCAAGGTCCGGTACGTGCCAAAGGCTGCGTCGGAGACAACTTCCATGATTTCGCCGAAGCGGCCCAGGTCATCGTCCGAGTGGCGCGGGGCCTGGTGCAGGGCCGAACCCTGCATCACGGCAGCCAGTGACAGCTCAAGGTTTTCACGGGCCAGTTCTGGCAGGGAGTACTTGTCGGAGATGACCTCGCCCTGCTCGGTGAACTTGATGGCGCCTTCAAGCACGCCATTGGGCTGGGCCAGGATGGCGTCGTAGGTGGGTCCGCCACCACGGCCAACGGAGCCGCCGCGGCCGTGGAACATGCGCACGTTCACGCCGTGCTTGACGGCAACGTCGCGCAGCTTGCGCTGGGTCTTGTGGATTTCCCACTGGCTGGTCATGACGCCGGATTCCTTGTTGGAGTCCGAGTAGCCGAGCATGATTTCCTGCACGTCGCCGCGGAGGCGGACCAGCTCGCGGTAGGACGGGTCGGAGAGCAGCTGGTCGACAATTTCTGCCGAGGCACGCAGCTCGTCAACAGTTTCCAACAGCGGGGCAAAGCCGATCTTGGCGTAGCGATTATCGCCCGTGAGCTGCACCAAACCGGCCTCGCGGCCCAGCACAGCAGCCGCCAGCACGTCGTCGGCGCCGCGGGTCATGGAGATAATGTACGTTTCGATGACGTCCGGGCCGTACGTGCGCAGGGCGCGGCGGACTACACGGAAGACGTCGTACGTGCCGTCGGCAATGCCATCGAGCTTGATGGGGTGGCCGGACAGCGGGCGGTGGCTGGCCAGCTCGGTGCTCAGCACGGCCAGGCGCCCAGCACGGTCCAGCTCGGCGTAGGGTGTGCCCAGCTCGCCAACACGGTCCATGAGCTGCCCGACGGCGTCGTGGTGGTAGTCTGCGTGCTCGCGAATGTCCAAGGTGGCAAGATGCAGGCCGAAGGAGGAGATGGCCCGGCGCACCGAGGCGAGGGCGCCGTCGGCCACCAACGCCGCAGAATTGTTGCGCAGCGAAACTTCCAGCAACTCCAGGTCGGCAATGAGCTCCGCGGTCTCGCTGTAATCGCGGCCCACCTCATGGTAGGAGTCATTGGCCACGCGCTTTTGCGTGTTGATCAGTTTGGCCTTGATGCAGGTGAGCTTGAGGCGGTAGGGCTCGTCGGCGTTGAGTTCAAGGACGCGGGGATCAATGTGGGGCAGGTTCGCCAGATCGGTGGCGATGGAATCGGTCAGCTCCGCATCAGCACCACACAGGGCGCTGGAGTTGGAGAGGACGCTGAGCAGCTCGTCGATGAGCACCAGGGAGATCTTCACGGCGTTTTGGTTCTGCAGGATCAACACGTCGCGCGTCACCTCGGGGGTGACGTTGGGGTTGCCATCGCGGTCGCCACCGATCCAGGTGCCGAAACGCAGCGGGGCCGCGTCGGCAGGCAGTGAAACACCGTGCTCGGCCAGCAGGTCACTGAGTTCGGTCAGCACCTCCGGCATGGCGTCGGTGAGGATGTTGCGCAGGTAGTAAATAGCGTTGCGGGCCTCATCCAAGGGGGTGGGGCGGACCTTGCGCAGTTCATCCGTCTGCCACATCTGGTCGATGATCTCAGCCAATTTCCGGTCCTGGCGGGCGCGGGTGCTGCTGCCTTCCTCGGAGGGTGTGGACAGGATGTCGGAGAGCTTGCGGATCTTATCCAGCACCGAGCGCCTGGATGCCTCGGTGGGGTGGGCCGTGAAAATGGGGCGCACGTCCAGCTCGTTGACAACCTTTTGCAGCGCGTCCTTGCCGGCCTTGTCGGCAATCTCGGTGACGGCCTTGGCGAGCCAGCCGTCCTTGTCCGCGCGGCTGCGCAGGCTGCGCACGCGGTGCACCTGCTCGGCGGCGTTGGCCAGGTGGAAGTAGAACGCAAAGGCGCGGACCAGGTCGGTTGCCTGCTCCAACGGCAGGGAGGCGAGTACTTCGCGGACCTGCACGGCGACGTCGTTGGCACTCCAAGGGCCTGTGCCGCTTTCGCCGCGGGCAGCTTCCTTGGATTCCTTCGTCAGCAGACGGACCTGCTCCACCATGGCGAGCAACTCGGGGCCGTGCTGGCGGACCAGCGATTCGCCCAGCAAGGTGCTGACGCGGCGCACGTCGCGGCGTAGATCGGTGTCCTGCTCCGGGTCCTGCGAGGTGCCCGGCAGGTTTGCTTGCAAGTCTGAGCTCATGAGTCAGCGTCCTTACGGTCTGTGAATCTGGGGTGCTCGTATGCGACGTTGGATACGGTAGGGCCCAAGACAGGGCCGCTTGGATCCTACTTGGGGATGGTGCGCCGGAGCCAATCCGTCTCAAATAGTGTCAGCGCTGGGCCGCCGTGTAAAGGGCGTGGATCTGCTGCCAGCACGGGAAAAAGTCATCCCACCAGTGCTGCCAGTCAACGCTTTTGCCTTCCAGCGCTTCCTGCAAATGATCCAGGTGAACATGCCATCCGGCCAGGGACATCAGCACCACCTCATCCGGAACGGAAATGATGTTGCTGAACACCATCTGTGTGCCGGTCTCGGTGGGGGTGAGCTCCACGCGAATGGTCCCGTGCATGGAGTTGGAGAGTTCCAGGACGTGCGGCTCTGCAGCGTTGATGACGCGCCCGTTCCACCAGTCGGTCTCGATCCCGTGGCCTTCGTCTTTGACGTTGAGCCATTTCAAGTCAAAGGAGGACCCTGTCTTGGCCTTCCCACGGACCTTGGCCCACCACAGGGGGGTCTTTTCCGGATCGGTCAGCATGAGCCACAGCACCTCGGGCGTCACGGCGTAGTGCCGGGTCAATGTCAGTTGGGTGCGCTCGGCGTCCAGCGGGGCGGTAGTGCCCAGTTCAAACCGGGTCATGTCCTTGTTCAGCGCTGTGTTGGGTGAGTTTGTAGCCATGGCACCATTCTTTCACCCCGGAATAGCAATATGGCCCCAAGGGTTGTGCCTACCGTAGAGCAACACCACAGTTTGCAAGGAGCCCCATGAGCACGCACAGCACCGAACTCGACCGCCTCACCCAGCGCTGGGAACGGTTCCGCCAAGGCCGCAACGCGGCGCTCGCCGCCCCTCACGGCTGGCTCACGCTCACCTCCTTCCAGTGGTTGCCGCCGGTCCCGTCTCCCCTGCAACACCTCCCCGGGCTGTGGAGTTTTGAAGGCACGACGGCGTTCCTCACCGCCAGCGCCGAGGATCACCTGACGCTGATGGAAAGCGGGGAAGCGGTGGGGGGCACCATTTCCGTCCAGCTGTCCGACGAAGAATCCGTCCTGTGGGTAAAATCCGGATCCGTTGTTGTTGAACTGGGCATGCGGGCCAACCGGTACATGATCCGCACCCGCGATCCTCAGTCCCCCACCCTGACAGAATTCACGGCTGTGCCTGTCTTTGACTACGACCCCGCCCTGGTGGTCACCGGAAAGTTTGAACCATACAGCGCGCCGCGCACTGCGGCCATCAAGACGGCGCATCCGGAGGTTCCCGGAATGGTTGTCTTGGTGGGCGACGTTGTTTTTGACCTTGCCGGCAACGCCTACCGCTTGGCCGCGGAACAAGGCCCCTTGGGTTCGCTGATAGTCACGTTTGCCGACGCCACGGACACTACCGGCTCCCATTGGCGCAAGCTGGAGCTGACCAAGCCTCGTCCCGATAATTCAGTGGTGGTGGATTTCAACCGCACCATCAATTACCCCAGCGCGTTCACCGACTATGGCACGTGCCCGGCGCCGTCGGAGGGCAACACCTTGCCGGTGTCCGTGGAAGGCGGCGAGTGCAACCTGCGCTAAGCAAAACCGCGCAGCCACTTGTGCCTGTGGTGTGGCGGCAGTTTATGCGCCTACTTGAGTGCTGGCATGGCGCATGACTCGAAGCCACTTTGGCTATGCGCTAGGCCGTTACCCAGCATGGCGCCAGTGACAAAGCTGCGCCGTGCTGGCCGCTAGCGAAGCGCATGGTCAAAGTCGGGGCGCACTGTAGGGGTCATGCGTCACCGCAGATTTCAGCTTTGCGCATAGGCCCTGGGCAACTGCCCTTCATCACCAGCGCTCATCTCGTGCGCGTTGCCCCACAGAACTGACCCGCAGAAAACGCCGAAAATTCACGATTTGGACGTGTTTTTCGGCGTTTTCTGCGGGCTAGTTGCAAGGAGGGCTAGACGATGGCTGATACGCCTGTGATGGCCCGGCCGGCGATGAGGGTGTTGATCTGGTGCGATCCCTCGTAGGTGTAGATGGCCTCGGCGTCGGCGAAGATCTTTGCCATGCCAAAGTCGCTGACAATGCCGTTGCCACCCAGGATGGACCGGCCCATGGCCACGGTTTCGCGCATGGCGGCAGTGGTGTGCGCCTTCGCGAGCGCCACCTGGGCCATGGTGGGTCCCGCTGCCGAACCGGCAGACGCTGTAGATCCGGGCGCACCGTCCTGCAGGGCTGCAATGCGGACCATCATGGCGAGCGACGACGTAGCGTTGCCCAGCATTTTGACCAACTGGTCCTGGATCATCTGGAAGGCAGCGAGCGGTTTCCCGAACTGCTTGCGTTCCACGGCGTAGGCCCGGGCCACGTCAAAGGCCGCCAGCTGTTGCCCCACCGCCTGCCAGGCCACGGAGATCCGCGAGCTGAGCAGCAGCTTGTTGATGTCCTCGAATGAATTCACGGATGCGAGTCTGTCGTGTTCCGGAACGCGCACGTCCACCAGGGTGATGTGTGCGTTTTGCACGGTCCGCAAGGCAATCTTGTTTTCAATCTTGGTACGCGTCACCCCGGGCAGCGTGGCGTCCAGGAAGAAGCCCCGCACCTGCCCGGTATCGGCATCCTTGGCCCAGAGCAGCATGCGGTCGCAAAACGTGCCATTGCCAATCCAGCGTTTGGCGCCGTTGACCACCCAGTGGGTCCCGGAGTCGTCAATGACCCGCCGGGCCGTGGTGACCATCCCGCCCGCCACGTCGCTGCCATGGTCGGGCTCCGTCAGGGCAAAGGCGCCGGTGCTGCGCAGGGAAATGGCGTCCGGGAGCATCCGCTCCTTTTGTTCCGGCGTGCCAAAGTCGATGAGGGCTTGGACAAAAAGGTCGTGGTGGACCAGGAAGAACGTGGCCAAGGAGGTGTCCGCCCGCGTCATTTCGGCCACCACCAGGCCAGTGAACAAGTGGCTGAACCGGCGGCGGTCCGGTGCTGCCAGCTCCAAGGCAGCAATCTTGGGCAGAATCTGCGCAGGGAATTCGGCGTTGTTCCACCAGCCGACGGCGTGCGGGGTCACCTCAGTGGCCAGGAAAACACGCAACTGCGCCAATTTGGCTTGTTCGTCAGCACTCAGCGCCGCCGCAAAACCGTAAAAGTCGGCGCCGGGCAGCTCGGCAGGAGAAAGCGTCATTTTGGTGCCATCCGGATGGCGCCGTCCAGACGAATGGTCTCGCCGTTGAGCATGGCGTTGGCGCAAATGTGCTCCACCAGGGCCGCGTACTCGGCGGGCTTGCCCAAGCGTGAGGGGTGCGGCACCTGCTGGCCCAGCGAATCCTGCGCGGCCTGCGGCAGCCCCGCCAGCATGGGAGTCTCAAAAATGCCCGGCGCAATGGTGACCACACGGATCAGCGACCGCGCCAGCTCGCGGGCCAACGGCAAAGTCATGGCCGCCACCGCACCCTTGGATGCGGCGTAGGCAGGCTGGCCAATCTGCCCGTCGAAGGCCGCCACGGACGCCGTGTTCACAATGACGCCGCGCTCGGGGCCGAACTCTCCGGCCAGCGGTTCAGCCGCCGCCATGGCCGCGGCAGCCAGCCGCACCACGTTGAACGTGCCTATGAGGTTGATTTGGATGACGCGGCTGAACTGCTCCAGCGGCAGTACGCCGTCGCGCCCCAGCACCTTGCCGGGGGTGGCAATACCTGCACAGTTGACCACCACCCGCAGCGTCCCGAGCCCCGCGGCAGCCTCCACCGCGGCCTGAACCTGCGCCTCATTGGTGACGTCGGCCGGGGCAAACACGACCCGCTCCCCCAGCTCCGCCGCCAGTTCTGCGCCTTTCGAGCTTGGCAGGTCAAGGAGTACGACGCCGGCCCCCGCCGCATGCAGCCGCCTCGCCGTTGCCTCGCCCAAGCCGGACGCAGCGCCAGTAATCAGCGCAACGGTGCCATTGTGTGAAATTTCCATGGATCCTCCTCGTTGAGGCTGGCCCGAAGCGAACCGGGCCCAGAAATGATTGCGTTAATGAATACTAACTGAAATTCTGTGGTGGCGGACCCGCGTGACGGAGCTTTTCGGAACGGCCAAACAGTACGCTTGGTGCCATGACAGGCAACCACTTCCAGCCCACCACGGCCGGAGCCACAGCCGCCCACTGGGCGGCGCTCGCCGAACAAGCCGGCTCGGACGTGAATACCCGCTTTGGCCACCGCCTCATGGGCCTGCCCGGAACCTGGCTAGGCGCCGTTGACGCCGCCGGTGATGGACAGGTGACCCGCCGCCCGCGCCCCACCCCGCAATCCCCCTGGAACTACTGGTGGCAGGCCCACTATCTGGACGCCATGATCGATGCGGCCCACCTTGCGCTCAGCACAGGAAAAGGGGCGGCCGCAGCCAAGGAACTTCAACGCGCACAACGCCTGCTGCGCGGCATCATGATTCGCAACTTTCTGCGCTTTCCCAACTATTTTTATGACGACATGGCCTGGCTGGCGCTGGCAGCCGCGCGGCTCAACGACCTCCACCTGCAGATTAAAGGCCGCCGCACACCGCTGGCCCGGTTCGCCGTCAGCGCCCTGCACAAACAGCTGCACCTTGCCCATGACATGGTCCTTGGCGGCGGCATCTACTGGTCCCGCAAACGCGATTTCAAGAACACCCCGGCCAATGGTCCCGCCGCACTCCACTTCACCCGGATGGGCGAGGTGGATAGGGCCCGGAGCATTGTTGAGTGGCTGCGCAGCGAACTCTTTGACCCGGAGTTGGGGCTCTATGTGGACGGCATCCACCCATCAGCCACGGGCCGCGACGTTGAAAACACCATCTACACGTACAACCAGGGCCCCATTCTGGCCGCACTGCTGGAACTGGGGCAGCCCGAGTACCTGGACCAAACCGCCGGGCTGATTGACGCGGTTGCCCGCCAACTCCGCACGCCCGGGGAGGGGATTCGCTTGGAGCCGGGAGGCGGCGACGGCAGTCTCTTCACAGGCATTCTGTGCCGCTATCTTGCCCTGGCCGCGCGCGAGGAGAGGCTGCCGGCGAAAACCCGGGAAACGGCGTCGGACATGGTCAGGGAGACGGCTGCGGCAGTTGCCGGGCAGGCTCCGGAACAGCTTTCGGCCGCCGTGCAGCGATGGAGTATTTTTGCAGCGGCTGCCACGTGTCCACAGCCAGGACCCGCCCCAGCATCACCACAGCCAGCGCCACGGAGGCCATGACGACGCTGAACCAGTGAAAGCCCAGGTAGAGCCGGCTGATGGCTACCGCCGGGATCAGCACGACGGCGGCAATCACCGCAACCGCCCGGAGCACGGTGGTGCTGTGGCGCGAAAGCAACAGGTACGCGAGCACCACCGCGGTGACGATTTCCCAGAGGATCGTTGCCCCATGACTGCGCCGGGCCACGAACCAGCTGTGGACCGGCTGGTCCCAGACCGCGATGCCCATTTTTCCCCCTACAGCACCGCGGCTTCCACCCGGGGGTCCGGCGCGGAGCACCCCAGCGGGCTGAGCGCCTGGTCCAGATCGGCGATGAGGTCAGCAACGTCCTCCAGACCGATCGAGAGGCGGACAAGGTTGGCACCAGGCCGGGCCTCCGGGGCAACCGGGCGGTGGGTGAGCGCGGCGGGGTGCTGGATGAGTGAGTCCACGCCGCCCAGCGAAACCGCATGGGTGAACAGTTGCACGGCCGAGGTAAATCGGTTGGCCGCGTCAAAGCCGCCGCGCAGGGTGATCGCAACCATGGCTCCGGGACCACGCATCTGGTGCTGCAGCAGGGACCGTGGATCGCCGTCGCTCCCCGGGAAATAGACCTTCTCCACCGCCGGATGGTTGGCCAGCCAGGCGGCAATGACACGGGCGCTCTCTTGCTGACTGCGCACACGAATGGGCAGCGTGGTCAGGCCGCGGTGCAGCAAGTACGCTCCCAGCGGGTGCAAGATGGCCCCGGTGATGGCGCGGACCCGGCGCAGCGCTTCTGCGGTTTTCTCGCTGCAGGCGATGACACCACCCACGGCATCGCCGTGGCCGCCAATGTACTTGGTGGCGCTGTGCAGGGACATGGCGGCACCCAGGCTGATGGGGTTTTGCAGGATGGGCGTGGCGAAGGTGTTGTCGACCAGGACGTCCACGCCGCCCGCCTGAGCCACCACGTTGCGAATGTCGACCAGATCAAGGGTGGGGTTTGCCGGCGTTTCCAAAACCACCAGGACGGTGCTGTTGCGCATGGCGGCGGCAACCTCGTTTTCCGTGCAGAAGGTCACCTCCACTCCCAAGAGGCCGGAGGCCAGGAGGTGGTCGGTGCCGCCGTACAGCGGACGAACGGCAACCACATGCGGCTGGCCGGTGCTGCGTCCACCATCTTGGGCCGTGGCGTGGGCGGTGGCTTGGGCGGTGGCCTTGCTGGCCAGGATGGCAGCGGTCATGGCTGCCATCCCCGAGGAGAAGGCAACCCCCGCCTGCGCCTTTTCCAATTGGGCCAGGGCGCATTCAAAGCGGGCAACCGTGGGGTTCCACAACCGCGCGTACACGGAGCCGCCGTCGGCCAGGGGGTGCCCGCCGAGCGCCATGGACTCATAGGAATCCCCGCCCCGTTCAATGTCGGGAAGCGGGTTCGTGGTGGACAGGTCAAGGGGAAGCGCGTGGACACCCAGCGCCTGCAGGTCCTCACGGCCACCATGCACGGCCACGGAATCGGGGTTCAAAAATTCGCTATTCATGGCTCAACAATGAACGTGTGAACAACATTTATCTAGATATTTGAATGAATGAGTAATAAAGTGAGCCAAATCAAGCATTTCCACTAAGGGACACCGGCTCTACGGGAGGCACCTTGCAGAAAGCACAAACACCCAAGGGTGCTGCCGGACTGGATCCCCTGGATCTGGCCATCCTGCGGGCGTTGCTCACGGACAGCGGCCTCACCAACAAGGCCATTGCCTCACGGCTGGGCCTTGCCGAGTCCACCTGCGCATACCGGCTGCGAACGCTCAGGGACGCCGGTGTCATTGTCGGAACCCGGGTCAAGCTGAGCCTTGAGGCGCTGGGATTCCCCCTGCAAGCCATTGTCAAGGTGCGGCTGGGCAGCCACAACGCCGAGCACGTGAACACCTTGTACAGCCAGCTGACGCAGGTTCCCGGGGTCATCGCCGCGTTTCATGTCGCCGGTGAAGATGACTTCCACCTGCACGTGGCGGCGGAGAATCCCGAGGCCCTGCGCGATCTGGTGCTCAAACACATCACCGTCCACCGGGTGGTGCGCCAAACCGAGACCCAGCTGATTTTCGAGGCGCGCGACGGCGTTGGGGTGCTCGCCCAGTAGGCCGTGCCCCGCCGGGCCACACCGGTGCTGGGCCACACCGTGCCGGGCAGCGCTACGTCGCGCCGGCAGGCTTGCGTTTTTGCGGGTACGGAGTCTCGCCGCTGGCAAGCATCTGCACAAAGCGTGCAACGTTTGCTGCCCTGATAGCCGGCGTCTTGACGCTGGTGGTGCGGTAAATCAGGGCATACCTGTTGGTGGCCGTGAGCACGTCAAACATGGCCTGCGCCTGTGGATTTGCCGCAATGGCAGCCGCCAAGTCCGCGGGAAACTCGGCACTGGCCTGCCCCTCATAGGCAGCTTCCCAGCGTCCATCCGCCTTGGCGGCATCGGCGGCCGCACGCCCTGCAGCTTCCATCAGGCCGGCGTCAACCAGCCGGTCAAAATGGCCCGTATTGATCTTGGACCACTTGCTGGACTTGGTGCGCGGGGTAAACCGCCGCAGGTGACTGCCGTCGTCGCGCTTACCCGCAACCCCGTCAATCCAGCCAAAGCACAGTGCCGCATCGAGGGCCCCCGCATAGCTGAGCTCCGTCACGGAACCGCCCTTTTTGTGCAGCACCAAGCGGACGCCGGGACTTGAGGCGTGATTTTCGCTCAGCCACGCCCGCCAGGCGGCGGCGTCGGCAAGGAGCATCTCCGGAAGTTCAACCATGGTCCAACAATATCGCCACGATGGGCGCCGTTGGGTTGATAATTGGAAGTAAACACTTCTTCAGGAGAGACCATGCTGCGCGCCCGTCCAGTCCTCTACACCTCAAAGCTCGCTGAGTACTCGCAACTGCTGCTTGCGCTGGGCATGTGGCGTGTCCAGGACGCCGGCGATTGGCAGGTCTTCGATTCAGGTAACGGAAAAGTTGGTCTGCAGGGGGTCCTTCCAGGGGAGCAGGACGGCACTGCTGCGCTGGGCTTTGAAATCCGAGACGCCCCGATCTTTGTCCGCCGCACGCTTGCCGATGGGACGCACGCCGAGCTGGTTGATTCCGGCCACGGCCCCACCGCGCGCGTCATTGCCCCGGACGGTTTCACGTTCCTGGCCGACCCCGTGGTGGACACCCCCTCCGCCGCGCCAGCCACCAGCCCTCTGACGGTGGTGCAGCTGTGGAGCGCCCCGGATGTCGGGGAGGCTGAAAAGGTCCTGGCGGACATCGGCGCGAGGCCGGTGGCCGGGCGTCCCGACGCGCCCACCCTCTTTCACGCCAAGAACGGCGGTCTGACGGCCGCCCGCCTGGGTGAGGGCTTCGGCGTCGAACTTGGATTTAAGTACGACGGCGACCTCACCGCCTTGGCTGCCCAACTCGCCGCTGCGGGGGTGCCGGCCTCCCTTGACGGGGACGTTGTGGTGGTCCAAAACCCGCACGGCGGAACCCTTCGGATTGTGGATTCGCTGGAATTTTGATGCGCTTAGCGGAACGGAGGCGGCGAGTGGGGCGCGGATGGGGTAGAACTTAGGTATGAGCGTCCGTACTCCTGATCCATATCCCGGCTGGCTGTCCAACGAAGACCTGTATGAGGCCCGCAACCGACTTCCCATGGTTTATGTGGAGGTGGTTCCGGTGCGCATCGACCCGCTGGGCTATGTCAACGAAATTGGTTTGCTGCTCCAGGCTGACGAGGAAGGCGCCATGGTGCGCACCTTGGTCTCGGGGCGTGTGCTGTACCGCGAGACCATCCGGGCCGCGCTGATCCGCCACATTGAAAAGGACTTGGGCCCGCTGGCGTTCCCGCAGCTGCCTGTCAGTCCGCTGCCGTTCACGGTGGCCGAGTATTTGCCGTCCCCTTCAGAGACCGGTTTCACGGACGAACGCCAGCACGCTGTGGCCATGGTGTACGTCATCCCCGTCACGGGCGAATGTGAACCACGCCAGGACGCCCTGGAACTGACCTGGATGACGCCCGAAGAGGTGCTCAGCGAGGATGTGCAATCGGAATTTGTGGGCGGCCGCGGGGCTCTGGTGCGCCAGGCCATCTCCTATGCGGGCTTGGGCCGGTAGCAGTCCGCGCGCCACACTAGCCGGTTTCGCGTATCCGGCGTAGATTACCTTCCATGGCTGCCACCGAGATTTCTCTGCTCATCAATGCCGACGCCGAACAGCTGTGGCGCATGCTCCGGGAACCGTCACGGGTTGCGCAGTGGCACGGCTGGGACATCGACGGCCTGGGTGAGGAGATTACGCAGATCTACTTTTCTTCCGTTACCGAAAGCGCCGACCATTTGCGGTTGGAGCTGGAAATGGGCGACGTCTTTGTCCTTGAGCCCCGGCCCGATGGCACCTTGCTCACGCTGACCCGGGGGGTCACCACCGGTGAGTGGGCCAAATACGATGCCGACGTGACCGAGGGCTGGACCATGTTCGTGCACCAGCTCAAGTTCGCCGTGGAACGCCACCCTAAAACACCCCGGCGCACCCTGTATGTTGATGGCACCAGCGCGGCCCACACCAATCTCTGGGACGCCTTGGGCATCGACACCGGCTGGCTGCCGGAAGCCGGTGAAGCCTACGAGATCACGCTCAACACGGGCGCCACGCTGGCGGGAAAAGTTTGGTACCGCACGGAAACCCAGGTGGGGCTGACCGTGGCCGACTACGCCGAGCACGGCGACGGGCTGCTGATCATGGCTGCACAGGCGCCCCTGCCCGGCGTGCGAGAACACCCCGGCGCCCAAATCTGCGCCACCACCTATGGACTGGGCGCCCACCACTTTGACGCCATCGCCGCACAGTGGGACGCCTTCATGGAAGACCACTACTCCGACGAATAAACGGGTGCGGCGGGTTGCGTTGGACACCTTCGGAAGGGGATGCGGGCAAACACTGGCAAAATGGAACCATGTCCTCCCCTGAAACTGTTACAAATTTCCTTGCGCCCGATCCCACAGGCGCACCCGGCACCATCCCCGCCCGTCCGGCGTCGCAAAGTGAATTCAGCTTTGACGTCACCACACGGCTGAACGAGACGTGCTCACCGGGCGCCGACCAGGTTGCGCTCAACGGCGGGGAGTTTCAGGGCCGCACGGGCGTCATCACCACACCCCACGGAACCATCAAGACCCCCGCCTTCATTGCTGTGGGCACCAAGGCAACCGTGAAGTCGGTGCTTCCCGAGTCCATGGCCGAGCTGGGCGCGCAGGCGCTGCTCTCCAACGCCTACCACCTGTACCTGCAGCCGGGCGCCGACCTTCTGGACGCTGCCGGCGGGCTGGGCAAATTCATGAATTGGCAGGGCCCCACCTTCACCGACAGCGGCGGCTTCCAGGTCATGAGCCTGGGTTCCGGCTTCAAGAAGGTCATCAACATGGACGCTGTGGCGTCCTCCCCCCACGCCGGTGCCGATGATTCGGTGGCCGTCGGCAAGGAGCGTTTGGCGCACATTGACGACGACGGCGTCTGGTTCAAGTCGCACCTGAACGGGGACATGCACCGCTTCACCCCCGAGGTGTCGATGCAGGTCCAGCACCAGATCGGCGCGGACATCATGTTTGCCTTCGATGAGCTGACCACGCTGCTGAACTCGCGCGGCTACCAGGAGATGTCACTGGAAAGGACGCGGCTTTGGGCGCTGCGCTGCATTGCCGAGCACTTCAGCCTCACCGAGGAGCGCGTGGGCAAGCCGTACCAGGCATTGTTTGGCGTGATTCAGGGCGCCCAGTATGAGGACCTGCGCCGCAAGGCCTCCCACGACTTGGGCGAAATGAACTTTGACGGTTACGGCATCGGCGGGGCGTTGGAGAAGGAAAACCTGGGCACCATTGTGCGCTGGTGCTCCGAGGAACTGCCCGAGAACAAGCCGCGCCACCTGTTGGGCATTTCCGAACCCGATGACATCTTCACGGCCATCGAAAACGGGGCCGACACCTTTGACTGCGTCTCCCCCACCCGGGTGGCCCGTACCTCGGCCTTCTACACCCCTGACGGCCGCTTTAACCTCTCCGGCGCCAAGTACAAGCGCGATTTCACGCCCCTGTCCGAGGAATGCGACTGCTACACGTGCGAGAACTACACGCGCGCCTACATTCACCACCTGTACAAGGCCAAGGAGATGGTGTCGGCGACGTTGATTTCCATCCACAACGAGCGTTTCGTGGTGAAAATGGTCGACGACGCCCGTCTCGCCATCGAGGACGGGACCTTCTTCGCGTTCAAGGCCGAGACATTGCGCCGCTACTACCCGAAAAAGTAGGCCCGCCACCGAAATTTGCTGCCGATGTGGTCTTTCGCTAGTGATATATCAGCAGCGAAAGACCACATCGGCAGCGGCTGTCTTTTAGGCCGCGACGTACGTCGGCTCGTGGCGCTTGAACCAGCCGATCGCGGCAGCGGTGACGGGGATCAGCAGGTACTGCAATCCCACCTTGTACACAAAGCCCACCACCACGTAGTTGGCGAACATCCCGAAGCCCACAATGCCAATGACGGGCGCGGCAATGGCGCAGAAGATCAGCGTGTCAACAAATTCGCCAACACCACTGGAGCCCATGAGGCGGGCCCACAGTTTACGTTCGCCGTGACGCGCTTTGAGCCTGACCATGATCGTGGAATTGATGGTTTGCCCGGCCAGGAACGCGAGCAGGCTGGCCAGCACAATTTGCGGCACCGGCCCCAGCGCGTCTTCCATTGCCTGCTGCTTGGTGACTCCGTAGTCGTCGGTGAATCCGGGCAGCGCAATGATCACCCAGTAGGTCAGGGAAGCGAAAATGGACAGCGCAAAGGTGGTCAGAATGGCTTTGCGGGCCACCTTGAAACCATAAATCTCGCTGATGACATCACCCAATATGTAGGCGAACGGGAACAGGAAGAACCCGCCGTCGGTCACGATGGGCCCAAAAAGCACGCCCTTGGAGGCGCCAATGTTGGAGAGAATAACAATCACTGCCATGCACGCCAACAGGATCCCAAAGTAGGGACTTCCGACGGCGGCGAAGGAGGGTGTGGCGCGGGCGCCTGATGAAAGAGGGGTTGCCGAAGCGTTGCTTTGCAGCGAGGACATGATGAAGTCTCAAATTTCTGTAGCTAAGTGGTTTGCTCATACCGGCGCCTCCGCAAGGAGGTTGGGCCTGTCGGCTGTATTATCACTGGACCCGTCTGCACCCGGGCCATCCCCAATTCTGCCATGAGCTGCACATTCTGCCCACCCGGGCGCCCTAGGGGCTAGGCTGAAACGGAACGCCGAATGCCATGCGAGGACGCTAGGAGTTACAAAAATGAATTACTGGTGGGTCAGCCACGGCCGCAACTATGAGTCAGCCATCGACGATGGAACCCTCTGGAGTTGCCCGGCCCCCGACGGGGATGCAGAGCGGGAGATCATCAAGGAACTTCGCAAGGGCGACGTGGTGTTCAACTACTTCGGCCCCTACGTGCGGGCCATTAGCGTGGTCACGGACCAGTGGCAGGACAGTCCGCGCCCTGCGGGATATGAGAAGCATCTCGAAGAACCCGACCAAGGCTGGTTGGTGCGCACACACCCGCTGGCAGAAAACTTGCAGCTGCACCGCCAACGCGCAGCCGACATCACGGCCGACGGCGGGCCCGGACCCTTCAATGCAGCCGGCAAACCTGCGCAGCGCTACATTTCCGCCCTTTCCGTCGAGGAGGGGCAGGAGCTTCTGGCCGAGGCTGGTGTCACAGCCCCGCAATCGTCGGCAACAAGCCTGCGCGGCCTGCCCGGCAGCGTGTGGGGCGCCGATGAGCCGGATGAAAAGACCCTGACGACCATCCGCTTGGAACAGGCCCATCTGCGCAAGAACTTGCTGCGGGGACGCCTGACTGCCCCGTGCGCCCTGTGTGGCGAACAGTACCCGGCCCGGTTGCTGATTGCTGGCCACATCAAACCCCGCCCCGAATGCAACGATCAGGAACGCATGGACTACGCGTCCAATGCCATGCTGACCTGCGCCCTGGGCTGCGATGCACTGTACGAGTGGGGCTACATCGTGGTGGGGCCTGCCGGCCAGATCCAGGCCGGCCAGGCCGCGGAAACTCCCCGCATCGAGGCAGCCGTGGAGGCCCTGGTGGGTGGCCACTGCGCTGCCTTCGACGAGCACACGGCGGACGCGTTTGCCGAGAACCGGCGCCTTATGCTCGAACCCCAGCCGTAGCGGCCGACGGCGTTGACTGCCGTGCGACCGGATCACGATCTCACCCGGACGCACGGCGTTTTGCCTGCTAAAGGATAGCCCCGTAGGCGGCGGAGGTCTTGGCCGCTGTTGTGTAGCCGGTTTTGCTGCCTGTGACCTTGACGGTCAGCGATTTTCCCTTGTCCAGGGTGACCAGCGTGTAGCTCGACGCCGTGGCGCCGGCGATGGCGGTGCCACTGCTATACCACTGGTACTTCAATGTCACCGGGGCCGGTCCCCAGGTTCCCGGCACGGCCGTCAACGTGGACCCTACTTTTTTGGTTCCGGTGATGGCCGGTGCCGGGGCGCTAAGGGTGCCGACAGTGACGGTATACGGATCCGAGGGAACCACGGCCGTGGCGTATCCGGTCTTGGCCACCGTAATTTTGGCATTGACCAGCGTACCGAGGTCAGCCGCGGCAAGCAGGTAACTGGCCGCCGTCGCACCGGCAATGGCAACACCATTTCGCTGCCACTGGTAGGAGTACGCCACCGGTGCTGGACCCCATGCCCCCGGGTTTATGCTCAGGTTCGTGCCCACTTTGCCGGTTCCTGTGGTTGTTGAGTAGGCAGGAGTCAGTGACTTCCCGGCAGACGGCAGGGCCATGGTGAAACTGACCCGTTGCCCCTGGGTGAGCTTGAGGATCGTGGCGGATGCTTCCGTGCTCGCGTTGTTGTACCAGCGTGTTGCGTAGCGGTCGCTCGGCGTCGCAGCACCCTGTTCGTAGATGTTGTCGATAAAAGCGAACTTGACGGACTTTCCCGCCTCAGGCGTGAAATACGCCATCCCGCTGGCATCGGTTTCCAACGCACGTCCCATAACCTGCGGCTGCTCCCATTTCCCTGTTGTAGGGTTCAGTGTCAGCACCGTGTAGCCAATATGGGGCAAAGCCTTGCCGGCCGCGTCCGTGGCTTTTGCTGCGATTGAGGTTGCCTGGTTGAGCTTGAAGTTGACGTTTGTCAACGATGCGCCTGGTGCGATGGTGACGTTGGATGCAGTGTCTGTCCCAGTCGTGCCGGACCAGTATTGGGTGACGAACCGGGATTGGAGTGTCGAATCCCTGGCAACGACCTGGCTGAGCCCCGGCACAACCTTCGCCAGGGTGAAGTACCCGTTCGTGTCCGAGATCGCCGAGACTGACGTCCCGCCAGCCCCTTGCGCCACCACGCCAATGCTGCCTACAGGGGTTCCGGCCGCATTGGTGGTCCGGCCTTTGAGGGTTGCGTAGGCCCCCAGTTCGGCGTTGGCCCGCGCGGCAGGCTGCGCAGCCGTGACCTTGATGATTCCCCCGTACATGTTGCTGACGGAATTGCCATAGTAGATATCCGAATATTTGGCCCGGCAGGCCTCGTCACCACAGCTGAACCACACCTTGTAGTCGCCGATCCCCGGGGCCGTGATGGAGTACTGGCCGGCCGCGTTGGTCGACGCGTAATAGCGCGTACCGTTCGACGGCGTCTGGGGCAGCAACTCCACAAACACGTTGGCCAAGGGCACTGCGGCGGCCGTGGCACTTGCCTTGGCAGTCACTGTGCCGCTCACCGTATAGCTGGTGGCTGCCTGGGCCACGCCGGCGGAAGGGAGCAGCATGCCCAGGACGATGACGACGGCGGCAATCAGCGACAGCGTGCTGGCGCCCGGCCTGCGTCTGACACCGTGGGTGAGTGTGGTTTCCATGATGTGATTCCTTGCCTAGAACTGAGGACCCGGCTGCGCATAGCAGCCCGTCCCTAGGCTAATTCCTCACACAAACACTGGCCATGGGCACAAGTCCCCGGACCGTGCTAGTCCAGGTACAGTTCCCGGTTCAGCCCGATGGAGGCCGGCCCAAAACTTGCCGCCTCGCCCATGAGAACGGTGATCATCGCCGAGTTTGCGCTCGGATACTGGTCATAGCCCGCTAGCATCGAACTATGACCTCATGGCAGCAGGATGTCCTCGGCCCTAACTTTCAACAGCTCACCCTCGACCTGCCCGCCGGCGCTCCGGCCACGCTGGTCCGCTACGTGGGTGATGCCCCGGAAGGGAACCCGCGGCCTCTCGCGGGGGCCGACATCCTGTATGTCCATGGCTGGAGCGACTATTTTTTCCAGCGCGAACTTGCCGAATTCTGGCACCAGGCTGGCGCAAACTTTTATGCGCTGGATCTGCACAATTACGGCCGCAGCCTGCGCCCGGGGCTTGTCCCGGGCCAGGTTGCTTCCCTGACCGAGTACGACGACGACCTTGCCGCCGCGCTGGCGGCCATGGGGCGGCGCCCGGTCACCGAAGAAGTGCTGGCCCAGCCTGCGGCCCAGGAGCCTGCCGATGCGCAATCCTTTGAAATGGCGTTCCTCGAGCAAGCCAAGCAACGGCTCAGCGCCGCCTTTGATGCGCTGACGGGCCGCGAACGCCCCGTTCCGCACCAGGTCCCCCGCGAACGTCCACTGGTTTTATTGGGTCACTCCACGGGCGGCCTCACCCTGAGTCTGTGGGCGGCACGGCACCCCGACGCGGCTGCAGCTGTGGTCCTGAACAGCCCGTGGCTGGAATTTCAAGCCACCGAAATGGGCCGGGCCATGGTGGCACCCCTCATTTCCGCGCGCAGCCGATTCAAGCCGCTGGCGCCCCTGCCACCCATCGATCCCGGCTTTTACACCCGGGCCGTGTCAAAACGGTACGACGGCGAATGGGACTACTCATCAGAATGGCGCCCGGACCGCGGCTTCCCCGTCACTCCGGCATTTTTGAACGCCGTGTTCCAGGGACAGGCGCAGCTGTCGCGCGGCCTAGGCATCAAGGCCCCGGTGCTGGTGATGCTTTCCGACAAGAGCTACCTGCAACCCAGGTGGTCCGCCAACGCCCTGGCCGCCGATGTGGTGCTGAACGTGGACTCCGTGGCCAAACGCTCCCTTGATCTGGGCCTGGACGTGACACTGCACAGGATTCCCGGAGCCTTCCATGACGTGTTCCTCTCCCCTGCGGAGATCAGGGCACAGGCCTACGCCCGCATGGGCCGCTGGGTGGAAGCGGCCCTTGACGCTGCGGCTCAGCGGCGCTGGCAGGAACAAGCCAGCTAGTTCCGCGAACCATAGCCGCCCGGATGTTGCGCCACTGTGAAAGCGGCGCCACATCCGCACGCTACGGCGCGCTGGCGCAAAGTCTTATTGCCCGATTTCGGTCCGCACGGCAAACAGTTCCGGGAAAAACGTCAGCTCCAGCGCCCGCTGCAGGAAGCCCACGCCGGAGGAGCCGCCCGTTCCGTGCTTCATCCCGATGGTGCGCATCACGGTTTTCATGTGCCGGAAACGCCACAGCTGGAAGTTGTCCTCCAGGTCAACGAGTTCCTCGCAGGCCTCATACAGGTCCCAATGCTCGTCCGGTGCTTCGTACACAATCTTGAACAGCTGCACCAGCTCGGCGTTGAACACGTGGGCACGGGTGACGTCGCGGTCCAGGATTTCGGCGGGTACGGCAAATCCGCGGCGGGCCAGCAGGCGCAGGAATTCGTCGTACACGCTGGAGCTTTCCAACAGCTCAGCGAGCAGTTCCTGGGCTGCGGGGTCCCCCGCGAACACCTTGAGCATGCCGGCGTTCTTGTTGCCCAGCAGGAACTCCACGGCCCGGTATTGGTAGGACTGGAACCCGGAGGAGGCGCCCAGGTCGCCACGGAACTGGGCGTATTCGCTGGGCGTCAAGGTGGCCAGCACGCTCCACTGCTCGGTCAAGGAGCGTTGGATGTGCTTGATCCGGGCCACGCCCTTCATGGCCGCCCGCAGATTGTCCTCAGCGAGGTACACACGCACGGCCCGCAGCTCGTGGAGCACCAGTTTCAGCCACAGTTCGGAGGTTTGGTGCTGGATGATGAACAGCATTTCATCATGGTGCTCGGGCTTGCTGACGGGCTGTTGGGCGCTCAGCAGCGTATCCAGCGCAAGGTAGCTGCCATAGCTCATCTTGTCGCTGAAGTCCGTCTCAATGCCGGACTCAATCTTGCGGGTGTTCTTGGGCATGCCTTTTCCTTTTCCTTCAGGTGCTCATTCACCAACCCTACGCCCGGCCCAGCAGCCCCAACACAAGTTCCCGGCAGATGTCGTACGACGCCGAGCCGACGTCAATCAGGTCCATATGGTCCCCCGGCACCCTGATCAGCTGAGCAACTCCGCCCGCCGCCACAGCAGCGGCAACGTAACTTTCGCTCTGGGAGGCGGGGACGTCGGCGTCGTGCGCGGCATGGATGGCAAGAACCGGCACAGGCAGAGGCACCGCTGCGAGCGGATCCGCAAGCGCCACGTTTGGCCCCAGCAGCGCCGTCACGGCATTGTTACTGAGCCCCAGCTGCTGCGCCTGGCCCAGGTTCAGCAGCCCCGACTGACTCACGACGCCGGTCACCGCCACCGCGGGTTGCGCACCCACCGCCCCCGCCGGGAAGGTGGAACGGCCCGCGGCCCAGACGCCCAGTTGCCCGCCGGCCGAATGGCCCAAAATCACCACGGAGCCAAGGTCCAGGCCATGCTCGGAGGCAGCGATGGCCAGTGCGTCAATGCCCGCTGCCACGTCAAGGAACGTGGTGGGCCAGCCACCGCCATTGCCCATGCGCCGGTACTCCAGGTTCCACGCAGCCACCCCGTGCCGCGCCAAATCGGCGGCCAACGGCGCACCCAAATCGGCAGTGTAGGCGCTGCGCCAGTACCCGCCGTGGATCACCACAACAACGCCTTCCAGGCTCCGTTGAAAGGGTAGGAACAGCTCTGCCCACTGGGTAGGATCGGGGCCATAGGCGTAGCGCTGGACGGTGATATCGCTCATACGCGAAGCCTACAGTCACCTCAACGAACCGTTCCGCTGTGCGTCAAACTCCCCGGCACTTCGGCACAGAACAGTGTTGCGCCAAACCGGTGACGGGTTCGGCGCCCAACAGCATGGGAATCTTCGGCGCAGCTCGCGGGTTTGGCACTACATAAGCAAGGTATCCACACGACGATAAGGACTCACACCATGAGCTCAACCATGAAGGCCATGACCTACGCACAATATGGCGGCACCGAAGTTTTGGTACAAACCGAGCGACCCACGCCCAAGGTCTCCCCCGGCGCTGTGCTGATCCGGGTCAAGGCAGCCGGCGTGAACCCCGTTGATTGGAAGGTCATGTCCGGCGGGCTGGATCCGCTCATGGACGTCAACTTCCCCGTGACCCCGGGCTGGGATGTTGCCGGCGTGGTGGAAGCAGTAGGTTTTGACACTCCCGAGTTCAAGGTGGGCGATGAGGTCTACTCCTACGGACGCCGCGACACCGTCCAGGGTGGCAGCTTTGCCGAGCTCATCGCCCTGCCGGCAGCCGCCGTTGCCCACAAGCCCAAATCGCTGTCCTGGGAGCAGGCGGCAGCCCTGCCACTGACGGGTATGACGGCCCAGCGCACACTCGACGCCTTGGGCACGGCAGCAGGCCAAACCCTTTTGATCCACAACGGTTCAGGCAGCGTAGGCCGCACGGCCATCCAGCTGGCAGCACTGGCCGGCGCGCGCGTCATTGCCACGGGATCGACCAAAAACCATGATCGCCTGCGTGAACTGGGCGCCGAGCCGCTGGAATATGGCGCGGGTTTGGTGGCGCGCGTGCGCACGCTGGCTCCCGACGGCGTGGATGCCGTGGCCGACTTTGCCGGCGGCGTCCTTGAAGACACCTTGGCCCTGCTCAAGGAGGGCGGCCGGCACGTATCCATCGCGGACTGGACTGTTCTTGGCCACGGCGGGCAGTACATCTGGGTTCGCCCCGACGCCGCTGAACTGGAGCGCCTGAGCGTGCTGGTTGAGGATGGCAGCCTCGGCGTGGACGTTGCGCAGACCTTCCCCATGGAGGAGGCCGCCGCCGCATTCCAAGCCAGCATGACCGGCCACGGCTCCGGCAAGATTGTGCTCACGCCCTTCACCGCCTAGGAACCACCCTCTTTCGACGCTCGCTCACATATGAGGCACTTTCGGACGACGCTCGCTCACATAGTGTGAGCGAGCGTTTTGGGTGTGGCGTACCTGACGATGCATCCCCACCGGCACCATGCCGGCCAGCGCTGCATCGACTTTGACGTTACCTTTAAGGGAACCCTCCCGCTATCCCAAGGAATGCAGTGGCCAAGAAGCCCAAGAGCACCAAGAAGTCCCGTTTCGGCAATCCCGTAAAAGCGGCTGCCGACGCGGCCACCCGGACGCATGCCACGCCGTCGGCCGATGCCCGGCTGGAACGCGCCATGATCGCCCTGTCGCCGGGCTTTGTTGCCTGGCTGGAATCCCAGGGCCGCCCGGACAAGTCGATCGACATGAGCCTGTTGATCCTGGACGACTTCTTCGACATGTACCGCATTGTGGAACCACACATGGATCCCACGGCCCTGGTGCCCGCAGCGGTCCAAGAGGTCATGGACGTGACGGCCGACGCCAACCCGGTGGGAGTCATGGGCATGCGCAGCGGCGTGCGCGACTACGCCAACTATCTGGACCAAATGCGCCTCTGGACCGGCGCGCCGGAGGACCTGGATGTAGTTCGGGACGTGTGCAATCAAACCGGCGGGCCCGGCTCGGACTTCGACAGCGATGAGGTGTCCCCGGAGGACTGGGAGTTCGCCGACGTCTTCATTCCAGTGCTCAGCCGGGAGGAAATGGTTGAAACGGCCGCGAAATCCCCTCTGTGGAAGAACACGCTGGCCCTGCTTCAGTGGCTGGGTGACGGCCGCGAGCTGACAGCTGACGGCACCATGGAGGCGACCCCGGACGCCTTGGCGGCCCTGGCCCACAGCGGGATAGGGAAGCTGGGCGCAGCCAAGGTCACCACGCCCCAAGACCACCTCGCCGCCCGGCTGGATTTGTACTGGGAACTGCTGAATGTGGCGGGCCTGGTGTCCGTCGAGGAAAACCACCTCCGCCCCACCCCGGCCGCACTGGCCCTTGCCGGCGAAGACGACATGCTCCTTGCCATGCGGGACCTCATGGGCCAATTCATCTACATCATGACCCTCGAAGGATCCGAGGAAGGCGACTACGAGGAGTGGCACCTTGACATGGCCGATTGGCTGACCCAGGCCGCCTCCGAGGCCCCGCCCGAGGCCGAGTTGCTCGTCCAGGCCCTCAAGGAGCCGGACGCCGCGGACCCGGACGTGCTGGCGATCGCCCAAAACATCGCCCAGTGGGCACAGGAGGGGCTGGTCACCGTGGGCGAATTCGTTCAGGTGCCGCCAGCCTGGCGCCCGGATGTCTTCGACATGCTCAAGGACGATTTCCCCATCAAGGCCACGGGCCCTGGCGCTGCGGACCAGATCCAGCCCGGCACCGACTGATTTTCCCTTAAAGTACGACGGCGGCACGCACCTTCACCACAGAAGGCGCGTGCCGCCGTCGAACTTTCGGAAGAATTCAGTGCCCTATCAACGTCGCCAACTGGTCCAACGTGTTCTCGTAGCGTTCCTGAACGATCCGGGTGTGCAGCCAGGTGTCAATGTGGCGAACCCCGGCCAATGACCTCAACTGGGCCACGATGTGGTTGTAGGCGTGCTGTGAATCCGTGGCTATGGTTGCCACCAGGGAATACCGGCCAATGGTCCGGGCAACGAATTCAACACCATCCACGTTGGCTAACAAGCGGACAACCTCGGGTGAGGCGTCGCCAATCAATGACATGCCGCAGCCAAAAACAATGGATCCCGAGGTCCCGTTTCGCCGGGTGATGGCGCCAATTTGCATGATATTTGCGTCAATGAGCCGCAACGCCCGCGTCCTGCAGGTGCTCATGGAGACGCCCACTGCTTCACCAATCTCGGCGAAACCTGTCCGCCCGTCCTGCTGGAGGATCCGCAGGATGTCGATGTCTGTTTGGTCCAGTGACAGGCGCTCCAGCACTGGTTCTTCACCCAGAAACAGGCTGCGGATAACCCGCTCGTACAACAAAACGTTGACGCCAGTGACCGCGGGAAGGGCACTGACAAGGGCCACTGTCTGGTACAGCTCCCCCATGGTGCCCATGCGCACCTCAACCACTATTTGGTGGGTTCCGGTGGTTTCGGAGATGTACACGGCAGAATCCAGGGCATCGATCCCGCGCAGGGTTTCCTCATTGTCCCCGGAAACCTGCACTGCCAAGTGGGCCAGCACCTCGAAGCCAAGAACCCGCGGGTGAACGGCAGCTATGACCTTCACCTTGCCCGAGGCCAACAGTTCGTTGACCCGGGCGGCCACATGCGCGCGGTTGCTGCCCACGGATTTGGCCAGGTCGCTGTAGGAGGCCCTCCCGTCAGCTTGCAGCTGATGTACAAGCGATCTGTCCAAAGTATCCATTCCATCTTTATACCAGCAATCACGCCACTGATGACAAATAATTAACAAGACTGGAACAATTCCAACAACTTGCAGCGGTTTACCCGTAACTCCTGTGCAACATTGGAACAGATACTGAGATATTCCAATAATTTGTTGACTTAACGTGCTGCGTGTCACACACTGGATGAGACATCCCCGCTGACACCACCAAGCGTGCAGCAATGCCTCACTTTCAGGAGAACTACAATGGCGAATTTCTTCAAACTTGCTGCAGCGGCTTCCATCGGCCTGCTGGCACTTTCCGGCTGTTCAGCTTCCACTGGGGAAGAAGCTGCAGTCGGAAACAGCAATACGCCCAAGGATCTGGTCAACGCTGGCCAGGTAACTTTGTGCATCGACCCGGAGTACCCCCCGCTTGAGTACTACGCCGACGGTTCCGGCGGGGACATTGTTGGCTTCGACGCCGATGCCGGGCGCGCCTTGGCCGACTACTGGGGCGTCAAGATCAAATTCGAGGTCACCTCATTTGACGGACTCATGCCGGGCTTGCAAAGCGGACGCTGTGACATGATTCTTGGCGGTCTTTACACCAGCCCCGCACGCCTGGAGGTGGCTGATGCGGCACCCATCATGAACGCGGGCCCGGCAGCATTGGCAGCCCCGGGGCTGGCCGGCGAGCTCAAGAGCAAAATGGATCTCTGTGGCAGGAAGGTTGTGGCCCAGGCCGCGTCCAGCAACGCAGCATCAATAACCGCGATGGGCGAGGAATGCACCAAGGCCGGCAAGAGCGCCCCGATACTCTCCGAGTACCCCAAAACTTCAGACACCGTCCTGGCAGTGATCAACGGCAAGGCTGAGGTCCTGGTGGAAACCAATGTGGCCGCCGCCTACATGGTCACCCAAAACCAGGGCAAGTTGGAAATGGCCAATCAGGTCTTCGACCCCGACACCACCTTTGGTGTGTTCAGCAAGAAGGGCAGCACCTTGACCCCTGCCATTGCTGCGGCCTTCAAAGCCCTCAAGGACGACGGCTCACTGGCCAAGGTCGCCACCAAGTACAACCTTGACCCAACCATTCTTGACGTCAAGTAATTAGGGCCACGATCCCGCCCGGTACATTCCCCGCACCACACCCCGGTGCTGCTCAGTCCGCACTTAGCAGTGGGCCCCGCCCACCATTCGCACGAGAGTACACAGACAATGTTTTTTGATCCAAACATCTTCTTCGAGCAGCTAGTCAGCGTCGACTACATCAAGGGCGCGGCCTTGTCGGTGGCGGTGGCCATCGTCGCCCTCATCCTTGCAACCGTCATCGGCTTCTTCATGGCCATTGGCCGCACGGCCAAACAGCCGTACTTGCGGGCACCTGCCCACTTCTATGTCTGGTTCTTCCGGGCCATCCCTGCCCTGTTGGTGCTGTTGATCATGTGGAACGCCCTTCCGCAGATGATTCCCGCACTGCGCGCCGATTGGTTCTCTCCCTTCATCGCAGCCTCCGTGGGGTTGGGTCTGGTCGAAGCGGCCTTCATGTCAGAAATTATTCGTTCGGCACTGCTGAGCGTCGATGACGGCCAGGCGCTGGCCGGTCGGGCGTTGGGCATGTCCCCCGCAAAGGTGATGATCAAGGTGGTCCTGCCCCAGGCCATCAGGATTGCGCTCCCACCTACAGGCAACGAGTTCATCGGACTGATCAAATACTCATCCTTGGCTTCGGTCATCTCGCTGCGCGAGCTGCTCACAACCGCCCAGGTGGGTGTGAACATCACCTTCCGCTACGCCGAATACTACGCAGCGGCCATCGTCTACTACCTGGTGATTGTCACCATTCTCTCGTTCCTGCAAAACCGTTTGGAGAAGAAGTTCGCGTGGACCTCCAAAACGGCAAAAGTCAAGAAGACCGCTGAACCCGTCGTCGCCACCCAGGTAGGTATCTCATGAACACCGTCACCAGCCCTGCCCAGGAGCACACCATGACAACGCAAGCAGTCCTTCAAGTGCGGGACCTTCACAAAACCTACAACGGCAACCAGGTCCTCAAGGGCGTGGAGTTCGACATCAACAAGGGCCAGGTCAAGGCAGTTCTGGGCCCCTCCGGCTCGGGCAAGTCCACCATGCTGCGCCTGATGGCCCTGCTGGAACCGGCCGACTCCGGGGAGATCCTACTCAAGGGCAGCAGGATCGGCAGCCGCGAGCACAAGGGGAAAGTGCTGCATCTGCCGGAGCGGGCTCTCGCCATCCAAAGGCAGGAAGTGGGCATGGTCTTCCAACGCTTCAACCTGTTCCCGCACCTGAGCGCCGAGCGCAACGTGATGCTGGGGCTGACAAGCGTCAAAGGCATCTCGCACCACGAAGCCCGCGCCCAGGCCAGGGAAATGCTGCAAAAGGTGGGTCTGGACAACCGGGCAGACCACTACCCTTCGGAGCTTTCCGGTGGGCAGCAGCAGCGGGTGGCGATTGCCCGCGCGCTGGTCATGAACCCCTCCGTGATGCTCTTCGATGAGCCCACCTCGGCACTGGATCCGGAACTGGTGGGCGAAGTCCTGGAGGTCATGGAAAACCTGGCCGAGTCCGGCATGACCATGATCGTTGTCACCCACGAGGTGCGTTTTGCGCGCCGCGTGGCCAACCAGGTCACCCTCTTTGACGGCGGCGTCATCGTGGAGCAGGCCGAACCCGAGCAGTTCTTTGAAAATCCCCAGCACGAACGCACCAGGAAGTTCCTCAGCCATGTCCATTAGCACCCTCCCCCCCTCCAAACCGCCGGAAGCGCCGGCGAAGACCCTGCGGGCCGTCTACACAGACATGGACGACGTCGAATTCCTCGCCGGGATGCGGTTGCTGGAGGATTGCGGGTTCAGCGTTGACTACTTGAACACCCAGGATCCGGCGCGCATTGCCGCCGAGGCCCACGATGCCACAGCCTTGCTGGTGGGGTATGCCGCCATCACGGCCGAGATCATGGATGCCATGGCGTCCTTGAAGGTCATCGCGTTGCTGTCCATGGGCTTCAACAACGTTGACGTTGAAGCGGCCCGGGAGCGTGGCATCTGGGTCACTAACATTCCCGGCGCAGCCACGGAAGAAGTTGCCACCCACGCCCTGGCCCTCACCTTGGCTGTGACGCGTGGCCTGCCTTTCTACAGCGCCACGGTGCAATCCGGACACTGGAATCAGCGGGACACCATCATTCCGCCGCGACTGAGCCAGACGCGGCTGGGCATTCTGGGCCTGGGCCGCATAGGCACCCGCTTCGCCGAAATGGCAGCAGGGGTATTTGGCGATGTGGTGGGCTACGACCCCGCGCTGCCGGACACGCTCGAGGTGCGCCAACGTCTAGCCGAGGCCGGCATCAGGCGCACCACCTTGGAAGGGGTGCGGGACACCGCCAATGTCCTTTCGCTGCACATGCCATTGACGGATGACACCGCGGACATGATCAACACCGAGTTTCTGGCCGCCATGCCAGCCGGGTCTTTCCTGATCAATGTCAGCCGCGGTGCACTGGTTGATTCGCAGGCGCTGCGTGACTCGATTGCCTCCGGGCATCTGGCGGGGGCTGGCCTGGATGTGCTCGATGTTGAGCCGCCGATCCAGGGCGAACACCCCCTGCTGGGCAACCCCCGCATCCTCATCACACCCCACATGGCCTACTTCTCGTACTTCACGGAAACCGAGTATGTCCGCCAACAAGCTCAAAACGTGGCCTCGTGGAAGTCCACTGGACGCCCGGACTCCCCCGTCGTCGAACTCCCCTAAACCATTCACCCACCCTCCGATTCCTAGGAGAGAAGTTCTTGCGTAAACTCACAGCCTTTGAAAGCCGCCCGTTTGGGCACCGTCCCACCATCGTCACGGCCAGCAAAATCCACACTATGGATCCCACGGCGCCAAACGCCGAAGCGTTCTTGATGATCGGTCCTGAGATTGTCGCCGTCGGCTCCCTGGCGCACTGCCGCGAGGCGGCAGCGGAGCACGGCGGCCAGTACCCCGATTTCCGTGACTTTGCCGGGGCCACCATCGTGCCCGGATTCATTGACGCCCACGCCCATCCACTGATGTATGGGCAGATGATGAGCTGGGTGGACTGCGGGCCGGACAAGGCCTCCACCATCGGTGAAATTGTGGAATTGCTGAAGGAAGCGGCCGCGAAGATCCCCAATGGCTTGCCCGTGCGCGGTTACGGTTATGAGCACAGGAACCTGCTCGAGGAACGCCACCCCACCCGCTTTGAGCTCGACGCCGTCGCGCTTGACCGTGAGGTGTACCTGATGAACGCCTCCGGGCATGGCGGTGTGGTCAACTCCTACACATTTGAGCTCAACGGGATCACCTCCGCCACCCCCAACCCGGACGGCGGCGAGTTTTTCCGCGATGGCAGCGGCGAGCTGACGGGTGAACTGTCAGACGCCGCCTGCAACATCCTCACCGGCGTTGACGGGGTCAAGATTGGCCACCACGGACCCAATTTTCACCTGGCCGACGAGCCGGCCGAGCACCTGCGCCAGCTCGGCGTGGCCCAGGAGAGCTTCCTGGCGGGAGGTGTGACGAGTATTGGTGACGCTCAGGTGTCCCGCCGTGAGTTTGATATGTACCTGCGCCTGGCCGCGGAGAACCAGCTCAAGGTTCGTGTGAGCATGTACCTGCTCTCGCACTTGCTCGACGACGCACTGGATATGGGCCTGCACGGCCAGTTTGGCAACGCTCACCTGAGCTTCGCCGGCATCAAGCTCTACGCCGACGGCACGCTGGGCGGCTGGACTGCCTACTTCCCCGACGGCTATGTGGGCGATCCCTGCCGCACCGGCCAGCTCTACCACGAGCCGTCAGCGTACAAGGAGCTCATCCGCAAAGCCCACGCGGCGGGCTTGCAGACAGCAACGCACGCCCAGTCACCCACAGCCATTGAAATGGTCATCGGTTCCATTGAATCGGCGCTGGCGGAGCATCCCGACGCCGACGCCCGCCACAGGATTGAACACTGCGGCCTGCCCACCCTTGATCAGATTAATCGCATGGCCGCGGCAGGCATCTACCCTGTCAACCAGCCGCAGCACTACTACAACTGGGGTGAGGGCGTGCAGCAGGCCATCGGCACCCCCGGCGAACGGTTCAACCCGCTGGGGGAATTCATTGCCGCCGGGGTCCCCGTCACCATCAGCTCCGACGCCCCCGTGGCCGAGCCCCGCCCCCTGGAAGCCATCCAGGCTGCCGTGACCCGGGTGACCCGCAACGGCCACAAGCTCGGTGCCAACAACTTGTGCATCACAGCCGCTGAGGCGCTGGCCGCCCACACCATCAACGCCGCCAAGGCCTTGGGTCGCGAGGATGACCTGGGCTCGCTCGCTGTGGGCAAGAAGGCCGATTTCGCCGTCCTGGCCCAGGATCCCCTCACCTTCGCCGCCGATCGAATCTCCTCCATTGGCGTCCTGGCAACCTGGATCGACGGGACCTGCCAGTACACTGCCGATCAGGGCGCCGACAGCAACCAGACGGACCGGCACGTGCCCGCCAACACCCCTTCCGCCCTTCACGCAGTGAATTCCTGACAGGAGAATCCCATGCAGACCCAAGCAACAGAGCTCAACACCGCCGTTGAGAGCATGCCCATCACCAACAACGCCGGTTACTCCATTTTGAAGACGCTGCGCAACTATGGCGTTGACACCATCTTCGGGATTCCCGGCACCCACAACCTTGAGTTTTACCGGCACCTTGCTCCCCTGGACATGCGCCCCGTCACCACCCGCCACGAGCAAGGCGCCGGTTACGGTGCCGATGGCTGGGCACAGCAGAGCGGACTGCCCGGCGTTGTCATCACCACCTCCGGCCCTGGCCTGCTGAACGCCCTTTCGGCTGCAGGCACTGCCTACTGCGAGTCACGGCCCCTGATCATCCTCTCCCCCGGCGTCCCGGAGGGTGAGGAGTTTGCTGATATTGGTTCGCTGCATGAAACCAAGGATTCGACGGCGGCTGCCGGAGCCATCGTGGAATGGAGCCGCCGCGTCCATTCAGCCACCGACGCCGTTGCAGCCATCCACGACGCCTTTGAAATGTTCCGCTACGGCCGCCCGCGGCCCGTGCACATTGAAGTGCCGCTGAACATTCTCGAAAGCGAATCCGACTGCGCTGCCGTGTTGCTGGAGGCCCGGCCGCTGCGCGCCGGCCAGGGTGCTGAGGCGGAAGCCCTGACCACGGCGGCGAAGTTGCTGCGCGAGTCAGTAAACCCCGTCATTTTGGCAGGCGGTGGCTCCATCCGTGCCGGCGCCCACGTGGCTGCTTTGGCCCAGTTGCTGCAGGCACCCGTGGTGACAACCCTCAACGGCAAGGGTTCCCTGCCCGAGTCACACCCACTTTCCCTGGGCTCGGACATCAGGCTGCCCGCCGCGCAGGATTTGTGCGACAACGCCGACGTCCTGTTGATCATTGGCTCCAAGGTGGGCGAGTCCGAAATGTGGGGCGGCAAGCTTGCCCCCCGCGGCACGGTGATCCGCGTGGACATCCTCGGTTCGCAGGCCAACAAGAACGTCAGCTCGGATGTGGCCCTGATTGGCGAGTCGGCCATGATAGTTGAGCAGCTGATTGAAGAAATTGGCGCCCAGGACCGTCCCGCAGCCGATCTGGCGGCGGTGCGCGCGGCATTGCGCACCCAGGCACGGGCCCTGTCCCCGGAATTGAGCCGCATCGCCGAGGAGGCTGCCTCGGTGTTGCCCGCCAACACCATTGTGGGTGGCGACTCCTCACAGATCACGTACCTGGGGACGGCGTCGTTCATCCCGCAGGAACACCCGCACTCCTTCCTCTACACCCCGGCCTATGCAACGCTGGGATACGGCCTCCCGGCGTCGATCGGGGCAAAGATTGCCTCGCCGGACCGCGCCGTGGTCTGCATCCTCGGCGACGGTGCCCTTATGTTCGCCGTGCAGGAGTTGATCACGGCCGTGGAGCAGCGCCTGGACCTGGTGGTGGTGTGCGTTGACAACGGCGGCTACGCGGAGATCCGTTCGAATGAGGCCGACCGCGGCATCCCGGCCGTGGGCGTGGACCTGGTCCAGCCCGACTGGGCGGCACTCGCCACAGCCTTCGGAGGCACCGGACACCGCATCACCGATGCTGTCGATTTCGCCCCGACCTTGCAAAAGGCCGTGCAGGCCCGCGGACTGCAGCTGCTGCACGTCCCCGTGGAACTGTTCAGCGCCACCACCACTCCAGAAGGGAACTAGGAAGCCACCATGACCCTTTCTTCAACAGAACTCGATGCCGGTCCCGCCCTGACGGCGGCCACCAAGGCCACTGCGCAGCAGTGGATTGACGACAACATGGGCAAGCTTTCGCTCTGGCACAAGCACATTTGGGACTTGGCGGAGCCTGCCTGGCGCGAATACAAGTCAGCCCAGTGGTACGTGGATTTGCTGCGGCTCGAAGGTTTCACGGTGGAGTCCGGAAGTGCCAGCATGCCCACCGCCTTCAGCGCGGAGTGGTCGTTTGGCGACGGCGGCCCGGTGCTTCTCACCTACGCCGAGTACGACGCCGTGCCCGGTAACTGCCAGTCGGCCGGCACCGAGCGCTCACCTCGCGAGGGCCTCAGCCCCTACGCCCCCGGTCACACCGACCCGCACTCCGCCTTGGGTATCTCCACCCTGGCCGGCTTGCTGGGCACCAAGCACGCCATGGCGGTGCACGGCATTGCCGGCACCCTGAAGTACACGGGCGAGCCGGCCGAAAAGGTCCAGGGTTCCAAGGTGGTCCACGGCCTGCGCGGCTACTACGACGGCGTCGACGCCATCGTCAGCTTCCACCCTTTCTATATGCTGCCGCTGTGCAACACTGCCCGCTGGGACACCCAGTGCGGCAGCTATTACAGCAAGGTCTACACCTTTGTCTGTGACGAGCCGGAGACCTGGCAGCTGTCGGCAAACCCGAACTCCCCCATCCCGGCTTCCCATTCCGCGGCACGCGCCCCGGGCGCCAATGTTGCCTTGATGAGCATGTACACCTCCACTCGGATCATGCAGGACGCCATGCTGCCCAGTTTTGGCGGCTGGTCACTTTCCGATGCCATCTTCACCCAGGGGCAGGCGACGGCGGACAACCTGCCGGCGGGCATTGCCCAGATCCAGTACTCCTGGCGCTGCCCCACCCTGGAAATGGCCGAGCACGTGCTAACGGTGCTTGACCGCAACGCCGAGCATGCCGCTGCCATGGCCCATTGCCGTTTGGAAACCACCTGGGTGGCCCGCAACCGGCCGGGCCGCACCAACCACGCATTGGCCGAGGCCTTGTACGCAAACCTGGAGCAGGTGGGTGCCCCGCAGTATGGACCTGAGGCAATTGCCGCCGCCCAGCGGATCCAAAAAACCCTGGGCGTTGAACCCATGGCCAAGCCGTTCCTGGACGAGTGCGAAGCACTGATCAGCCCCCAGGACGCCGAAGCTGCGCTGCGCGAGCATTTGGCGCCGTGGCAAAAGAACTGGACCAGTGATGACTATGTAGAGATGACCCACTACGCCCCCACCGTCCGGTTCTACGTGTCCCGACCGGCGCTCAAGCCCGCTCCCGGCCAGGGCGCCTACCCCGGCTGGGTCATGAACGCGCTGGGCGGGATCGCGGCAACCATTGACCCCACCATCGAGGTGGCCGGCAAGACCATCGCCGGCACCTTCGTTGACCTTCTGACACGCCCCGAGCTTGTGGCGGCGGCGAAGAGCGAATTCGATATCCGCGTTGCCCAAGATCCCATGCCGGCACTCTTGCCCATTGACTTCATGCCGCCCACGGAATTCGCCTGGCCCGACTATGCACTTGCTCCCGACGGCGAGCGCGTCTGGTACCCCAAGGTTGCCGGGCAGTAATTTTCTACAACGTTGTGCCTGGCCTGTGGCGTGGGATGTTTCAAATGCTTGTCCATGGGGCATGCTTTGAAGTATCCCGCGCCACAGGCGTGTAGCCGCCCCACCACCAACTTCAAGAAGAGGACGCACCGTGCCCCAAGCATCAGTTCCCAGCAACAGCTCTTCCCAGCACTACCGGGTGACCAACCCGGCCACCGGCGCCGTCGTCGAAGAGTTCCCCACCGCCACGGACGCCCAGATCCAGGATGCCTTGGCCCGGTCCGAGCAGGCGTTCAGCAGCTGGCGCCAGGTCCCCATCACCGAGCGCGCCGCCGTCGTCTCCCGCATTGCCGAGCTGTTCGAAGCACGCAAGGAAGAGCTGGCCGCCATCATCACCGAGGAGATGGGCAAGCGGCTCGCCGAATCAGTGGGCGAGGCCGAGTACTGCGCCGAAATTTTCAGCTACTACGCGCAGGAAGGCCCCTCGCTGGCCGCGGACCAGCCCATCAAGGCCATCGGTGGCGCGCAGGCACTGATCCAAAAGCGCCCCATTGGCCCACTGCTGGGCATCATGCCCTGGAACTACCCGTACTACCAGGTGGCCAGGTTTGCGGCCCCCAACCTGGTGCTGGGCAACACCATTATTCTCAAGCACGCCGAGAACTGCCCGCGGTCGGCGCTGGCCATTGAGCAGCTCATGCTCGACGCCGGCCTGCCCGCGGGTGCCTACATCAACCTTTTCGCGTCCCACGCGCAGATCGAGACCATCATCTCCGATCCCCGCGTTCAGGGTGTTTCCCTGACGGGTTCCGAACGGGCCGGTGCTGCCGTGGCCCAAATTGCCGGGCGCAACCTGAAAAAGGTGGTCCTGGAGCTTGGCGGTTCCGATCCCTACATTGTCCTGGCCAGTGACGATGTGAAGGCCTCGGCGCAGGCCGCCTTCCAAACCCGGATGGAGAACGCCGGGCAGGCCTGCAACTCCAACAAGCGGATCATTGTCATGGACAGCATCCACGACGAGTTTGTGCAGGAATTGACGGACCAAGCCGCGGCCCTAACGCCGGGCAACCCTGTGGAGGACGACGCCGAAACCTACGTTCCACTGTCATCCGAAGCTGCCGTTGAGGGCCTGCTCGCCCAGATCAACGATGCCGTTAGCAAAGGCGCAACCCTGCATTCCGGCGGCGTGCGGGCAGACCAGCCGGGCTACTACCTGGCCCCCACCGTGTTGAGCGGTGTCACACCGGAGATGCGCGCGTTCAGCGAAGAGCTCTTTGGTCCCGTGGTGGTTGTCTACAAGGTCTCCAACGACGCCGAGGCCGTGGCCCTGGCCAACAATTCCGACTACGGCCTGGGCGGTGCAGTCTTTAGTCCCGATGGCGAGCGGGCATTGGCCGTGGCCCAACAAATCATCTCCGGCATGGTGGCCGTCAACGCACCCGCCGGCGAGGGTGCGGGTATGCCCTTTGGTGGCGTGAAGCGCTCAGGCTTCGGGCGCGAACTGGGTCCGCTGGGCATGGAGGAATTCGTCAACAAGCAGCTGCTGTACGTGGCCCAAGCCTGACGCTCGCTCAGCAATGGGGCGTTTGGGGTGCGGACTAGGCCGGATTCATGAGTCGCAGCCGTTGTCGCGGGTCGCTGGCCAAGTCCACGCAGGTCCAGGCCATGGCCAGGGCCCCGTCCCAGATGACGTGGTCTCCCTGGGCCGAGGCTGCAACATCAGCAAACGAGCTGTCGTGGATCCCCGGGCAGCCCTCCCCCAGGCTGATCATGGGGTGGATGGTGGGATACTCATGCGAAACATTGGCCATGTCGGTGGAGCCGCCCCGCCTTCCGGCAGGTTTGAGCGGACGCCCCAGAAGCGCCGAATTTGCGCCAAACAAGCCGACCATGGCGGGGTCGGTGCGCAGCTCCGCGTAGATGGGTCCGTGCTGCACCATCTCCAGTCGGGCTCCCGTCGCCAGCGCGCCAGCATCCATGCAGCGCGTCAGAACAGCCGTGGCCCGGGCCAGTGATTCAACATCATGGGCTCGGACCATCCACTCGCCTGCGGCGTGGTCGGGGATGACATTGGGCGCGGTGCCGGCGGAGTCAATGTAGCCGTGAATTTGCTGGCCGGGTTCCAACTGCTGCCTGGCCAGGCCCACGGCCGTCATGGCAATCGTCATGGCGTCTAGGGCATTGATCCCCTCCCACGGGCTCGCCGACGCGTGGGCGCCCCTGCCAAAGTACTGGATCTTGTAGCCGGCACAGGCATAGGGGAGCATTTCCAGTTCATCAACATCCCCGGGATGGATCATCATGGCCGCGTGCGTGCCGGCAAAGTCGCCCTGCTCCAGCATGAGGACTTTGCCGCCGCCGTTTTCCTCCGCTGGAGTGCCCAGGAGCCGCACTGTCAGGCCCAGGTCATCTGCCACAGGAGCCAGGGCAATGAACGCTCCCAAGGCCGCTGCGGCAATGACATTGTGGCCGCAGGCGTGGCCCAAGCCGGGAAGGGCATCGTATTCGGCGCAAATGGTGAGCACCAGCGGCCCACTTCCCACCTCCGCCCGCAACGCAGTGGGAAGAGAACCAAGGCCTGCCTGCACCCGTGCTCCCGGCACCGCAGCCAGTTCGTGCGCCAGCCACTGAACGGCCTGGAATTCCGCAAAGCCCAGCTCCGGGTTCTCATGGAGTTTGTGGCTGAACGCCAACACTCTGGGCAGATTCGCCCGCAGTGCTTGTTCTGCCCGGGCATTGTGGTCGGAAGTGCTCTGCGAGGTCAAGGGCATACTTTCAGTAGTCGTTGGCGGGCCTGCTCCACTGCAGCCGTGCTAGAGCACTTTGGCCAGAAAGGACTTGGTGCGCTCATGCTGGGGGTTGCCCAGCACCTCGTGGGGATCACCTTGTTCAACAATGACGCCGTTGTCCATGAACACCACAACGTCGCCCATCTCCCGCGCAAATCCCATCTCGTGGGTAACAACTATCATCGTCATCCCGTCCCGTGCCAGTTGCTTCATCACGTCCAGAACCTCACCGACCAGTTCGGGGTCCAAGGCGGACGTGGGCTCGTCAAAGAGCATAACTTCGGGCTTCATGGACAGCGCCCTGGCAATGGCCACCCGTTGTTGTTGCCCGCCTGAGAGTTGCGAGGGGTAGTTGTCCATGCGGTCGGACAGGCCAACTTTTTTCAACAGTTCCTCGGCGTGCGCTTGCGCATCCTTTTTGCTCATTTTGAGCAGTTTGATGGGTCCAAACATCACGTTTTCCTTGGCCGTCATGTGGCCAAAGAGGTTGAATGACTGGAACACCATCCCGATCTTGGAGCGGCGCCGGTTGATCTCAAGCTGCGACGCCTCCCGAAGCCTGTCCCCATACACGTCATAGCCGATCATGCGCCCGCCCACGGTAATGGCCCCGGAGGTGGTCATCTCCAAATGGTTGACGCACCGCAGCAGGGTGGACTTCCCTGATCCCGAGGGCCCAATCAGGCACACCACCTGCTGCTCTTCAACCGTCAAGTTGATGCCTTTGAGGACTTCCACCTGACCAAAGCTCTTGTGGACGTTGAGAAATTGCACTGTGGACATTATCGTTGGGCCTTTCCAAGCAGGAGGGCGTTGCCCTTGGAGTACTTCTTTTCCAGCCGGGACTGGCCCAGGGTCAAAATGGTGGTCAACAGGATGTACCAGAGGCTGGCCACGATGAGCAGCGGGATCTGCTTGAGATTCTGGGCGTAAATTTGCTGGGTGTTGTAGAGCAGGTCGCCAACACCGATGACTATCACCAGCGACGTGGTTTTCAGCATGGAGATGACCTCATTGCCCACGGGCGGGATGATGACCTTCATGGCCTGCGGAATCACCACGAACCTCAAGGTGCTCATGTGGCTAAAGCCCATGGCCCGGGATGCTTCTGACTGCCCTGCTGAGACACTGAGCAGCCCGGCCCGCACAATTTCCGCCATGTAGGCGCCCTCGTTCAGGCCAAGCCCAAGGATTGCTGCGGCAAACAAGGGGATGAGGTCATTGGTATTCCACTCAACGAAGGTTGGTCCCCACGGGATACCCAAACCAATTTTGGGGAAAAGGACCGCCGCGAAGCCCCAGAACAGCAACTGGACCAGCAGCGGAGTGCCGCGGAAGAACCAAATGTAGGCACCGGAGACGGCGCGCAGCAACCAGTTGTCTGACATGCGCATGACGGCCACCAGCAGCCCCACAACAAAGCCGATCACCATGGCGATGATGGTCAGTTCCAAGGTGACCATCAGGCCGCCCAGGATTCGCTTGTCAAAGAGGTATTTGCCCACCGTGGGCCAGCCAAATCCCGGATTAGTGAACAGGACATAGACACCATAAACAATGGCGAACAGCACCACAACAACGGCAACAAGCTGGCCCGGGCGGCGGCGCTTCAGGATCGGTTTGGTGGTCAGGGACAGGAAATCGTGGGATCGTTTCACCGGGATATCCACTACTGGTTCAGCCACTTAGCTCGCCACCGTCGGGTTAATCTCTGAGGTCGTGATGGAGGAAGGGGCCAGGTTCCAGGCGCCCATGATCTTGCCGTACGTGCCGTCATCCATGAGTGATTGGATGGCTGCTTGGAAGGTCTTGGCCAACTGCCCGTCACCCTTGGCCATGGCGACGCCCACCAGGGACGGATCCACCAGGATGGAGTCGATCTGCGCAAACGCCTCGGGCTGGATCTGTGAGTAGTAGGCCGTCAAGGCGTTATCTGCCAGCATAGCTTGGGCCCGGTTGGAGGCGATGGCCTGATTCGCACTGTCCTGCTGCGGCAGCAGCAGGGGCGTGATGGGTTCCTTCCCGGCTTCGAGGCAGGCCTTTTCAAAGGCCGGCATCACTGTCAATGCTTGGGTGGTGCCAGTTTGTGCTGTCACTGTCTTGCCACACAAATCAAGCTGTTCGTGGAAGTCACCCTCGGTGCCTCGCTTGACGAGCACTGAGGTGCCACCCTTCATGTAACTGACCATATCCACCACGGCAGTTCTGTCCGGGGTGATGGAGAAGGCCGCCCAGGAGGCGTCGTAACGCTTGGACTCCAAGCCGGCAAGAATGCCGTTGAAATCGCCCTTGGTGATCTCAACTTTGATGCCCATCTTGTTGGCAACAGCCAAGGCCATATCCGGCTCCAGGCCAATAATATTGCCGTTGTTGTCGGTGAAATCGATGGGAGCATAGGTTGGGTCGGTAACCAGCTTCATGGTTCCGGCCGCCTTGATATTCGCTGGCAGCAATGCCTGCACGGCAGCATCGGCCTGTACGGCCTTAGCCGCATCCTGGCCTCCCGCACCCAGCACTTGGGCTGTGCCTCCTGATGAGTTGACCACCGGTTCCGGGGCTTCCGAGTTGGTGCAGCCGGAAGCAGTGAAGACCAGAGCGGCGCACGAAATGACTAGTGCGGTCTTAGTCAGGAGGGTGTTCTTATTCATCAGGTCTCCAGTGGGGAAATGTAGAGTTGTGTAAATAATATGTGTAACTTATTATTTGTGTGACGGAGAGCACTGTCAAGCTCTCAGTTGAACCAACCCACTGTTTGCTGAAAACTAATCGGGCAGGCAGCGACCCGATCGAAGGCGCGCCGTGCAGCATCCGCGTTTGAGGATTCATTCGCAGAACTCTAAAGGGGACACCATGAACCAAGAGCCACGCAAACGGACTCACGCCGTGACCGATGAGGCCATTGCAGAGCGCCGCGAAACCATCGTGGCCCATGCCGCTGGTATCATCGCCACAAAAGGCGTGGATCGTTGCACCTTTGGTGCGGTTTCCGAGGCCACCAGCTTCAGCGTGGGAATGATCCAGCACTACTTCAGGACTCGCGAGCGCCTAGTGCTTGCCACGGTGGAGTACAGGACCGGCGCATCCGTGCGGGAATGGCAGAACATCCATTCAGCCAGCACGGGCACCCTGGAGCGGCTATTTGACTTGCTCACGTTCGCCGTCGAAGGTGAAACCAGCTTTGAGCAGGCATGGGGGTTTTGGATCGAGGTTTACTCGGCGGCACACAAGGATGAAAACATCCGGGTGCACGTGGCGACGGCTCTGCTCGCTTGGCGGGGCATCTTTGAGGCAACCCTCGATGAAGCCGTCAGGGAGGGATTGATCCGCCCCTTCCACGATCCCGAGGTGCTGGCCACTCTCCTACTTGCGGTGGTTGACGGGCTTGCCATCCAGACTCTCAACGGCATTTACAACCACAGCCCCGCAAAAATGATCGAAACCCTGAGGCGGTTCGCGGCCCACGAATTTGGCATTGACGAACAAGATTTTGTCAGCCACAAATCACAGGCCGCAACAGCCGCTCGCTAACCCCTGCCAGGCCCACCAACCACTTCCCAAAGGACGTCATGACTGAGATTGCCACCGCATCGTTGCACACCCACCGCTTCGCCGACAGGGCTGATGGCTACCACCCATCCCCCGTGCGCGAAGTTTTTGAAGTCTCCATGCAGCCCAACATGATTTCCCTCGCCGGCGGCAACCCTGACCTGACGGGCCTGCCCATTGGGCAGATTGCGGACATGGCCCACACCGTCATCTCCGAGCACGGCCTGGATGCCCTGCAGTACGGTTCGGGCGCCGGCACCCCCGAGCTGCAGGCCCTGATCACCCAAATCATGGCCGTGGAAGGCATCACGGCCCAGCCGGAAAACGTCCAGGTGACGTCCGGTTCGCAGATGGGGCTTGAACTTATCACCAAGCTGTTTTGCAATCCCGGGGATGTCATCTTGGCCGAGGGCCCTACGTATGTGGGCGCGTTGGGAACCTTCGAAGGCTTGCAGGCCGACATCGTTCAGGTCGCCATGGATGACAAGGGGCTCGTGCCGGAGCTGCTTTCGACCACCATAGATTCCCTCAAGGCGGCCGGGAAAACCATCAAGTTCCTGTACACCATCCCCAACTTCAACAACCCCGCCGGAACCACCCTTGCCGTGGAGCGGCGCCAACAAATTGTGGACATCTGCCGTTCCGAGAACGTGGCCATCGTGGAGGACAATCCCTACGGACTGCTGAGTTTTGACGGCTCGTACACTGCCGCCCTGCACACCTTGGATCCCGAGAACGTAATCTATCTGGGATCGTTCTCCAAGATTTTTTCTCCGGGGTTGCGCGTGGGCTGGGTCCTAGCTCCAGAAGAAGTGCGCCGGCGCCTCCAGCTGGCGGCCGAGGCCACCACCATTTGCCCCTCCGTGCTGAGCCAGATGCTAGTGGAAAGCTACATCACGGGATTCGACTGGCGCCAACACGTCAGGGAAGCCTGCTTGGTTTATGCCAAGCGGTGCGACGCCGTCATGACGGCCCTGGCGGAATTCATGCCGGCAGGCACCACCTGGACCAAGCCAAGCGGCGGATTCTTTACCTGGATCACCCTGCCGGAGGGAATTTCAACAGACGCCCTGCTCCAACCAGCCATTGCCTCCGGGGTGGTCTTTGTCCCGGGCAGCGCATTCTTCGCCCATCCGGCAGGCGAAAACCAGCTGCGTGTGGCCTTCTCCTTTGAAACGGAGGAATCCCTGCGTGAGGGTGTCCGCCGACTGGGCGCGGCCATGAAGACCCTGCGCTAATCGTTGCTGCGAGAGGGTTTGGGTGCTGGGGTACGACGGCGGCAACCGTTGGTCGTATCGAAAACGCAGGTGTATTGACGTCGAAATAGTCCAAGCAGAAGGGCACTTTTCCCGTCTCGGGATCGCACACCGGGCCCGCGCGTGATGCCCGGCAGAGCGTCCCTTGCTTGGGGACAGCTTCTGCCCGCGCGCCACGAGCCTTCCTGGCTGTGTGAATTCGCCGTAAGCTCGGTGTTGGGCCGTGTATGCAGAACGAACACTTGGAGGCTGTGCTTATGTCGCGGATCATTCGGTTCGACCACGTCGGTGTCACCGTTGAAGACCTCGAGAAGGTAGCGGCGTTCTTCGTCGGGCTAGGGCTCGAGATCGAGGGCCGGACATTCGTGGAGGGCGAGTTCATCGACACGGTCATAGCGATCCCGGATTCCCGCACAGAGATCTTAATGTTGCGAACGCCCGACGGCGGCACGGCCGTGGAGCTTTCCAGCTTCGTCCGGCCCGTCCCCAGGCAGGGCTCGCCGTACGCCATGGCCAACGAGCTCGGGTTGCGCAGTTTGTCTTTTGAAGTCGATGATCTCCAGGCGCAGGTCGATCGGCTGGCCACGGAGGGCTACGGGCTGGTCGGTGGCATCGGCGAATACGAAGGCATCTGGCGAATGGCCTACGTGCGCGGGCCGGAGGGAATCATCGTGGCTTTGGCTGAGCGGCTCAGCTGACCGTGAGGGTGCGGGCGGCGAATGGCCTGGTCTGCAGTTCCGGCCGGGGACCCTCGAGGAGACATCTGGGCGTCCCGGTAGGTGGGTCTCGTCCTAGTTGAACACTGTCAGGGCTTGGGTCAGGCGCGGTCGTAGGTGAGGACTCGCATGCCGGATTCGAGTAGGGTCTCGTCAACAGGCCGGAACATGTGGGACTGGAAAGGGCCATTGAAGAGCGGGATGCCGGATCCGATGATGGACCGATTCTGCTTGAGCACGAGCCGGTCAATCTCTGGCAGCAGCGAATGAGCCAGTGTGCCACCGCCCACCAGCCACAGGTCCTTGCCCGCTTCGGCCTTGAGCGCGCGTACGCGGTCCACGGCGCCGGAGCCGACAATCTCGACGGCGGGATCGCGGCTTTCCAGCGTGGTCGAGAACACGAGATGGCGCAGGTGCGGGTACGCGTCGGTGAGGCCCGCTGCAAGGCCTACCTCGTAGCTCGCACGCCCTTCCAGGACCGTGTCGAATGTCTGGCCGGGCCCGTCGATGCCCAGCGCTGCACGTGCTGGCTCGGGAAGGGTTTCGGGGTACTGCTCGACGATGAATTGGATGACATCGGGCGTGATCGGGAAGTAATCAGCCCCACTTGGGTCACCACCGTCCGGACCAGCGATATAGCCGTCAAGGGTCGTGGCCACGTAGTACACGAGTTTCCGCATGGGATGATCCTTCCTTAAGCGCTCAGCGTGTACCTAGCATGTCAACGACGTCGGGCGCAGGTCAACAAGCAACAGTTGCAGAAGACACTCCAAGCAATCAGGCGGTCATTCCCAGCATGCGGGAGAGCATTCACTAATTCGGCAGCTGCCCGCTAGAGGCTCCTTGCGCGGTTCAACATCGACCCAAATTCCCCCAACTGAGAATCTGCCATCTCTCGAAGGCGACTCCACTGGTTGTCCAAAGCCGTGTGCGCTGCACTGGGGCGTCTATAAGTGGAACCCTGGCTGGGACAGCGTGCATCGCATGTTGATGCCGGCTCTCTTGCAGTTCGTCTAGCCCGATACTTTGAGTCCACCGTTGAGGAAGTGTTTCACATTGCAGACCACTAAGCGCTTGCCCATTTCGACTACTAATATCGCTTTGGTCAGCACGTTCGTCGCTGGGGCAATTGCTACGGCCCTCACACAAAACTGGTCCTTTGCGGTTTTACTGCTCACTGTCGGCCTTTGCGGACTCGGCGCTGCACTGTACGCGCGCCGCCCAAACTCCCGCGACATCACTCGCCTCAACGCCATCGAGTACCGCGACGAACGTGACCGCGAGCTTGCGAAGCAAGGGTTTGCAACGGTTGGCGCTGCCGCCTTGATTCTTACCGTTTTTGAAGTTGTGTTGGCCCTAGTCTTTTTCAACGCGCTCGTCGCGCTCATCTCTTGTGCACAAATGTTTGCACTGTGCATCATCTGGGGCACTGCGAACTCAAACGCGGTGAAGCGAAGGTAGTTCAACCGTCCCGCGGGGAACGACCTACGCGGTTCGTTTTCCTGGGAGGCGTCGCTAAAGGTATCGCATGTTGGGAGACGGATTCATTGCAAGGTGCAGACGAAGTGTCGCTGTTCGGTACCGCCCGTAGGCTTGACTCATGAATAGCAAGCACTCGTCCGTTAACGAAGTCCGTGATGACATTCTCGTCGCGATTGCGGAGGTCCGCACCGTTGCTCGATCAGAGCACGACGAGCAGAGAAACTCCACCGCCGATTGGCTCGATGGGCAGTTCATCGACGTGACCGATGCGCGTACTCTCCGTGCGGCGGCCTCCAACGCTCTGACTCTGTACGCCGGGATGGGGTCTTTCGCCGACGTCGGAACGGCTGCATCGGCTCACGCGGTGGACCAACTGGCCGACGCCCTGCGGCATGCCCGAACTTTGGGTATCTAGGGAATTCATCGAATAACTAACGCTTAGTTTCCACCGTGTCCCACCACAAACCAGAATGAATGGTCTTTCCCTTGGATGACTAGTGCCGCCCCGAAAGGGGTGTCGCGTGTGAGGCTGTGGCTTGGACGTAGCTGAAGTCGTCGGGGCTTTGTTCTAAGCGTTTGCAGTGGCGGCCGAGAACGAAGAGTTCATCTCAGGCACGAAAACCGTTGCTTCGTCGCGAGGCAGCGACCAACGTGCCCGGACTAATCACGTCAAGCCGTTACTCGCGTAGGACGGTATCGCAGGGCGATCGCTCCCGACCGGAACTCATGGTGCCCCACGAGCTCGAGCTGGATGCGCTCGTGCAGACCGGCGAGCAACGTCGGCCCATGTCCGGCAAGGACCGGCTGCACGATGAACTCGTACTCGTCGATCAATCTCAGATCCGCCAACGCCAAGGGGAGCGTCACGCCACCAACCCACAGGCCCTCGCCTGACTCCTGCTTGAGCCGCTGAACCGTTTGCCCCAAGTCGCCTCGCACGAGCTCGGCATTCCAATCGACCCCGCTGAGCGTGCTCGAAACGACGTACTTCTTGGCCTGGTCGATGGTCTCGGCGAACGGGATTTGCCAACCATCCACCCAGCCAGGCCACGTGCCCGTGGCCGGCTTCCGCCACGCCGACTCCATCATCTCGTAGGTCACCCGGCCGAACAGCAGGGCATCGGCTCGCTCCATCTCAGCGGTCCAGTAGCGCATCGACTCCTCGTCCGGGGGGAGCCCTGCCTCGTGATGGCAGCAGCCGTCGAGCGTGACGTTGATCGAGTATCGAAGTGGTCTCATCTCGTTGCTCTCCCTTGATGTGCGCAGTGCGTTTTCGCCGAACCGACAGCTAGCCAGACCACGGCTTCGATTGAACCGCTCATGGTCCGAGGATAAACAACCTCGCCGCTTAGCGGAAGTGTCAGCGCACGAATCCGGCCTGGATACGCCCGCCGAGTGTGACGCTCGGATTCGTTCTCAACTCCGGGTGAACTTTCACAGATGGGGGGGTCGTTCACTGGAGTGTGTGCAGACGACTTCGGAAATTTGAGAAACTGTCGTTTCAGAAGTCGTCTGCACAAATTTCAGTACTCGCCTGCACAGGCTTCTGCGTCCGTAACAGGAACGTCTTGCGGAGCAGGACGCCGGTGGCGCTGTTTGCTTTGGGGTCGCCTGATTGGTATCGGCGCTGGCGATTGCGCCAGCAGCTCGAAAGCGCCGATCTATTTTTCGTATTTCCAGAATCGGCCCTTGCCTTCGGCGATCCACTCCAGGGCTTCAGCGACGCGCCGTTGTCGTGTGGCATCGGTCTTTGCACTTTCTAGCCACACGATATAGTTCTTGCGGAATGACGTTGATTGGTTTTCAAAAACTTGTTTTGCAACGGAATTTCTCGAAAGTGCTTCCAGAAAATATGCCGGAGTGTCCAATGGTTCGCTGCTCGGCGCAGCTTTGGCAGTCTTGTCGAGTTTTACGCCTTTATCGTTCAAATCCATCGCTTGTTTGACGAAGCCTGCGAGCTCTTCATCTGACGGCAACTCGGACATGCTCGTAATTCTGCTCATGAAGCGCTGACCCGGCTTCACCTTTTTGCCGCCAGCAAACCGGGGATCGCTCATAAATTCAGACTTTATGAATGTAAGCGAACAGTGATTCTTAGCTGAGGCCAGGACGCACATAAAATCGTTTTTGTAGTCAAAATGCGGGATAGCCCACTTAACTGACTCCACGACTTCGGGGCAGTTTTTATGGATCAACTCTCGAAGGTGATTGAGGATGGGTCTGGCAAAATCCCCAGAGTTTTCGATGTATTGGGTGACTTTTGCGTCAGCATTCTTGAGCGACATTTTACATATTCTCCTTCCGGTGCTTTGAAAATTCTTGACTGTAGCAACACTTAGCGGGACTGCTCTCGAGGAACATCGTCAGGTTGTGCTGGCTTGCTTTGGCATCGGCACTAGCAGTTCGAATGGGTCACACCGTTGATCTTGCGCTGAAACGCCGCGCTTTCGACTTCGTTGCCACACAGCACGATGGCCTGTTCGAGTGCTGCCCGAGCCTCGTCCGGACGGCCAAGTCGGATGAGTAGTTCGCCGCGGATCGAGGGGAGCAAGTGGGAGCCGGTCAGCTCGCCCCGTGCCGCTATCGCGTCGACCAACACGAGACCCTCAGCTGGACCGGAGGCCATCGCGACCGCGACCGCTCGATTGAGTTCGATGATGGGCGACGGCGTCAGCCGTCCGAGGGCTTCGTAGAGGATGACGATCCGCTGCCAGTCGGTCTCAGCAACCGAGCGCGCCAGTGCGTGACACTCAGCAATGGAGGCCTGGAGGCTGTATGTGCCCAGTCCACGTCCGGCCATGACCGCTCGTCCGAGTGCTGCGCGTCCGCGCTGGATCGCGGATTGGTCCCACAGCAGCCGGTCTTGTTCCTCCAGAAGCACCGGGTGGCCGGACGCGTCGAGTCGTGCAGGAAATCGGGCGGCAGTGAGTTCCAACAGTGCGAGCAGTCCGAAAACCTCGGGCACAGGCTTGAGCCGAACCAGCACGCGAGCTAGCCGGCGCGCCTCGTCGGCCAGATCTGTGCGAATCCACTCGTCGCCGCCCGATGCGAACGACCCCTCTGTGAATATGAGGTAGATAACCTGAAGTACCGAGCCGAGTCGCTCGGACAACTCCTGCGGTTCGGGCACAGCGAACGGTACTTGCGCGGCGGCCAGCGTCTTCTTGGCGCGGGTGACGCGCGCCTGAATCGTTGGCACGGGGACGAGGAAGGCTTTGGCTATCTCCTCTGTACTGAGTCCGCCGACGACCCGCAGCGTCAATGCGATCCGGGCCTCCTTCGACAGCACCGGATGGCACGAGATGAACATCAACGCCAACACGTCGTCGTCAATCGCATCAGGGTCGAAAAGTGCATCCACGCCGGGCAACTCCTCGTCGAGGTCTCGGGCAAGCAGGGCATACCGTTCGTCACGGGCGGACCGGCGCCGAAAGGCGTCGATGGCCCGGCGGCGGCCTGTGGTGAGCAGCCATCCGGTCGGCTGGGCAGGAACCCCATCGACAGACCAGGAGACTAGCGCCTCGGCAAGGGCCTCCTGCGCGAGGTCTTCAGCCAGCGAGAAGTCGCCTGTATATCGGGCGAGGGCGCCGACGAGGCGGGCCGAGTCCATACGCCACACCGCCTCGACGGCCCGCCGCGCCTCTGACATGCTCACTAGATCAGAGCTGCCCGGTCTGCTCGCGCCAGGCGCGCTCCTTTTGGATCCAGACGTTGTCCTGTGGGAACTCATCGATCGACGGCACGCGACGGATCTCGGTTTTGCTTCCCGCGGTCATCGGCGCGCGCTTGGCCCATTCGACTGCCTCCTGGATCGACGCCACGTCGAGGATGTAGTAGCCGTTAAACAGTTCCTTGGTCTCCCCATAGGGGCCGTCAGTCACGACCGGCGTGTCCTCCGTGAAGTCGACGACGACCCCTTTACTCGCGTCGTCGAGGCCTTCGGCCGCCAGCAGGACGCCGGCACGGATCAGCTCGTCGTTGAACTTGCCCATTGCCTCGAGGATCTCGGTGAAGTCGACGCTCGTGAAGTTCGCGAACGACTCGTCCGTCGCGCGCATGATCAGCATGTACTTGGCCATCTCGTACTCCTTGGTTCTGGAAAGTCGCCCTTCGACCTTCTCACCTATAGGTCGAACGGCGCTAGGCCAGATCGACACATGCTGAAGAAAATTTGCAGGTTTTCTGTGCGGAATGGCGCGCCACCGCATGATCAGCTTTCACCGGACAGCTCAGTTGAAACGAGGACCGAAGGCTATAGCATCCGAAACATTGGCAGACACGATATCGCCATGAGGGACAGGATGCTGCTGATCGTGTGCGGCACGACAGAGTTCCATGACGCCCGCAACTACTACAAGTAGCACTGCCATTGCACGTCATCATCCTTATCTTGTGCGTTTTCCTATCCTCGGCCGCACCGATGCGTTTCCCGCGCCCGGCGGCGACATCGGGTGGAGCGTCCCGAGCGATCAGCTATTTCGGTGGTGGCTCGATCAGGAGCGGGCGATCGGCTTGGTGCTCTATGGGCGCAAGCTGTGGGACGCCATGAGTTCCCACTGGCCGACAGGCGACCAGCAGCCCAATGCCACCCAGGCGCAGATCGAGTTCGCGCGGAACTGGCGGGACACGCCGACAGTGGTGTTCTCCTCGCCGACGGTGAAGGTGGACTGGAACACCCGTCTGGTCACCGGCGACGCGGTGGCACGCCGTTCTTCACCGCGCTGGATAGTTGGGTAAACCTGAATCTGGTAGAGACGCGGACCTTTCCCGGCGGGGTGGTGCTGACCAGGTACGAAAAGCGCCGCTGAGCGCGATTCCTCCGCGCGGTCGGGGAAGCGCTGCCACCACCAGCGGCCCCCTGTCGGTGGCTAGAAGATAGTCCGGAATGCGTTTGCGCACCACCCCGCGACTGCCAAAGGCAAGTGCCGCAAATTTTCCGCGACAAATCGTCGGGACGGGATAGGACCTCACGCAATCTTGGTGTGTGTCGTCTACCTAGTGAATGGGTCCTGCGGAATCTCCCTATGGCCCGTCAACAAAAAGGAGCTTAGCCATGAGGACAAGAATTTCACACATCAACTCTGAAGATGGAGGCCAGGTGGGGGCCCGGCGGTTCCGTAGAGCGCTGAGGATGAGTGCGCCAGTGCCCCGTAGCGGTCCTGCCACGGACACGGGCTCGGCCAACAACACTGGGGGAGCTCTGATGGGACCCGGGACGTTGGCGATGGCCATCTGGCCAGCTCGCTGAGACCGATCCCGGAGAAGCGATCCGCGCCCAGTCGCTCCCGGGGTTGGGGCAGAATCGGAGCCGACCGGCTTCCGCAGGGTATGAACGATTCTCCGTGGCCTGTCGAGCGGACTGGTCCTTGAGCAACGAGACAGCTTTTTCGCTCGCATCACGAATCCGATGCACTGCACTGCACTGCACTGCACTGACGATGCTGATGCTCGAGAAGAGGATGATGAGTAGTAATGCAACGAGCAGCCAAGTGATATCCATTCCCTAACTCTGTCAGGGCCCCGCAACAGAATCGAACGTCGGTTCTGCGTCCAACGGTTTGACGTCGCATCTGCGCCTGTCCCGTTGCAACTGGCAGCCTTGTTCTGCGGCCCGATAGCCTACCCCTGCGCGGATAGCCGGGAATATCTCACCTGTACCGTCGCTTGCCACCAGTATGACAATCGTGAACCAAACAGTCCAGGATGGACAGCGAACGGCGCTCGTGGTCGGAGCCTCGGGCATCGCCGGGTCCGCACTTGTGGAAACCCTCTCCGCCGCAGGCTGGTCGGTGCTGGCACTGGCCCGCAAGCCCGGCGCCAATCGCGACGGCGTGCGCTGGCTTTCCGCGGACCTGACCTCCCCCGAGTCTGTAGCAGCCATTCTCGCTCCGGAGCGTCCAACGCACGTGTTCTTCACGGCCTGGTCGCGGCAGGACACGGAAGAAGAGAACATTGCCGTCAACGCCGGGATGCTGCGCGGCCTCTTGGCCGCTCTTCGGGGCAAGCCCGTGGCACACGTGGCCCTCATGACAGGACTCAAGCACTACCTCGGCCCCTTCGAGGCCTACGCTGCCGGGGAGATGGCGGATACGCCGTTCCACGAGGAGGAACCGCGACTGCCCGTCCGGAACTTCTACTACGCACAGGAAGACGAGCTGTTCGCGGCATCCTCGGAACAGGGGTTCACTTGGTCCGTGCACCGCGCGCACACCGTCATTGGACACGCCGTAGGTAACGCCATGAACATGGGGCTCACGCTCGCCGCGCAGGCGACCCTGTGCAGGGCAACGGGAGAACCATTTGTCTTCCCGGGCTCCGAGACGCAGTGGAACGGGCTGACAGACATGACAGACGCCGGTCTACTGGCCGAACACATGCTGTGGGCTTCGACGACCCCCGGTGCTGCCAATGAGGCCTTCAACATCGTCAACGGGGACGTCTTCCGGTGGCGCTGGATGTGGCCGAAGCTCGCCGCCCATTTCGGCGTCGAATGGGAGGGGTACCATCGGGCCCCACGGCCCCTCGAGCAGGCGATGAAGGGGCGGGAGGACCAGTGGCGAGAGCTGGCACTGCGGCACGGGCTGGCCGAACAGCATCTGGACCGGATGGCTTCATGGTGGCATACGGACGGGGACCTGGGCCGCAACATTGAAGTGGTGGCAGACATGGGCAAAAGTAGGGCCGCCGGCTTTACCGGGTACCGCCGGACATTCGACGCTTTCATCTCGCTGTTCGACCGCTACCGAGCCGACCAACTCATCCCCTAAATGATGCCAGCCGCTGCCGGTGGCTGAAACACACAAGAGCTGTATGCGGGACCAACGTCCCCATCACGTCAAGAAAACCAAGAAATTCAGCACTCAGGAACCCTCCGGCTGGCCGGCAGCGCGGTGGTGTCGTGCTTGGTTGGGCAGGCCACTATCGACGATTCGGCTGCACAGATAAACGTGTGTCGAGGCCGCAGGACAAGAAATCTCAGCGGAACACAGCTTTGCCCCAGGTTGGGCGTCAGTTTTGGGTTGACCCATGGTCGGCATCTGTGGTGGCTCCGCATGGCGCCCGCCCGCAGCGCAGGATGCTCCTCGAACTCGGCACATCGGGCACCTCTCTGAGGCAATCACCAGGAAATGTCCGTCGTGGAAGCCACGGAGGGCCTCCTCGATATCTGCCCGCAATGCAAGTATCGTGCCGGCCTGATGCCCCATCCGGGGAAAATTGTCCTGCATGCGGAGCGCCGCATAAGACGGTCCCGGGCTGGTGGTGCGCGTTGGTTAGGAAAGTTCCCCTTGTTGGTGACGTCGTCCCGTTTTCACTTCCCAATGGCAAGTATGCGTAGTGCCGGGCGCTACGAGACAGTTCAGTGTCCTTCTATGCTGTCTATGCTGTGATGTCATCGGTTCCAAAGACTCCACCCGAAGGTAGTCGCGATTTTTTATTCACCATTGACGTTTATTCTGATGTTCTCAGTTCTCGCGACAGTCCCGTGGTTGGGCATGATCCCGGTCTTGACGAAGACGATGACTGGCCACCGCCTAGCTCGATCAAAGACTGGGTTACTGGACATTACAGGATCTATTACAAAGGGGAAATGCGATGGTCACAGGACAATGAACATGAGGGACTTGAAATAACAGCGGCTTGGGATCGAGAAGCCATTATTGACAGGCTCTTGGTGTGCTGTCAAAGCAATGACGTCTAGAAATCGACGGGTCTTGTGCCACAGAGTGGCTGTGGCCAACTCGTTTGCCCTAGAGGCTACAGCAGCTGCCGAATCCTTAGTCGCCTAGACGCGAACGCCAGTGCGATACCTCGGCGCTAAACTCTGGGAATTCTCCTGATTCTTCCCACAGTTCTGCCAACTCATTGCCTCTCACGTCCTGCATCCGGTCTAGTACCTGTGATGCCTTCGTTCTAAGACGCTCAGGCACCGGATCGTTTGTTCGTGGCCAAGGTAATAGCACGTCCGTGGTTTTGCTTCCGAGCAGAGATGGTTCCTCCCAGGCGGCCACGAGTGCGGCGGCTGCGATTCCCACTGCCCCCGCCGGCGCCTCGATCTCATCTAAAGCGTCTAGTACAAAATCCAAGGCAGCTTCGAGAACTGGGACAATCTTCGCGAAGGTGTCAGCGTTGTCAAGCTCGTAGAGATAGTCAGCGGCGTCGTCGTTACCAAAGACTGACGCGTCCCATGTACCCATACGTTTCGAACCCCTCACTTGATGCTCAACCAGCAAAATGTGGCTTGAAGTGAGTCTGCCATACGGGAGCAGGGCCCTGATCAGTTTCACTCAGAGCTTTTGTGGCATCGATTGAACAGGCCGATGCCCTTCTTTCAGGGAACGCGCAGTGGGACGGCTCTTCGTCGGAGGTTAGTGATGTGCAGTGGGCGGTGATCGCCCCGCTGTTGCCGTCGAATGAGGGGCGGTGTGGTCATCCGTTAGGTGGTGACGGTCGTGTAGCGGACGGGGTCATCCATCGGTTCCTTGCAGAAGCACGGTTCGCGGCAGCTGTTGCTCGACCGCACCCAGGCCTGGACGAATCACTGCATGCCGCCGGCGCTATTGGCTTCCCTGCTCGCAACCTTGGCAGGGATCAGGGATGAAGCTGGTTTCGTCGTCACGATCGATCGTTGAGCAGAACAACTGGTCTGGGAAATCGTGAAGCGGTTGCTGATGGTCTGCAAGTCAGCACGAAGTTGCTTAACCGCAAGTAAAGTGATTGACTCAACCGCATGGAAAGTCAATTGGAGAATCCACGGGACCCAGCATCCGTGCGTGAGTCGCTCAAGGCGATCAGTACCGACCGTGATCGGATCGGTGAACGAGTCACTGCAGAAACGTGGTGGGTTGCACCTGCGCAGGGCTTGGGCGCTGCGCTTATCATCGTGGCCCCCGCGGCCGGGCTGGCATGGGCATGGCTGCCCTTTGTGCTCAGCATGGGGATCTTCATCGGTGTTGAGGTGCTTTTCCGCAAGCGCAGTGGCCTCGGCATTACCCGACCGGCGGGTCCTCGCGGGCTCTGGTTGTTGGTTGCGCTCTTCGTAATCATTTTCTTCTCGCTGATGATCAGCCTGGTGCTCGCGCTGCTCGGTCTGATCGGGTGGATTGTCGGCGTAGCTGTGGCCGCGGGTGTCGCCACCGCACTCATCATCGTGGAATATGACCGCGCGTATGCTGCCGAGGTGCGCCATGCGGGCTGAGCCCTACTTTAATGAGGCGATCCACGCACCAACCCGGCTGCGCCTGTGTGCAATGCTGCGCCCGCTTGCCGAGGCGGACTTCGCTGCAATTGCCGCAACCCTGGAGATCAGCGAGGCCAACCTGTCAAAGACCGTAAGAAACCTCGTCGAAATCGGCTATCTCGTCACAAGCAAACAAGCCTCCCCGCAACGTACGGACGCGCGCCAGACGACAACGGTCAAGCTCACCGCGCAGGGTCGCCGGGCCTTCGATGGGCACCTCGCGGCGCTGCGGTCGATGGCCGGTGACTAGGGCATGTCTCCCATATCCGCCTTGATTGACGCACGACCATAGGCATGACTCTTCTGTTCCAGGGTTTTCATCGTTTGAGTGATGTGCATCGGGCGGTGACCACCCCGTTGTTCCCGTCGGATCAGGGGTGGTGTTCTCATCCGTTCGGTGATGACCGTCGTGTCGTGGACGGGATGATTTGCACGCGACAAACGCCAGCACCCCGGCCAGGGTCCCGCAAGAGGGTCCTTGACCGGACAAATCCCGTGCTGACCTGCAGTGTTGTCGCGCCTCGTATTGGGCCGTCCCGTAAGAGCCGTCCGGTGTTGCTTCGATCGATAGAATCCCGCGGGCCCTGTGCGGGACACTATTTCAAGGTCATTCAGACTTCGTTAGTCGTGGTGGCCACGCAAGAAGTGAGCCCTCTGATGGGACATCCATGCCCGCCCACTTTAACGCCGCGGAAGCATGATCACATCGAAGAAATCGGCCAGCTCCCGGGCGGACCACCACCACAGCACCGCCGCGGTCAATCCCGCGAGCCTCAAAGATGTCATTGGCCGGATCCGATGCTTAGACCAGCTCGTAGTCGACGAGCCCAAACGGGGCGGTGCGCGCCATGAACGTCGCTGGCACATGACGCAGGTCAACGCCCTCAAAGTCCTGCTGGGCAATGAGCTTCACGTCAAACTCCTTGTCGATGTCCGCCCCCGCAGGAGTGTATTTCAGCAGCGGCGACTCGGTAGATGCGGACAGCCACCGGGCCCAGTCCGCCAGAAAGGACCGTTCCCGCACTGCCGCGGCATCCGCAAAGGCGTAGATGCGCCAGCGGCCGTCGGCCCGGTGGTGGCGGCCCAACTGCGCCGGGTTGGAGTCAGCCACCCTGACCACCGGCACCGACTTGAACCGTTTGCCGACCGGGAATCCGGTGGCCAGCTTCTGGTGCACGGCGTCAGCCACGATCATGGACGGCTGGGACTGGGCCATGAAGCCTGCCGGAAACTCGAACGTCCGCACATAGATGTCCTCCAGCTCTGCGGAGTCCTCCATGTCCTCCTGCCGCATTGCCGTCAGCGCGGACCACTGAAAATCAAAGGAGAATCTCTGTGATCATCATGTGTCATCTGGGCACCCCCATCAAGGGGCGGCCGCGCTCCCGGCGTGCACGACGGCGTGACTCGCCCAGGCGCCCGCCCCGGCCCCACGCCGCAATCCGGTTACGGTTACGGTTACGGTTACGGTTGAACTTAACAGTCTCCGTCCCTCGAAGGAATCACGTGGCTAAGAAGTCCCAGACGTCCCGCTCCGGCATTCCGGCAGCATCCGCCAAGCCCAAATCAGTGCTCTCCTTCACGGATGCTGTGGCGCAGCGGGCACTGGATCCCATCATGCCCGGATTCCGCGCCTGGGCCGACGCAGCAGGCGTGGACCCTGAACAGCTCGACTGGCTTTGCGAACTGTTGATGAACTTCTTCAAGAACTACGCCCAAAGCGTCCCTGCCGTGGATGCAAGCAACCTTGAAGTCCCCATGACGGCTAAAATTCTTGAATCTGCGGGGGAATTCCACCCTGAAATGCGGCTAGGCATCGGTCTGGCCCTGAACACGTACCTGCAGTTCCTGTCATCAACACTTGCCTGGACGGGGACCCAAAACGATCTGGCACAGCTGTTGCACATGACAGGCCCGGAACGCGCGGCAGCTAGCAGCGCGCTTTCGAAATATGTGGCTCTCCCGCAGCTCACGCCGCAGGAGGCTGGCGCCGCACGCGCGGAACTGGTTTTCGTGCAACGCGCCGTAGCACTGCTGGCCTGGATTGGCGAGGGCCGCAAGCTCACAGACTCGCGGCTTTTGCTCCGCAAGGACATCGCCGAGGCCGCCGCCTGCGTCGGCATGAATGCCGTCGGATCAGCCACGTCCAGGCACGATCCCATGGCAGCCCCTGACGCGCCACGGCGGGTGACCTCCATGGTCCAGCTGCCGCGCCTGATGCAATACTGGCAAGCGCTGATTGATGCGAGGTTGATTGTTGTCTCGGCGAACCACGTCAAGGCGAGCCGAATCGGCAAGCAGCTGCGCACCAATCCTGCCGGCGCCGAGCATGACACCGAGGTGCTGGCCTACTTCCTGTACTACGACTTCGTCATCCCCTACGGCGCCTTTGACCCCGAAGAATCGATCCATGCCTTGGTTGCCATGGCCCTGGCGGACGCCGCGTCCAACAAGCCCGTGGAAGCGGACACCCTCTTTGGGCCAAGTATCCTCACCGATCCCAGGGCATTTCAGGCAGTGATGGTGGGTTCGCAGATCCGCCAGGCGGCCGAGGAGGGCCTGGTGGAGATCGGCACGCACATCGTGGTCCCGCCAACCCTGCGCAGTCCACTCGCCTCCGCGCTAAGGCTCCTCGATGACAAGACGGAGGAACTCGCAGCGGAGGCCGCAGCGCAGAACCGGGCAGCCACCCGTGCGCCGTCGGAAGCCACCTACCAGCTCAAAATCCAGATCGATGGCATCACTCCGGCCGTGTGGCGCCGTGTGCATGTTCCCGCCGAGATCGCCCTGGACGAGCTTCACCAGGTCATCCAGCGCCTGTTCGCGTGGGAGGACCGCCACCTGCATGAATTCCGGATCGGTGATCACACCACAGGGGTTCACTATGCCCCCGACGAACCCGAGGCCGATCATTGGGGTACGCCTCCCTTGGATGAAAGGGATGTTCCCTTGAATTCCTTGCTATCGGCACCCTCTGACGCCATGCATTACCAGTACGACTTTGGCGACGATTGGGAGCACACCATCACGCTGGAGGAAGTCTTGCCAGCGGCTGAGCCAGGAAAGCTACCGCAGCTCACCGAGGGCGCCGGACACGCACCACAAGAAGACTCATTCGGTCCGCACGGTTGGATGGACAAGGTGGCCACCTCCCGCGATGCCAACCATCCGGAGCACCGGAACATCCGCGCGTGGCTTGGGCTGCGCAAGGGCCAAGACATCGACCCGGACTCGTTTGACGCAGCGGCCGTCAAAAAGCGGCTGAATGGGCTGGCTCTCTAGACCTGCAGGCTGCAACTACGGCAGCCTTGCTGCGTGGGCGGCGGCTGCCTCCAACACTCAACAGCGGCCAGGCTAGTCCGGCGGAACCCTGAACGTCTCGACAGTAAAATCAAGCAGTGCCTGCGCGCGGGGACTGAGCCGGGAACCCTCGAGCCAAATAGCCGACATGGTGGTCTGGCTGACCGGTGGAGACAGCGGGCGCACCGCCACCGGGAGTCCCTCCATGGAGATCGGTGACCAGTTCGGACGGGACATCAAGAGCCCGTAGCCCAACCCGCGACCCACCAGGGCTTGGACCAGAATGATCTGTGGCATGTGCGCCACAATGGTCGGGCGAAGGCCTCGGTCCGCAAAGACCCGGTGGGTGTTGGCCGTACTGGGGCTGGAGTCGTACATGATCAACGGTTCCTGGGCCAGCTCAGGCAAATCGACGGTTTCCTGCCGCGTCAGCGGATGGTCAACGGGCAGCACCGCCTGCAGCTCGGTTTCATAGATGGTTTGGCGCTGCAATCCAAGCGGCAGCTGCATGTCGTAAACAATGGCCAGGTCCAGTCGGCCGTTCTCCAACGCGGGCAGCAACTCGTCATGTGTGCCCACCACGACCTCCACATCCACGCCGGGATGGAGTTTGGGGAATCCTCCCAATATGGCGGGCAAAACACTGGCGGCGAAGCTGGCGAAGCAGCCCAGCTTGACCGGTCCCTTCAGCTGCCCGGCCGCCCCGCTCATCTCAGCTACCAGGTCCTCCGCCTCGGTCAGAAGCGCCCGGGCCCGTACAGCAAAGTATTCCCCGGCAGGGGTCAGCTTCAGTCCCCTCGCCTTGCGGCGGATGCACAGCTGCTCGCCTACCGCGCGTTCCAGTCGTGTAATTGCCTGTGAGAGCGCGGACTCGGAGAAATGCAGGGAGGCTGCCGCGTCGCTGAGCGTGGAAAAGTCTGCCAGCGCCACAAACAGTTCCAACTGGCGCAGAGTGAACTTGGACAAGGCATCCTACTTTCATAAAACCGAATAAGTTTGACTACTTTCATAAGTTTACTCACGGTAATTTTACTGTGACACTGATTACATACCGTCACTCGGTCCGCAACCGCAATGGTGCGCAGGGGCCGGCCGGTATCTTCGGACCAAATTCAAGGACTACAACCATGAGCAGCTCAAGAGCAGTCGACACACGGCGCACGCAGAGACGCGTCGCGTTTGCAACCCTCATCGGCACCACCGTCGAGTGGTACGACTATTTCATCTACGCCACAGCCGCCGGCCTGGTGTTTGCCCAGCTGTTCTTTGGGCCGGCTGGCGCCCAGATCGGTCTGCTGCTTGCCTTCGCTTCCGTGGGCATCAGCTTCCTGTTCCGCCCACTCGGCGCGTTCCTGGCCGGCCACTACGGCGACAAGATTGGCCGCAAGGCCATGCTCGTGCTGACCCTTTTGCTGATGGGCCTCAGCACCATGCTCATCGGCTTGCTGCCCACCTATGCCACGGCGGGCGTGCTGGCTCCCATAATGTTGCTGATCCTGCGCATCCTGCAGGGCATCTCGGCAGGTGGCGAATGGGGCGGCGCCGTCCTGATGGCTGTTGAGCATGCACCCGCCAACAAGCGCGGACGGGCTGGCTCGTTCCCGCAGCTGGGCGTCCCCTTGGGTCTGCTGCTGGCTTCCGGCGTCACGGCGCTGATGACAGGGGTCATCGCCCCCGGCGACGCTTTCCTGGAGTGGGGCTGGCGCATCCCGTTCCTGCTCAGCTTCGTCCTGATCGGCGTTGGCTACTTTGTGCGCCGCGCCGTGGAGGAGAGCCCGGTTTTCCTGGAAATCGCAGAAATGAAGCTGCAGCCCAAGGTTCCCATCCTCGAGCTGTTCCGCAAGCATTGGCGCCTGGTCATCCTGGCTGCTCTGGTTTTTGTCGGCAACAACGCCGTCGGCTACATGGCCACGGGAGGGTTCATCCCCAGCTACGCCACCAACCCCGACGGCATCGTGGGCCTGGGGAAGACCCCCGTATTGCTCGCCATGACATTTGCGGCAGCCATGTGGCTCATCTTCACGGCTCTGGCAGGCGGCATGGCCGACAAAATTGGGCGTAAGCGCACCTACATTATCGGGTACACCGTCATGGCCCTCACGGTGTTTCCACTGTTCCTGCTGATCAACACCGGCGAACTCTGGGCCCTGTACCTGGCGCTGCTGCTGCTGACCTTTGGCCTCGGCCTGACCTATGGCCCGCAGGCCGCCTGGTACAGCGAGATCTTCCCGGCCTCGGTGCGTTTTTCCGGCGTTTCCATCTCCTACGCCCTCGGCGCCATTCTGGGCGGGGCTTTCTCCCCCTTGATCGCCCAGTGGCTGCTGCAGGCCACCGGCACCAGCCTCGCCATCTCCGGCTACCTGCTGCTCACCACGCTCATCGGCCTGGCCGCGGTCATCATGCTCAAGGACCGCTCCGGGATAGACCTCAGCATTACCAACCAGCACGAGCAGGAGGTTGGCGCCACCATCTTTGACAAGCGCAAGCCAGCCGCTGCTTCTACGCGGTAATATCCAAGAGAATTACGACGGCGGCACCCACCTTGCGTGGGTGCCGCCGTCGTCCTTTGTCCAGGGTGGCCAGGGTGGTTGGGCTGGCGGTCTGGCTGCCACGCTCGGAACCAAAGGATTTCAAGAGGAATGAATGTGACGGGAGAAACAGCGTATGAGACTTGTTCGCATTTAGACCTTCCATCACTTCAATAGACTTGTTTCATGAGCGAGACTGGCGCCAATTCCGTGACCCTTCGTTTCCTTGCGGCCCCCACTGACGTCGGCCACAGCGGCTCTGTGGATGCCGGCACTGTGCTGGAGTGGGTGGACAAGGCGGCCTACGCCGCTGCGGTGGGCTGGGCTAAGTCCTATTGCGTGACAGCCTATGTGGGCAACATCCACTTTGCGGACCCTGTCAACAGTGGAGACATGGTGGAGGTGGAGGCAACCATTGTCTACACCGGACGGTCCTCGATGCATATTCGCACTGTGGTGTCCTCGGGCGACCCCAGGGGCGGAATCCCCACGATGCGCAGTCAGTGCATCGTGATATTCGTGGCCGTGGGCGCGGACGGCAAACCAACCGCTGTGACACCCTTTGAGCCCGCCACGCAGGAGGAGATTGAACACCGCGACAACGCCCTGGCCCGGATCAAAGTCCGGGAAGAGGTCGTGGCGGCCATGAAGGACCAGGAATACACCGATGCGGGGACGGCCGAGCGTGTGGTCCTGAGATTCATGGCCGCCCCCACGGACGTGAACTGGGGCGGCAAGGTCCACGGCGGGATCGTGATGAAGTGGATCGATGAAGCGGCCTATGTGTGCGCATCACGCTACTGCGGGACTGACACTGTGGCGGTATTCTCCGGCGGCGTTCGGTTCTACCGGCCGCTGCTGATCGGCCACTTGGTGGAAGTCGAGGCCCGGCTGGTCTACACGGGAACGAAGGGCATGCACATCGCAGTCCACGTCAGGTCAGGCGATCCCAAAGGACATGAGATGAACCTGACCACCTACTGCCTGACCGTGATGGTGACACGGGACGACGCCGGCAACTCAGTGCCGGTTCCGCACTGGGTTCCCCTGTCAGATGAAGACAAGCACCTGCACTCCCATGCCCGGGATCTGCTCGAAATCCGCGGCCGTGCGCCGGGAAACAGGCTCCCAAACCACCTCCTGCCGGAATGACGTCCGACTACCGGGGTCTGACTCTCGCGCGCATCAAGAGCGGCGGCCTTCGTGCATTCTTCACAGAAAACCTGGTAGAGCCGTAATTCACGACCACCCCATACTGGGGGCTTGATCGGGTCATCGAACCGAATTCGGATTCCCGTCGCGTTGTAGGAGGCATTCGCGATCTCTGGTGCCAGACCGGGCAGCCATGACCGCGAAGGTGGTGACGGCCCGGCCCGGAAAACTCAGCTTCATGATCCACCCAAAAGGGATTACGGCCAGGTTGCTTTCGGCGGCGCTGACCACACTGTAGTGCTGCGGCAGAAACTGGAGCACGACGTCGATGCCGATGTAGACGGCGACACCGGCCATGGCTGCGGTGGCAAACCGCCGTCGGGCATTGTCAGGGGACTGCGGCCTTATGGCTCCAACTATGCACACCGAAGTGCTTTCCCGCGTGCGGCTCCGATCCTTCCCACTTCACAACTATTTACAATGCCGTTGACTCAGTATTCTCCTGGAGCTGATTGAGCAGCACGCAGTTGGCTTGGCCCGGCGTAGGAACCAGCTATTGCGCGGTGCATGTTCGCGAGCGCCGCATCACCAACGCCGCCAGCATTGCCACGGCCAGTTCAAGGGCTACGATGCCCAACATCGCGGAAGGCTGCGGATGCGAGCCAGCCGTCCGGGTGACCATCGACCCCACACCGGCGTGGTGGGGCCCCGCCATGGAACCCGGCCCCAAGAGAAATCCAGTGTGCACGGCCACCATGACCAGGGACATCACGAAAAGACCCTGCACTGCCCGCTCGTGGCCGCGGCGCCACATGGCCACGGCGCACGGAAGGCAGACGGCGGCCATGAGCAGCATCAACGCACTTTCCCACAGCATGGCGCGGTGCACCCACGCCATCAACACATGTGCCCCGACGGATGCCACTGCGACGGCCGCGCACAGGCGGACCGGCAGCCCGGCCCGCCCGTCTCTAATGGTTCTGGCACTGCTGGCCCTGTTTACCGTGTCAGCAGTGGCAGTTGTCATCGCCGCCAGCTCCACCACAATGGCTGGCACCGGCCGGGCTGCTGGCCGGCACGTCAAGGACCGGGCTGCGGTCAAAGAAGCCCTCCGGGCGTAGTTTGAAGCCCACAGTGTCGACAGGCATGATGGGCCAGTCCTCCACGCGAGGGAAATGCGTCAGCCCAAAGGTGTGCCAGAGGACAATGTCCTGGCCGTCGAGATCACGGTCCCCCGCAATGAATGACGGCAGCCCCGCCCCGCCTGAATGCTGGTTGACGAAGTCACCCGTCGGGTAGCGCTCCTCCTGCGCAAATTGCGTCACCCACAAGTCTTTCGTGGCAAATGTGGCACGCTGGGCCACCGAGGATTCCGGGTCAGCCAACAGCATGGGCTGGCCCTGGGGATGAAGCTTGTAGGCCACCGGCTCCCCCAGCCGATTCAGTGAGGTTGGGTTGGAAACAACCCAGGTCCGGCCGGCGCGCATGTCCGCCTCGCGGACCGCCTGGGACTCCGTGGCCAGAACGGTGCGCTTGCGGGTGAATGCGTTGCCGCGCTCGTTCCCGACGCCCATCGGCACGCGAACCACGTCTTCCTCTTCCACCCTATTGACCAGCCCGTCCACGGCCATGTCAAGGCGCGCCCCGAACAGGTGCTGGTGGTACGGCGCGCCGAGCCCCGGCGCCAATTCGGAGGCATAAGGGTACCCCTTGCCGGGGTAGGCGCTGGTGAAGACGATGCCGGTGGCCTTGGCCTCGAACTCGATGGTGCCATCCAGGTAGAGGTACCAGTAAAAGCCGTAGTCGTAGTTGCCAATGGTCGTGAAGAAGGAGATCACCATGCGGCGGTTGCGCCGAGTGTAGTCAATCCCGGTCCACAGATCCGAATGCTTGGAGAGGATGGACCAGTCTTCCTCATGCATGCAGATGCCGTTGCGGATCTCGCGGGGGTTGCCGAAGGCGTCGCTGATGACGGGGCTTAGGTAGGTGATCTCGCCGAGGCAGTCGCAGCCAAGCTCCAGGGAGTTGGCGTATTGGCCCACCTGGTATTCGCCGGTATCGAAGTAGTTTTGCCAGGACCGCACGGGAGAGGGGTCGCCATAGGGCACCACCATCTCGGCGATGGATGCGCGGTTGATGATGGAACGTTTCCGCCCGCCGTCATTGAACGCCAGGTTGTGCAGGACCACTCCTTCACGGGCGTCGAACCCAACGTCAAGGCTCCACTTCTCCCACTCGATGTGGTTACCGCCTGTGAGTACAAAACTGGGGCCATCAGGTTGCGTGATGCTGATCGGCTTTTGTGTTTCCCGCAGGGGACCAGTCAGCCCGGGGTCCGCGTAGTTGCCATGTTCGGCGGGGACGGGGACCGCACCAAAGTCCAGCACCGCATCAACGGTCTTGTTGGTCACATCAACGTAGGCAACCAGGCCGTCCACCGGGTGCGCCCAGGCGCTGTCTTCCGGGAAGTCCTGAACAAAGGCAAGCCCGCGCAGAATGCGTCGTCCCTTTTCTTCGGGGTAGTCAAAAACACCCGCGGACAGGGGTGCCACGCGCACCTTGGCAACGTCCAACTTTCGAACCGCAAGGGCCTTTAGCCATTCGGGGTGCGTGGCAAGAATTTCCTCCACCGCAGCGAACTCTTCTTCCAGAACGGGCAGCTCCCCCGTGACCGCCGTGTCCAGCTCGACGGCGGACTCCACGGTGCCGCTGGTCACCGAAACCACAGCATCCTTGGGCACACCGCCGGAAACGTCGTGCAGAAAAACGCGGTATCGGCGGTTCACTGACGAGTCGTCCTGCTGCCCCCGAGGTGGATCCAAGAGACCCAGATAAGCGATGCGCGCTGACTCCCCCAGTAGCCCGGCGGTCTGAAGGATTTCTCGCACGGAGGTAATTTCAGCGGCCGAGGCCAGCGCGAGTGGCGCGACGTCGACGTCGTTGGTGACTGTCATGACTGCTCTTTTCGTGGGTGGGCGGCCGGAAACCGGTCGTTCACGTTTTTTTATTCTATGGTTGTAGAGAATACACACACGTAAGATGCATCACAAGGGATCAAGCCATATCGCCCGGTCCGCACCGCCCGTCTGGAGAAATGAATTGCCGAAAATTGTCGACCATGACCAGCGGCGGCTCGAGCTGGTCGACGCCACCTGGCGCATCATTGCCCAGCACGGGATCGAGGGCGCCACCATGCGTGAGATCGCTGCGGAGGCAGGCTTTGCCAATGGTGCACTGAAGCCCTACTTCCCCACGAAGGACAGCCTCATCACCTTCGCGTTCGGGCACGTCTTCAATCGGACCAACCAGCGCATTGCGGAGCGGACCGCCGGAAAAGTGGGCATAGAGGCGCTGCACGGCTTCTGCCAGGAGGTGCTGCCGCTGGACGAGGACCGCATCAACGAGGCCCGGATTGTCATCCCCTTCTGGCAGAAAGCCCTCACTGATGCCACCAAGACCGAACTGCATGAATCATCCATGCACCAGTGGCGCGCCGGACTGCAAGTGCACCTGCGCCAGGCGCGAAGCAGGGGCGAAGTCACAGTACCAATCAAGGACGAGGACATCATCAACCAGCTGATGTGCATACTCTTGGGCGCCCAGATCATTGCCGCCATGTCACCCGGGGAACATTTGCCAGCCCAGTTGAACGCCCAGCTGGACGCGTACCTGCTGCTCCTGGACCCCGCCCACGCAATTGAGAGCCGGTAGTGGTAATTTTTATTCGCCGACTGTTGAAAATAAGTGACAGGGACCACATGAGTCACTAGAGTGGTGGAAAAGTGTTGCCCAACACAAGGGAATTTCGAATGAACTCCACACTTGAAACCGCCGACGGCGTGCAAACCGCCGTGGCCCATTCCTTTGCCGCATGGCACGACCTCATTTCCAAGTCGTTTGTGCCGCTGCACGTCCGCTCCAGCGACCCGGACCACTTTCACGGAAGGCTGCGCTCCCGGCTCCTCGACGAACTGTCCATCATTGAGGTGACGGCCACCGGTCACAGCGTGCACCGCACCCCGTCGCTCATTGCCAGTTCGGACCGTCTCTATTTCAAACTCAACCTGCAGCTGGCTGGCACCGGGATTCTGGTCCAGGACAACCGCGAAGCCGTCCTGCAACCTGGCGACCTTGCCGTGTATGACACCAGCCGCCCTTATACGCTGGCCTTCGAATCCGATTGCCGCACTCTGGTGTTGATGTTTCCCCACGATGCCCTCGACCTGCCGGCCGGTTCAGTGGGTCACCTGACAGCAACACGGATGGCCGCCGACAAGGGACTTGGACGGATGATCAGCCCCTTCATGACACAACTGGCAGACAACCTAGAAGTACTTTCCGGACCCAGCGGGCACCGCCTGGCCCACAACACCGTGGACCTTCTGAGCACACTGTTTGCGGCGGAACTGGACCAGGCAGAGCGCGGCCCCGGGCGCCCGCATGAGGAACTTCTGGGCAGGATCCGCCGTTTCATCGAGGCCAATCTGGCCGATCCGGACCTGTCCCCGGCAAGCGTCGCCTCCGCCCACTTCATCTCCACCCGGCACCTGCACAATGTTTTCCAGGAGGCAGGAACCACTGTGGCCCACTGGATCCGCACACGCCGGCTCGAGAATTGCCGGCGCGAGCTGCGCGCCCCCCTCCTGGCCCACCGCCCGGTCAGCACCATAGCCGCCCGTTGGGGATTCGTGGACGCGGCGCATTTTAGCCGCGTCTTCCGCGACGCCTTTGGCGAACCTCCCAGTACATATCGCCTGTCCAACAGTCGCGCCTGAAGGCAAAAACCGCTCGTTCCGCTGATCGGGCCTGCAGGTGTTCGCCTGGGGGCAACAGGTCTTCACGGATCGACAAGACCGGTGCCCGGATGGTCGGCAAGACTTGAATTATCACTGCAGCGCCCCCACCGGCGTTGCACTTACTGACCCGAACTGGAGCATCCATGGAAACGTACACTGACCTTCTCACGGCGATTACACCGGTCTCCGGCGAGACCAGGACCATGTTGGACCCCGCCACGGGCGAAATCGTCGGCGAGGCACCGGTCCATACGGTCGAGGATTTGGAACGTGCCATCGCTTCGGCAACTGCGGCCCAGCCGGCGTGGGCCGCTCTTGGCCATGAGGCACGCAGTGCCGTACTGCTCAAGGCGGCCGACGCCGTCGACCGCTCTGCCGAAGAACTCGCCCGCCTGCTCTCCCGCGAGCAGGGAAAGCCGCTGAACGGCCCGAACGCCCGCTTCGAGGTCGGCGCCTGCGCGGCCTGGCTGCGTGCCACCGCGGCAACCGAGCTGGCCGCCGAGACCGTGGTCGACGACGGGTCGACCCACGCCCAAATCCATTACCGGCCCATCGGTGTGGTCGGTGCCATCGGGCCCTGGAACTGGCCCATGATGATCACCATCTGGCAGATCGCTCCGGCCTTGCGCATGGGCAATGCCGTGGTCGTCAAACCCTCCGAGTACACCCCGCTAAGCGTACTGGCGCTGGTCCACGTGCTAAACCAGGAACTCCCCGAGGGCCTGCTTTCAGCCGTCAGCGGCGGCAGGGATGTTGGCGCCCGACTGGCCGAACACCCCGCGATCGGCAAGATCATGTTCACCGGTTCCACGGCAACGGGCAAGGCGATCATCAAGTCCTCGGCTGGCACGGTCAAGCGCCTGACCCTTGAGCTTGGTGGCAACGACGCCGGAATCGTCCTCCCGGACGCCGATCCCAAGGCCATCGCCGAGAACCTGTTCTGGGGTGCGTTCATCAACACCGGCCAGACCTGCGCGGCCCTGAAGCGCCTTTATGTCCACGAGGACATCTACGACGCCGTCTGCGAAGAACTCACGGCCGTGGCCGCCGCCATGCCCATGGGCGTGGGCCTGGACGAAAACAACATGCTCGGCCCACTGCAGAACAAGGCGCAATTGGACATCGTTGCCCGCCTCGTGGAGGCCGCCAAGGACTCGGGCGCACGTGTGCTGCTGGGCGGAAACCCGGAAACAGGACAGCCGGGCTACTTCTACCCCACCACGCTCGTGGCCGACATCGAGAACAACAATCCACTGGTTGCCGAGGAACAGTTCGGCCCGGCCCTGCCCATCATCCGGTACAGCTCCGTCGACGAGGCAGTGGCGATGGCCAACGGGCTCGACGTCGGACTCGGCGCCTCCGTTTGGTCCGCCGACCTTGACGCGGCCCGCAGTGTCGCGGCCCGCATCCAGGCCGGCACCGTCTGGATCAACTCGCACGGTGGCGTGGACCCCCGCATCCCCTTTGGCGGGGCAAAGCAGTCCGGCTACGGACTCGAATTCGGCGTCGAAGGCCTTAAAGCCCTAGGCGTGCCGCAGGTTATCAACGGCTAACAGCGCCATCTCAGCACGTCGGCGGGGGCCTTCACCATTTTGGTGGCGGCCCCCGCCTTGTCAGGCCCCGGTCCTTGTGGGCTCCGCGGAAGTCCTGCACGGTTAGTCAACGGCGGTGCCGCGAACAACAAGCCAGCATGTGTGATAGGTGACACACTCAAGACATCTTTATTCTCCCAATGGAGGTTTTAATGTCACAGGAAAAGACACTCCCGTCCACCGGCACCAACGCCGGCCACGGGACCGGCAAAGGACTCAGCAAGCGCACGCTCGGCGTGCCCGCCCTTGTCTGCATGATCATCGCAGCATCCGCGCCGTTGACGGTGGTGGCCGGAGGCATTCCCAGCAACTTCGCCGTCACCGGAAACGTCGGAATACCTCTTTCCTTCATCGTCCTCGGCGTTTGCCTGGCCCTGTTCGCCGTTGGCTACGCAGCCATGAGTGCCCATATCCGCAACGCCGGCGCCTTCTACGCCTACATTGCACAGGGCCTGGGCCGGGCCACCGGGGTCGGAGCCGCCTGGGTTGCGCTGATCTCCTACAACGCGATGCAGATCGGAATCTACGGCCTGTTCGGCTTTGCCGCGGCGTCCTTCGTCAATGCAAAGCTTGGACTCAACGTCCCGTGGTGGGCGGCGGCGCTCGTTGGCTTCGCCATTGTTGGCTGGCTGGGGATCAACAAGGTTGACCTGTCCGCCAAGATCATCGGCGTCCTCGTGGGGCTGGAATTTGTTGCCGTCATCGTTTTCGACGTGATCGCCCTCGCCGTGAGCCCGGAGGGTGTCAGCGGCGCCGGATTGGCGCCGTCGGACTTGTTCACCACCGGCGTCGGCGCAGCCTTGGCCTTTAGCATGGCGGCCTTCATGGGCTTTGAATCGGCCGCAATCTACAGCGAAGAGGCGAAGGATCCCGCCCGGTCCATCGCCCGGGCCACGTTCATTGCGGTTGGCATCATTTCCCTCTTCTACGCATTCTCCGCCTGGGCCATGACCATCGGCACAGGCCCCAGCCAGATCATTGGAGAATCACAAAAGTATGGTCCCGACTTGCTGTTCGCCTTCCTCTCCGGTCACGGCGCCGTGTTTGTCTCCGACATTGCCCAGGTCTTGTTCATTACGAGCCTGCTGGCCGCCCTGATCGCCTTCCATAATGCGGTGGCCCGGTATGTGTTCTCGCTGGGGCGCGAAAGCGTTCTGCCACGCAGATTTGCCCGCGTCAACGCACGGCACGCCCCGGTGGCCGGGTCGCTGACTCAGTCAGTACTGGCCCTGGTCATGCTGGCCGTGTTTGCCGTCGCCGGGATTGGATCCCCGCTCGGCGAGCTGTACCCCGTGCTCACCTTCTTCACGTGGCTGACGAACACCGCAGCCTTCGGCCTGGTGCTGCTCCTGGTCCTGATTTCGGTGGCCGTCATTGGCTACTTCCGCAAGCACGCGGCCGGGTACTCCCTGTGGACCCGGGTGATCGCGCCGACACTGTCGGCACTGACACTCGGTGCAGTGTTCGTGCTGATCGTGGTCAATTTCAATGTCCTGATCGGCTCCGATGGCAACTCGGCGCTCTCGTGGATCCTGCCGGCACTGGTGGTTGTGCCCGGCATTGCGGGGCTGTTCTGGGGCCTGAAGCTCAAGAGGGACCGCCCGGACATCTACCGTGGCATCGGCTACGGCGGGGCACCGGACACCTCCGCCTGAGATTTCGCTTAATGATGCGGAGGGGCTGCACGGTATCTGCCGTACGGCCCCTACGCAATTGCCCGCGCCCCACCTGTATGCCAGAGAATAAGTTCTATAATTCGATTGACGTTCCTAATACAGAACAATCAACGCCATGGCCGCAAGGGCAACCACTCTCCGGCGACTAAGAAGGATGACGACGTGAATTTAGATGCAGTAGACGGCCGCGAGGCGAAGGCCCCTGCCCATTCGCAAACCCTGTCACGCGGCATCCGCGCCCTGGAAATTCTGGCCGAGTCCCAATCCCCCATGACCATCGCCGAACTGTCCGATGCGCTGGGCGTGCATCGCTCCATTGCCTACCGGATACTGCGCACCCTCGAAGATCACTCACTGCTAATCAGGGACGACGCCGGCCGTGTCCAGGCCGGCCCGGGATTGGCAGCCCTGGCCCGCGGCGTCGCACGCGATCTGCAAACAGCGGCCCTTCCCGAGCTGACTGAGCTTGCCAACGAATTGTCCATGACGGCGTTCATTGCCGTCTGGGATCACCGCGATTCGGTGACCCTTCTGACAGTGGAGCCCCGCCATTCAGGGGCAACCCTGGCCCAGCGACCGGGCACGCGTCATTCCTTCAGCTCCGGCGCGCCCGGAATTGCCATCCAGTCCGCCATGAGTGAGGACGCGTGGGCGCGGCTGGCACCGGGCCTGCCCTACCGCCCCGAAGCGCGTGCCGCCCGGACCGCCGGTTTCGCCACGAGCCACGACGAAGTCCTTCCCGGAGTTTCTGCGATTGCCGCGCCCATCCACGTCCCCGGAGGCATGCCGGCAGCCATCTGTGTAGTCTTTCTGGGGTCCGGTGGCGATCCGAGCACCATCGGTGCGCGCCTCGTGGGCAGCGCGCGTGCTGTCGAGGCCCAACTCCAGTAAGTGGCCTGCACACCGAGCATGCACCGGGTATGACTGAGGGCCACCGGCCAACACACAGCGCCACATCAGACTCCGCGGAGCTGCCTCCAAGCGACCCTGCAGACATCCAAATGGGGCTGGATGTGGGGTTACTTTTAGGGCGTGGCGCATCATCTCAAGTTGCTCGCGGAATCATTCCAGTGTGGCTTGCCGCGGCCGCTGCCCGGGCCTTCATCTGCGCATGATGCGCAGCGCCAGCACCCCGGCGTGCGCATGACCCAAGTCCACTTCGGCTATGCGCCAACGGGGGTGCTGGCACTGCGCCACTGTCATTCCTGCGCAAGTGAAGAGGCCTGCAATGCGTATAGGCAAAGCCACCAGGGACATGCGCAAGTGAAGCCGCTGCCAACGCGCATGGGCAAAGCCGCCTGGGGCATGCGCAAGAGATTTCGCTAGCAATTCTCAACTGAGGCACCCGCCCCATTTCGCGAGCACTTTACATGAGCCTCGTCGTAGGGTTGACGTGACCGAGGTAACATGACTACGATGATTGTATACGATTTCGTATCTTATTCTCAGGGCCAGCAACCCACCATCCCAGGAGTGTTCCGTGGAACAAGTCACCGCAGCCACCGTCAAGCAGGCCGGCAAGGTCATCGCCGTCCATCTGGCGTACCAGTCGCGTGCCGACCAGCGCGGCCGCACCCCGGCCAAGCCTTCCTACTTCCTGAAGGCCTCATCGTCGTTGAGCCTGAGCGGCTCGGAGATCGAACGTCCTGCCGGCTGCGAGTTGCTCGCCTATGAGGGCGAGATCGCCCTTGTCATTGGCACTGCGGCACGCCGTGTCAGCCTCGACGACGCCTGGTCACATGTTGGGCATGTCACGGCAAGCAACGATCTTGGTGTGTATGACCTCAAATACGCGGACAAGGGTTCCAATGTACGGTCCAAGTCCGGCGACGGCTTCACCCCGTTCGGCCCGGCTCTCATCCCGGCGGACGCTGTTGACCCGGCGGACCTGCGCGTGCGGACCTGGCTCAACGGGAACCTGGTCCAGTCCGACACCACCGCCGGATTGATCTTCCCCTTCAGCCAGATCGTGGCCGACCTGTCTCAGCTCATGACGCTGGAACCAGGGGACGTGATCTTGACCGGGACTCCTGCCGGCTCCTCGGTTGCCGGCCCCGGAGATGTCATCGAGGTCGAAGTCGACGCCCCGGCCGCGGGGCTGAGCACAGGACGGCTACGCACCGCCGTCGTCCAGGGCACCGAAGAGCTGGCGGACTTCGGCAACAAACCCAAGACCACCGACGGCGACCGGGAGGAGGCCTGGGGCTCCGCCGAAGCCGCTGGTCTGGCACCAAAGGGCCTCAGCGCGGAGCTCAAGCGCAAGCTGACCAGCGTTGGCACGGCAACGCTCAGCGCCCAGTTGCGCCAGCGCGGCATGAACAACGTCAGCATCGACGGGCTCAAGTCCACCCGCCCGGAACTGCGGATCGCCGGCACCGCCCGCACCCTGCGCTACGTGCCCAACCGCGAGGACCTGTTCAAGGCCCATGGCGGCGGTTACAACGCCCAGAAACGCATCATCAACACGCTCAATGAGGGCGATGTGTTGGTCATGGAGGCCCGCGGCGAGCCCGGAACGGGAACTGTCGGGGACATCCTGGCCCTGCGCGCCCAGATCAAGGGCGCCGCGGCCATCGTGACCGACGGCGGTGTGCGCGACGTTGCCGCTGTGGCGGCATTGGACATGCCCACCTTTTTCACTGGCGCGCATCCGGCCGTTTTGGGCCGCAAGCACATTCCGTGGGACACGGACCTGACCATCTCCTGCGGTGGCGCCACCGTCCAGCCCGGGGACATCATCGTCGGCGACTCCGACGGGGTCCTCGTGATCCCGCCGTCGTTGGCAGAAGAGGTTGCAGACGCCGCCATCATCCAGGAACACGAGGAAACTTACATCGCTGAAATGGTCACCCAAGGCCACAGCGTCGAGGGCCTGTACCCGATGAATGCGGCGTGGAAGGCGAAGTTCGCCGAGTGGGCCGCCACGCATCCCAACCCGGCGGCGCAGCCGTGACCGAGCGGAACGCGGGCTCACCCTCGATCAGTAAGTCAGAGCAGGCGTACACCGCCATCAAAGCCAAAATTCTCGGCGGCGAGTTCACCCCGGGCTACCGGCTGGTGCTGGCCGCGCTGGCCGCAGATCTGGGCTGCAGCGTGGTACCGGTGCGCGAGGCCATCCGCCGGCTCGAGGCGGAAAATTTCGTGACATTTGAACGCAATGTCGGCGCCACGGTGGCCGGGATCGACCCGACGGAGTACCTGTATACGATGCAGACGCTGAGCATTGTGGAAGGCGCAGCCACAGCGTTGTCCGCCCCGTTGATTACGGCATCGGACATTACGCGCGCACGGGCCATCAACGCACAGATGCGCGAGTGTCTGAATAATTTTGACCCGGTCCGCTTCACGGCACTAAATCAGCAATTCCATAGCGTGTTGTTTGAGAACTGCCCGAACCCGCACATCCTGGACCTCGTCCACCGCGGTTGGAACCGGCTCCAGGCTCTGCGCTCATCCACGTTCAGTTATGTCCCGGGACGGGCCAGTGAATCCGTGGCCGAGCATGAAGGGCTGCTGCAAATACTCGAGAGCGGCGCCCCCGTCGAAGACATCGAACGGGCCGCCCGCGCCCACCGCGCATCCACTCTGGACGCCTATCTGGCCCGCAGCACTCCCGAACAACAGGCCCAAGGACCACTGGCCCTCTCCTACTAATGCAATCATCAACAACCCATCGCTGATCTCGGCAACGACGCAGAAAAGAGCATTCATCATGGCTGAGCACTACCTTCCGGACAACCTGCCCACCCACATCCAGCACTACATCGACGGCAAATTTGTCGATTCCGTTGGCGGGGAGACCTTTGACGTGCTGGACCCCGTCTCCAACGGCAACTACGCCACGGCCGCCGCCGGGCAAAAGGCTGACATCGACCTGGCCGTGGCCGCCGCCACCGAGGCCTTCAACAACGGCCCGTGGCCGCGGATGAAGCCACGTGAGCGCGCCCGCATCCTGAACAAGATCGCCGATGCCGTTGAGGCCCAGGAAGCGCGCCTGGCCGAACTGGAAACGTTCGACTCCGGCCTGCCAATCACCCAGGCTCGCGGCCAGGCTCTCCGAGCCGCGGAAAACTTCCGCTTCTTCGCAGACCTGATCGTTGCCCAGTTCGACGACGCCATGAAGGTCCCCGGCGCCCAGATCAACTACGTCAACCGCAAGCCGATCGGCGTTGCCGGACTCATTACGCCCTGGAACACGCCGTTCATGCTCGAGTCCTGGAAGCTCGCCCCGGCGCTGGCCTCCGGTTGCACAGTGGTGCTCAAGCCCGCCGAGTTCACCCCGCTGTCCGCCTCCTTGTGGGCCACCATCTTTGAAGAAGCTGGCCTGCCGCAGGGCGTCTTCAACCTGGTCAACGGACTTGGCGAAGAGGCCGGCGATTCGCTCGTCAAACACCCCGGCGTGCCGCTGATCTCCTTCACGGGTGAAACCACCACGGGTCAGACCATCTTCCGCAACGCCGCGACCGGACTTAAGGGCCTGTCCATGGAACTCGGCGGCAAGAGCCCCTGCGTGGTCTTCGCCGACGCCGATCTCGACGCCGCGATTGACTCCGCATTGTTCGGCGTCTTCTCCCTCAACGGCGAACGCTGCACTGCCGGGTCCCGCATCTTGGTGGAGCAGTCCATTTACGACGAATTCTGTGAAAAGTTCGCCGCACGGGCCAAGAACATTGTGGTGGGCGACCCCCACGACCCCAAGACCGAGGTGGGTGCGCTGGTTCACCCGGAGCACTACAACAAGGTCATGTCCTACGTGGAAATTGGCAAGACCGAGGGCCGCCTGCTTGCCGGCGGTGGCCGTCCCGAAGGCCTGGAGACCGGCAACTACGTCTCCCCCACCGTCTTCGCGGATGTCTTGCCCGAGGCTCGAATCTTCCAAGAGGAAATCTTCGGTCCCGTAGTCGCCATCACCCCGTTTGAGAACGACGACGAGGCGCTGGCTTTGGCGAACGGCGTCAAGTACGGCCTGGCTGCTTACATCTGGACGCAGAACCTCACCCGCGCCCACAACTTTTCCCAGAACGTCGAAGCCGGCATGGTGTGGTTGAACAGCCACAACGTCCGGGATCTGCGGACCCCGTTCGGCGGCGTCAAGGCTTCCGGCCTGGGACATGAGGGCGGCTTCCGCTCCATCGACTTCTACACGGACCAGCAGGCTGTGCACATCACCCTCGGCACGGTCCACACCCCCAAATTCGGCGCCTAACCCGCACCCCCACCCAGTTTTTCCGGTTTTTCCGCAAAGGAGCGAATCATGTCCAACGTCATCCCCAAGCCCTCCGTCCCGGCTCCCGATATCCTGCGCTGCGCGTACATGGAAATCGTGGTCACCGATCTGGCCAAGTCCCGTGCGTTCTACGTCGACCTTCTCGGCCTGCACGTGTCCTACGAGGACGACAAGCAGATCTACCTGCGCTCCTTCGAGGAGTTCATCCACCACAACCTGGTACTGACCCTCGGCCCGATCGCAGCGGTGGCAGCATTCTCCTACCGTGTGCGCTCCAACGCTGACGTCGACGCCGCCGAGGCCTATTACAAGGAACTGGGCTGCCGCACCGAGCGCCGCACCGAAGGCTTCGTGCGCGGCATCGGCGACTCTGTCCGCGTCGAGGATCCGCTGGGCTTCCCGTACGAGTTCTTCTTCGAGTCCACGCACGTCGAACGCCTGCACCAGCGCTACGACATCTATTCGGCCGGCGAGCTGGTCCGCCTGGACCACTTCAACCAGGTCACCCCCGATGTCCCGCGCGGCCGCAAGTACCTCGAGGACCTGGGCTTCCGCGTCACCGAGGACATCCAGGACGACCAGGGCGTCACCTACGCAGCCTGGATGCACCGCAAGGGCACCGTGCACGACACCGCCCTGACCGGCGGCGACGGCCCGCGCATGCACCACGTTGCCTTCTCCACCCACGAGAAGCACAACATCATCCAGATCTGCGACAAGATGGGCGCGCTGCGCATGTCCGACCGCATCGAGCGCGGCCCGGGACGCCATGGCGTCTCCAACGCGTTCTACCTCTACATCCTGGACCCGGATGACCACCGCATCGAGATCTACACCCAGGATTACTACACCGGTGACCCGGACAACCCGGTCATCACCTGGGACGTGCACGACAACCAGCGCCGCGACTGGTGGGGCAACCCGGTTGTACCGTCCTGGTACACCGAGGCCTCCCTGGTCCTTGACCTTGACGGCAAGCCGCAGGACGTCGTCAAGCGCACCCACTCCTCGGAGATGGAGGTGACCGTAGGTGCCGACGGCTTCTCCTACACCCGCGGGCCGGGCGACGCGATGACCGGCGATCCGGGCGAGGAAATCGGCTTCAAGATGGGCCACCAGCTCTAGATCCAAGGTCCTTCGCCGGTACTAGGATCTAAGCCTTTGATAATAGGAGACACACCATGCTTGATGACGCAACGATTGCCCGCATCGCCGATGAACTGGTCGATGCGGGCCGCACCCGGACGCCGATGCCGCGGCTGACGGCCCGTTACCCGGACATGACGGTGGAGGACTCCTACCGGGTCCAGAGTTTGTGGCGACAGCGATGTGAAGCATCCGGCCGGGTGCTGGGCGGTCACAAAATTGGCCTGACGTCCAAGGCCATGCAGTACGCCACGGGCATCACGGAGCCGGACTTCGGCATCATCTTCAAGGACATGATCCTGGAAAATGGGGCCACAATCGCATGGAAGCAGTATTCCCATCCACGCATCGAGGTGGAGCTGGCGTTCCTGCTCAAGGATGACATCAGTGGCCCGGACGCTACCATCTTCGATGTCCTCCGGGCCACCGAATATGTGGTTCCGGCACTGGAGATCCTCGATTCGCGGATCGAAATGGAGGGCCGGACCATCGTGGACACCATCAGCGACAATGCTGCCATGGGTGCCATGGTGGTAGGCGGAAATCCGGTAAAGCCGGACGCCCTGGACCTGCGCTGGATCTCGGCCATCCTGTATAAGAACCAAACAGTCGAGGAGACCGGGGTGGCGGCCGGGGTACTGAACCACCCGGCGTCGGGCGTGTCCTGGTTGGCCAACAAGATCGCCCCCCATGGGGAATCCCTCAAGGCCGGGGAACTCATTCTCGCCGGCTCCTTCACCCGCCCCATGTGGGTCCATGCAGGCGACACGGTGTTTGCCGACTACGGGCAGTTGGGGACCATCACATGCCAGTTCGAATAAATTCCGACCCGTCATTCAGGGACGCATTGGTCTCGGCCGACCGTCCCCTATCGGGCATGTGGGTGTGCTCGGGCAGCCCGCTAGTGGCCGAAATTTGTGCCGGCGCCGGTTTGGACTGGCTCCTGATCGACGCCGAACACAGCCCCAACGGTCTCGAGGGGATCCTCGCTCAGCTCCAAGCCGTACGCGGTTACCCCGTCACGGCCGTGGTGCGTCCGCCCGTTAACGACGCCGTGATCATCAAGCAATACCTTGATCTCGGCGCGCAGTCCCTCCTCATCCCCATGGTGCACACCGCCGACGAGGCTGCGGCTGCGGTATCATCTACCCGATACCCGCCTCTTGGCGTCCGCGGCGTGGGCTCGGCCCTGGCCCGTTCGGCCCGCTGGAACCGCATCCCGGACTACCTGGCCCACGCGTCCGAAACCATCACGGTGGTCGTCCAGATCGAGTCGGCGCAGGCCGTTGACAACGTGGCGGAGATTCTAGCCGTTGACGGGATCGACGCCGTCTTCATCGGCCCCTCGGACCTCGCCGCGTCCATGGGCGTGCTGGGACAGCAGGAACACCCTGACGTGGTGGCCGCCGTCGAACATTGCATCAACGCCGCCAAAGCCGCCGGCAAACCCGTGGGTGTCAACGCCTTTGCCGAGGCCACGGCGCGCCGCTACCTGGCGGCCGGTGTGGACTTCATCCTTGTAGGCGCGGATGTGGCACTGCTTGCGCGCGGCGGCGAAGCCCTTGCTGCCAAATATGTGCAGGCCCCCGGCACCGGCCCCACATCAAGCTACTGACCCGTCGATGGTTGAGCCCGTCGAAACCACCCTCTTTTCGATTTTTCAAGGAGCAAACGCATGACCATTACAGCTAGCCGAGAAGCGGAGCTGCTTGCTTCGGTCCCCACCGGGCTGCTTATCAACGGCCAATGGCGCGACGCCGCCGGCGGCAAGACCCTGGATGTCCACGATCCAGCCACCGGCCGCGTCCTGGCTTCCATCGCCGACGGCGGCAGCGAGGACGCCATCGCCGCCCTCGATGCTGCGTCCGCAGCCCAGGCCAGTTGGGCCCGGACAGCACCGCGCGTTCGGGGCGAGATCCTACGCAAGGCCTTCGAACTCGTCACCGCGCGGACCGAGGACTTCGCACTGCTCATGACGCTGGAAATGGGCAAGCCGCTGGCCGAGGCCCGCGGCGAGGTGGCCTACGGTGCCGAGTTCCTGCGCTGGTATTCAGAGGAAGCCGTGCGCGACTATGGCCGCTACCTCACCAGCCCCGAGGGCAAAAACAAGATTTTGGTCCAGCACAAGCCCGTGGGCCCGTGCCTGTTGATCACGCCGTGGAACTTCCCGCTGGCCATGGCCACGCGCAAGGTGGGCCCGGCCGTTGCGGCAGGCTGCACCATGGTGCTCAAATCTGCGAAACTGACACCGCTGACTGCCCAGCTGTTTGCGCAAGTCATGCAGGAGGCCGGGCTGCCCGACGGCGTACTGAACGTGGTCTCCGGCTCCAGCGCCGCGGCCATCTCGGGTCCGCTACTGAAGGATTCACGCCTCCGCAAAATTTCCTTCACCGGATCTACCGCCGTGGGCAAGAGCCTCATGGCCGACGCGACCGAAAACGTCTTGCGGACCTCCATGGAACTGGGCGGCAACGCCCCCTTCCTCGTTTTCGAGGACGCCGACCTGGAAAAGGCCGTTGACGGTGCCATGGCCGCCAAGATGCGCAACATGGGCGAAGCCTGCACGGCCGCCAATCGTTTCCTGGTCCACGCTTCAGTGGCCGCCGAATTCACGTCCAAGCTGGCCGCCCGCATCGGGGCCCTGACGGTGGGTCGAGGCACGGAGGGCGGCACCGACGTCGGCCCGATGATCGAGGAAAAGGCGCGCGCCGGCATCCATGCACTGGTCACCGCCGCCGTCGCCGAAGGTGCCACAATCTTGGCCGGTGGCGACGTCGTCGAGGGCGAAGGTTACTTCTACCAGCCCACCGTCCTGGGTAATGTGCCCAACGACGCCGCGATCCTGCAGCAGGAAATCTTTGGCCCGGTGGCCCCCGTGACCACATTCACCGACGAAGCTGATGCCATCAGGATCGCCAACTCCACCGAATACGGCTTGGCCGCCTACCTGTACACGCGGGACTTCTCCCGCCTGCTGCGGGTGAGCGAACAACTGGAATTCGGCATGGTGGGCTTCAATGCCGGCGTCATCTCCAACGCGGCCGCACCGTTTGGCGGGGTCAAGCACTCGGGCTTAGGCCGTGAAGGCGGCTCTGAAGGCATTGCTGAATACACCACTACCCAGTACATCGGCATCGCGGATCCGTACCAGGACTAGAACGCACGCCCCTTAAAGGCTGTGCCGTGCGGCCCCCGGCTTGACAGCCAGGGGCCGCACTGTTGTGGCGCGCACTTCGCGGTCCGCAAGCACTCGCTGGACGGACCCGGGATTCAAGGTCGTCGACCTGGGTTAGCCCGGGCACTTAGTACTTGTGGGACTGGCCTTACTCGATGGCTGAGTTGCGGGTCAGGCCCACCACTCCGTGCCTGGCGGCGGCGTGGCCGGACTGGCTGCCCACCCCGCGGATGCCGCCGACAGAGGCGGTGTTCACGACGGCGCCGGACCCCTGCACACGCATGACCTTCAGGACGTGCTTGAGCCCGTAAAAGACGCCGGTGAGATTGATGCCGACTACTTTGCCGAATGCGTCCGGGGCATACTTGAGGATTTCCTGTGCCGTTTCCTGCAGGCCGGTGGCGTTCAGATCGACCGGGGTGCGTCCGGAACGGCAGGTGGGCCCCGCAGCGAATTGCCGCGGGGCCCACCCTATTTTTTGCTGGGCGCTGCTAGACGCGTGCGCCCGAGTGGATCTGGGCGAAGAACTGACCCAGTTCGGCCGTGGCCGTGAGCGGCAGGACGTTCGCCACGTACTGGTCCGGGCGGACCACGACGACCACGCCGTCGCGGGAGAGCCCGCGCTCATCGAAGATGTCGGCGCCGGGGACCGTCCCGTAGACCTTCTCGTATTCGGTCAGCTTGAACGGTCCAACCTCCGGCTTGAACACTGCCGGAACAGCGTTGATGTCGATGTCCTCATGTCTTTGCTGGTAGATAACCTTCACATCGAACCAGGCATCGGCGTCGAGTCCGTTGGGTGTTGCCGCGAGGGGTGACTGCGGCGAAGTGGAGAGCCATTCGGCGAAGTCCGCGACAGGCGAGGCAGCGCCGGCCGGAGAAGGGTCGGCGAAGACGTAGATGCGCCACCGGCCGTCAGCCGTGGCATGGTGGCCCAGGTGCATCGGATTCGTGTCGCAGACCCGGGCGGCAAGTGCCGACTTGAAGCGCTTGCCCAACGGGAACCCGGTGGCCAGCTCCTGGTGCGTGGCAACGCCCGTGATCAGCGAGGGGGTGTACTCGGTCATGAAGCCGGCAGGGAATTCGGCGGTGCGCACGTAGAAGTCCTCCAGGGCTGACGGGCTGTCAAACTCCTCGGGTTTCTTGGCCATCATTGTGGACCATTCCTTGTCAAAATCGATGAGGTTCTTAGCCACAACCTGGCGTTCGGCCGAGTAGGTGGACAACAAGCTCTCCGGACTGCGCCCCTCAAGGACGTGGGCGAGCTTCCAGCCGATGTTGAAACCGTCCTGCATGGAGACGTTCATGCCCTGGCCGGCCTTGGCGGAGTGCGTGTGGCAGGCGTCGCCGGTGATGAAAACGCGCGGGGTGCGCTCGCCAAGCTGCTCGGGGAGCAGGTCATCGAAGCGGTCGGTGAGGCGGTGGCCCACCTCGTACACGCTGTGCCAGGCGACGTTGCGCACCTCCAGCGTATAGGGGGTGATGATGGCGTTGGCCTTGGCGATCATTTCCTCGACGCTTGTCTTGCGGACGTTGCCATTGTCGCCCTCGGGCACCACGCCGAGGTCAACGTACATGCGGAAGAGATGCCCGCCCTCGCGCGGAATGAGCAGGATGGAACCGCCGTCGTGCGACTGGATGGCGCACTTGGTGCGGATATCGGGGAAGTCGGTCTTGGCCAGCACGTCCATGACGCCCCAGGCGTGGTTGGCCTGGTCCCCTGCCATGGTGCAACCGATCGAGGCGCGGACCTTGCTGCGGGCGCCGTCGCAACCCACCACGTATTTGGCGTGCACCGTCTTCTCCATGCCCTCGTCCGGTCCGGCGCTACGCACAAGTGTGACCTTCACCGGATAGTCGCCCTCGTCGGCAACTTCGAGGCCTTGGAAATCCCAGCCAAAATCTGGGGTCAGTCGGGCGGCGGAGTTCTTGGCGACGTCGGCAAAGTAGTCGAGCACGCGGGCCTGGTTGACGATCAGGTGCTTGAACTCGCTGATGCCAGTTGCGTCGTCTTTGGCACGGCCACCGCGGACAATGTGTGTGGGGTTCTCGGTGTCCGGGCGCCAGAACGCCATCTCGGTGATCCAGTAGGCCTCCGCAGTGATCGCCTCGGCAAAGCCAAAGGCTTGGAAGGTCTCGACACTGCGGGCCTGGATGCCGTCGGCTTGGCCGATCGCCAGCCGTCCGTCGCGGCGTTCCACCAGGCGCGTGGTGATGCCGGGGAACTGGGCGAGCTGGGCCGCGGTCAGCATGCCAGCCGGGCCCGAGCCGACAATAAGCACATCCACCTCGTCGGGAAGCTCCTCGGGACGGTCAATGCCGGTACCTGCCGCCGCTTGAATGCGCGGGTCACCGGATACGTATCCGTGGTGGTGGAACTGCACAAGAATCTCCTCACTGCACTGTGGGCGGCTTCTTCACCACCATGTAAATGTGTTCACTATCTGAACATCAAGTTCTAATAGTGCACACTAAGCATAATTGTGTGCGCCACCTCACGCAAGTGTGTGGCAAGACTCATGTGAAGTGCACGCGAAATCTCTTGCGCATGCCCATGCGCGTTGCCAGCCGCCTGGCTTGCGCAGGAATGACAGTGGCGCAGCGCCAGCACCGCGGCGTGCGCATAGCCGAAGTTAACTTGGGCCATGCGCACGCCGCGGTGCTGGCGTTGCGCATTATGCGACGCTGAAGGTCCGGGCAGCGGCCACTTCCTGCTTGTCCATGGTGAGTAGACTTCGAAAAGAGTGTTCCAATAGCTGATTGGGGAGAAGCTGCCGTGATTGATCCGCGCCGCCAGGCCGTCCTTGTCCGTTCCGGCGCGACAGGTGGCTGGGCGGACAAGACCCGGGATGTTGTCAGCTATCGAGCGGACCCGTCCTACGTTTACCTCACATTCATGGTGCAGAATCGGGAAAAGGAGTATCGGTACCGGGCAGAAAAGGCGGCAATCCTGTGGGACCCAATGGCCATTCCGCTCAACGCGGGCATCAGGGTCGCGGTGAACGGCGCCCTCTGGAACAGTCTTACCGAAGTGTGGCGCTTTGACGGTCCCGATGGACCCTGGTGGCGAATTTTCTACACCACAGCGGGACAGGTGGCCTATCGAAGTTACCCGGATCACGAGATCGATCTCCGCCAGAACGCCGCGGGGTCGCCCCAGGCATCGAGCATTCTCGACTATTGGCGAAGCATCGTGTCCGGTCTGGTCCAGGACAGCCCGAACCGGCCGTCCTTTGAGCGTTTGGGCTTCGTCGATTCGCAGAGCGTGTTGGGCAGGTACCTCAACGGCGGACACATTGAATCGTCGGACAAAGTCGGCACGATGATCTTCCCGTTCTCGGCAAACCTTAGCCAGCGCGAGGCCGTCGGGACGTGCTTGAGCCACCCTGTTTCGGTGATCGACGGGCCACCAGGCACCGGTAAGACGCAAACGATCCTGAACCTGATCGCCAACATCATTGCCACGCCCGGCGCCACTGTCGGCGTCGTCTCATTCACCAATTCTGCCGTGGACAATGTCCGGGAAAAACTTGCGGAGGAGGGGATCGACTATGTGGTTGCGGGATTGGGCCGCAAGGAAAAGAGGGCGGAGTTTTTTGCGGGTCAAGCGGCCAGAAACGCGGAAGTCGCCGGTCTTTTCGACGGCGGGGCGGTGCCGATGCCGCCGGATGAACAGATCGCTGACGCAGACCAGCGCTTGCAACTATTGCAGGAGACCGAGAGGCGTTTGGCCCAGTTGCGGCAGGAGAGCGATGCCTACCAACTCGAACGTCGTCATTTCGGCCGATATCTCCATAACCATGCGCCAGCAGACCTTGCAGGACTCCCGCTCCTGCAGCAGTCCTCGGGACGCATCCTTGACTACCTGGCCGAGACGGCGCTGTGGCGTGCGGACGATGGTCCCATCCGGCGCCTGCTCCGGAAAGTCAGGGGATACTTTCGGTACGGATCTGCCCGGTCCCTGGATCCGTATGACACTGACTCGGTGCTACGCCTGCAGCGCGCGTACTACGACAACAAGATCAGCGAGCTTCAGCACGAAATCCGGCAGGCCGAACAAACGCTGGAACAGGCCGACATTGCATCACTGGCCAAGGAACACCGGCAGCTTTCATCCCAGGCGCTTCGAGCCGGCCTCCAACAGCGCTACGCCCCATTGTCAGCGGAAATTTACGGGCCAACGACGTACAAGCAGCAGTTCGCGCAGTTCACCCGGGACTACCCCGTCATTCTCAGCACGTGCCACTCGTTGGGCTGGAGCCTCCCCGAGGGGTTCCTTCTGGACTATCTCATCATCGATGAGGCGTCCCAGGTCGATCTGCTAGCGGCCGGACTGGCGCTAAAACATGCACGCAATGTGATCGTCGTGGGTGATCTCCGCCAGCTCCAGCACATCGCCGACAAGGCGGCGTCCGACCGTGCAATTCCATCACCGGCACCGGCCTACGACTATCAGCAACACAACATCTTGTCCTCCTTGATAGCGCTTTATGGCGACGCCCTGCCCCGAACAATGCTCCGGGAGCACTATCGCTGTGATCCGACAATCATCGGATTCTGCAACAAGAAGTTCTACAACGGACAGCTCGTTCCCTTCACGAGCAGTGGGCCCGGGGCGCACCCTTTGAGAATCGTGCGCACCGCTGCGGGAAATCACATGCGCGAACATCAAGGAGGCGGGCGTTCAAACCAACGGGAGATTGACGTTGTGGTCCAGGACGTGATCCAGCAATACTTTGCCGACACCGACAAGGACAAGATCGGCATTGCAACGCCGTACCGGCTCCAGGCCGGCAAATTCACCGAACAGTTGACAGGCATTCAGGCAAGTACAGTCCACAAGTTCCAGGGCCGCGAGAAGGAAGTGGTCATCATGAGCACGGTCTTGAACGAGAACGTCAACGGCAGAAACGGTCTGGACTTCGTGGACGACCCCCACTTGGTCAACGTGGCAGTCTCGCGCGCCCAGAAGCAATTCGTGCTCGTCACCAACAGCGGCATGCTGCCCAAGAGCCGCAACCTGCGGGATCTAATCGACTACATCCAGTATCACGATCCCGGGCAAGAGGTTTTTGAGAGCACAATCGTGTCCGTTTTCGACCTGTTGTACAAGGACTACTCGCCTCGTCTGAGGCCGCTGGCAGGCCGGCTGAGGAAGCGGACCGGATTCGCTTCCGAGGACATTGTTTGGACTGTGCTCAACGAGATCCTCACAGAAGGGCCGTATGGCGATTTCACCGTGGCGGACCAGGTCGTCCTGCGCAACCTTCTACCGGACCTCACCAGGCTCACCGCCGAGCAGGCAGCCTACGTCAGGCACCGGGCAACGACTCTCGACTTCGTGGTTTACAACCGAATCAGCAACAGGCCGGTCTTCGCCATCGAGGTCGACGGCTTCGCGTTCCATGAAAACGACCCCCGGCAGCAAGTTCGGGACGCCCACAAGGATGCGATCTGCGCCACTCACCAGATCCCTCTTCTACGGTTGCCCACCACAGGCAGCGAAGAGGAACGACTGATCCGGCAGTGGCTCGACACCTGCGTGTGATCCGGGGCCGCCGCACCGTTGCCCGGATACGAAGGATAAGTTACGGCAGTTTGGCTGCATGGGCTGCTGCCGCCTCGAGCAGCCGCGGCACGCCCGCCTCCAGTGCGGCCCCGAACGCCGAACCGTCCGCGCGTTCCCCTCGCTTCCACCGCGTGTGGATCGCCTCGCTGAAAATGGCCGCCTTCCAGAGCGCCAGCGTCTGGTACCAGGGCAGCGCGGACAGGTCCAGGTCAAAGTGCGCGTTGTACCGCTGCGCCATGTCGGCACGGTTGAGGTAGCCCGGCTGCGCCGTCACGGGCGTCAGTTCCAATAGCGTGGCGGGGGTGCCGGCCTGCGCGTACGTGGCCGTCAGGTAGCCCAAGTCCGCCAAGGGGTCGCCCAGGGTGGCCATCTCCCAGTCCAGCACCGACTTCACGTGGGCGGGGCCCTGCCGGCTGAACATCAGGTTCCCCAGCCGGTAGTCGCCATGGATTACCGTATTGCGCTGGGTGACCGGCCGGTTCGCCTCAAGCCAGTGCGCCAGCTGGGCCACTTGCGGAAGTTCACGGCTGCCACCCATCTCCCACAGCACCGAAAACCGCTGTACCTGCCGTTTCAGGTATCCGTCAGGGCGCCCAATCCCGGCAATGTCGCCGCTTTCGATATCCACCGAATGCAGCCTCACGAGCATGTCGGCGGCCGCCTCACTCGTGGCACGGCGCTGTGCGGGAGCGTCCAAATGCTCCGGCACGGTGTCCGTCACCACGTCTCCGTCCACATGGCTCATCACGTAAAACGGCACACCCAGTACGTTGGCGTCCGCGCATACGGCCAAGATTTTGGGCACCGGTATGCCCAGCGGCGCCAACAGTGACTGGATATGCGCTTCCCGAACCATGTCGTGCGTAGTCGGTGGCAACGGTGGCCTTGGCCCCCTGCGAAGCACGACGTCGGCCCCATGCCTTTTAATGCGGAAGGTCACGTTGGACTGTCCCTCGCCAATGCGGTGCGCATGCACCGGTCCGGACCCGATGCCGGCGGCATCCAGAAATTCCTCCACCCGTTCAAGGATCAGAAGGGGCGCAAGGTCCGTCCGGGCGGCTTCCGCTGTTGTCTGCACAATGTCCTGCATACGGCCCATCAGCGTTCTCCGTCGTGGTTGTGGACCGAGCCCTGGAACGGTTCGCCGCCCTCAACAGCACGGCGCCTGCTGGAGACCGCCCGCCGGGCGATGGCCCATTTGTGGGTTTCGGTGGAACCGTCGTAGATCCGGAAGGGACGCACCTCGTTCAGGTACTGCGCCAGCGGCAATCCGTCGGACACGCCGTCGCCCCCACACAGCTGCACGGCCCTGTCGATCACCCTGTAGACAGCCTCGGAGCAGTGCACCTTGGCCATGGAGGACAAGGCCGAACCAGCCTTCGGGTCCACGGCCAGCAGGGACGCGCACTTGGCAATAATGGCGTCGGAGGTCTCAAGGTCGATGCAGGACTGGGCAATCATCTCCTGCGCGATGCCCAGCTGCGAAAGATGGGCGCCAAAGATCTCCCGCGTGTTGGCACGGTCCAGCATGATGTCCATGGCACGCCGGGCCAGCCCCAGCCAGCGCATGCAATGCGTCAGCCGGGCCGGGCCAAGCCGCAGCTGCGCATACGTGAATCCCAGTCCTACCTCGCCAAGAACAGCCGAACCTGGGACGTGGACGCCGTCGAAATGCACATGCGGATGCCCGCCGGGCAGGTACCTGTCAGTGGTGTGAATGGGGGCGCCGAGCCGCACGCCCGGCGTGTCCATTGGCACCAGGAAGATGGTGGCGCCGTCTGGCGCCCCCTTGCCGGTGGCGCCGTCCGCACCCGTGCGCGCCATGACTATGGCAAACCCGGCGAACGTGGCGCCGCTGGTGAAGCGCTTGTGCCCGTCGATTCGCCAGCCGCTGCCGTCGCGGACGGCGGTGGTGGCCAGGGCCTCCGGGTCCGACCCGGCACCGGGATGCGGCTCAGACATGGCAAAGCACGAGCTGATCTCACCGGCGGCCAGCGGGGCCAGAAAACGCTTCTTTTGTTCACCTGTGCCGATCAGGTTCAGCATGTGCATATTGCCTTCATCCGGCGCCATGCAATTGAGCACCGCCGGGCCGATCGGCGAATATCCTGCCTCCTGAAACACTGGCGAGCAATGCTCCAGGGCCAGCCCCTGGCCGCCGTACTCAACCGGCATGTGCGGGGCAAACACCCCTGCTTCCCGCGCAGCCTGCGCCAGATCGCGCCGGACCGTCAGATTCAGCGCCTGGCCCGGCCGCGGTTCGGCGGGGAGCACTGTGCCACGGATGAAGTCCCGCGTGCGCCGCCGCAGCTCCTCCACGGACTCCGGGTACAGCCCGGCCTGGGGTGTGCTGTTCACGTGCTGCTCCTTGCCTTTGAAGTTGCCTGACGGCCGTGTCTTTCCCACAAAAGCCACGCTCAGCCGAGCCCGCCCGCGTTGCGCAGGCCGCCGTCGAGCGTGAGGATCTGACCCGTCACCCAGGAGGCATCGGCGCAGGCGAGGTAGGCAACTGCTGCAGCCACGTCGTCGGGCTCCCCCAACCGTCCCAGCGGATACGCCGCGGCAACCTCCGCCTCGCGGCCTTCGTACAGGGCGCGGGCAAACGTGGTCTTGACCACGGCGGGGGCCACCGCATTCACCCGGATATCCGGCGCCAGCTCCATGGACAGCGTGCGGGTCAGGTGGGAGACAGCTGCCTTGCTGATGCCATACAAGCCCAGGCCGGGTGCGGGCACGTCGCCACTGACAGAGGACACATTCACCACATTCCCGCGCCGCTGCCGGAAACCCAGCCCGGGATGTGCCAGCACAGCTTGCGTCCAGGCCAGGGTGCCCAGAATGTTGACCTCAAATATTTTGCGCGCCGCGTCTAAGTCCGCCGTTTCCAGCGGCCCGAACACGGGGTTGATGCCGGCGTTGTTGACCAGGACGTCCAGCCCGCCAAAATGATGTTCGACGGCGGCCAGCACCTCCGCACGGTGGTCCGGGTCATCCGCGTGCCCGGCAAGGGCGATCGCGTTTCCGCCAAGGGCTGCGAGCGCCTCATCCAGCTGTTCCTGGTGGCGCGCCGTAATAAGGACGCTGGCCCCCTCGGCGGCGAGTCGCTGCGCCACCGCCAGCCCGATCCCCCGGCTGGCACCCGTAATGACGGCCGCTTTGCCCAGGAACCTCTGGCCGAGGGTAGTCGGTGCGGGCATGCCGTGGTGGGGCATGGTGGTCCTCTTCGTTGAGTCTCCGGCTTACTTGGCAGTAACTACTGCCAGCATGGTGCGGAAACCATCAACGGTCAAGGGATCGGGGTCTGGCAGCGCGTTGCTGCGGACTGCTCAGCCCTTGTCGCGGAGTGCGTTGCGCTGCGAGGCGCCAGCGGCCTCAGAGACGTGCAACTGCTCGGGCGTGCGGCCGTCACGGTTCAAGGGCGGGCAGAGTTCTTCGCGCATGGCGTCTTCAAGGGCCGCGACGGGCTCAAGGTCGTCCACCACGGCAAACGCCATGCCAAGGTTGGCCACAATCCAGGCGCTGAGCACTTCTTCGTCCACGTCGGTCAGCCGGGGATGGGCGGATTTTCCGTGCCACTGCGCCTGCAACCCCAGAATGGCCGCCAGAGAGCGGCGCAACGTGGACTTGGAGGTTTGCACCGCGTGGTGCTTGGCGCGGCTGCGCAAGTTGGTGGCCTTGCCCACATACAGCAAGTCACCGCGCTTCAGCGGGGCCAGCTCCGCGGGCCAGTTTGCGTCCTTGGGCAGGGCACCTGTCAGGTATATCTTGTAAATGCCGGGGGCAAAGGGCATTGCCTTCCACGCTTTGCTGGCAGGGGCCGTGGCTGTCCATTTGAGATCATTCATGCGTTTGACCCTACGGCACGGCTGCACCAATCCGCTCTTTGGGCCACCTCCCCTGCCGGCGGCACCGCTTCTCGCTGGGATGTCCGCCCGGGGCCGGGTTGTCCTGCTGGAACGGCATTCCTATGGGCACCTCCGGCGGGTGTTGGAGCGAATCACCCGCCGGAGGTGCCCAAACGAGCTCCTGGCCGCGTTGGAGGCGTCAGCTACGCGTCGACGAAGTCTTCTTCAAGCTCGAATTCCACCGTGGCAAGGACTTCCTTGGTTTCAGGGTGGATCATGACGGCTTCGGCGTCGCCCTCAAGCATGATGAACTCGCCCTGGTCTGTCCTGAAGTGCCAGGCCAAAACAGTCTCGCCGTTGTGCTCAAAGTTGGGATCGCCCATGGTGATCTTCTCCAGCTCGTGACCCGCCTCGGCGCAGAGTTCGCGGATAATGAGCTCAAAATCGGGCGCATCCTCCAACTCTGCCTCTTCGGCTTCGGCCTGGCGCTGCGCCAGGTTCGGAATCCCTGCCACGCGTGTAGCGATATGTGCTTGAAGTTCCTGCTCATCGAGCACCAGCAGCCCCGGCTGGCTACGCAGCCACACGGCGTTGAGCCCTGTAACGTCTTCGGACTCCAGCAGTTCCTCAAACTCACCGTCGAGAGCTTCCATGGTGGCAACGGCGTCGGACGGGCCGGACTCCTCATCGCTTTCACCTTCAAGGTAGGCCTCCATGTCTGTTTCGGACAGGGAGTCGTAGTGTTCAATGGTGCGCTCGAACAGTGCCAGGTGCTCCTTGGCGCCCATGCCCTCCAGGCCCTCGCGAATGTAGTTGTCCAGTTCGTCCCGGTCCGGGGTCATGAACACATACTGGGCAAAGCCGCCCTCGAGCATCTGGGTCAGGTAGAAGTCCACGAAGTAGCTGCGCAGGGCATCCGGTGCGATTTCCTCAGCGTTGAGAAGCGCCTGGTACATGGCGTTCACCACCTCCACGTTGTCCCCTACAACATCTTCGTTGCTGGCGGCTGCGCCTTCGATGGTCAAAATGACAGGGAGTTGTTGCGGAGTCATGAAATTTCCTCACTGTTGGGAGCCTTGGTGCTGTTGACACCTTCACGCTATGTCTCCCAGCGGTCATTGTGCCTGTGCGCCAAGTGAACGTCAGGCGAAGACTTGGCAGCCGCCCGTTTACCGCCCTTCGTGGGCTGCCAGGAATCTGTAGACCTCAGTCTCGTCGACGCCGGGAAAAGCCCCTTGCGGCATGGCCGCCAGCAGGTGCGAGTTGGCCCGCGTGGACGGCCAGGCGTTGCCGGCCCATTCCGCGGATAGTTCCGCCGGCGGCCTGCGGCAGCAGCCCGGATCAGGGCACTTGGATTGAGAGCGCTCGGTGGTTTCCCTGCCCCGGAACCACTTCACGTGCGCATACGGCACACCGATGCTCAGCGAGTACTCGCCCGAGGAATGGCGCTCGGTGCGGGCCGTGCACCAATACGTTCCCACGGCCGTGTCCGTGTACTGGTTGAAGGCCCGGAACTTGTCCGGCACATCAAAGACGGCCCGCGAGGTCCAGAACCGGCACACTGCCTGCCCTTCGATGGCGCCGGTGTGATCGGCAGGGAAGTTCACGCCGTCGTTCTCATAAGCCTTGTGGATGATCCCGGACTCATGCACCTTTTGGAAGTGCGTGGTGATGCCCAAATGCTCCGTGGCCAGGTTGGTGAACCTGTGTGCGGCCGTCTCATAGGAGACGGCGAAGGCGTCGCGGATGTCCTCGATGGCCAGTTCCTTGGCGGCCTTGGCCTCCTTGAGGAAGTCCACCGTGGCCCGCTCGGGCATCAACAAGGACGCGGCGAAGTAGTTGGTGTACACGCGCTGGCGCAAAAAGTCTGCGTAGTTCGTTGGCGTCTGATGCCCCAAAACGTAGTGCCCCAGTGCCTGCAGCAGCACCGACCGGGGGTCGTGGTCGGAGCGCTGTCCCTGGGTGAGATAAATTCGGCGATTCTTCAAATCCGTTACCGAGCGGGTGGAATGCGGCAAATCTCCCACGTAATGCAGGTCAAAACCCAGGTGTTCGGCCACGTCGGCGGCCACGTGGTGGGACAGCGGGCCCCTGTCGTGACCCACCTTGGTCAACAGCTCCTGGGCCTGGCGCTCAATCTCCGGGTAATAGTTGTTGCGCTCGCGCATTTCCATCCGCAATTCATTGTTGGCCCGGCGTGCTTCCTCCGGCGTGGCCGACTGCTCATCCAGGCGCCGCTCCAACTCATGCTGCAGGCCCACCAGCGACTCCAGCACTTCGGTGGAAAGCCGCGAACTGACGCGCACTGTGGGCAGTCCCAGCGACTGGTACAGCGGCCCGCGCTGCGCCCGTTCGAGCTCAATTTCCAGCGCGGCGCGCCTGCTGGGCGGCTCTGCTCCCAGCAGCTGGTCGAGCCCCACTCCCAGTGCCACGGCCAGGTGCTGGAGCAGCGTCAGTTTGGGCTCGCGCTTGCCGTTCTCAATCAAGGAAAGTTGCGACGGCGCAGCCCCCACTTTCCCGCCCAGATCGTCAAGGGTCATGCCCAGATTCTTGCGCAGGTGCCGCACGCGTCGGCCCAGCGAAATGATGTCCAGCTCGCTGTTTGCAGCGGCGTCCTTGCCGCGCGGCTCCCGCACCTCGGCTGTGTTCCATCCCACATTCGTCATTTCTTGACGATACGTGAAGAAGTGCCAATCTTTCCAGTGTTTACCCCTAGAAACCTCTTGAAAACTTCTGAATAGTAGAAATCACGAAGAAGAACACCGGATCTCGGGTTTCAATCACCGATCATCCCCATCGCAAAGGAGCGAGACCATGAGCGCAGCATTTGAACCCGCAATGACACCCGAGCAGAGCAATGCACAAGCTGCCGCAGCCCTCGAACTTGAGTGGTTGGCCAACCCCCGCTGGGAAGGGATTGAGCGCACTTACACCGGCGCCGACGTCGTGAAGCTGCGCGGACGGGTCACCGAGGAACAAACCCTGGCCCGCCGTGGCGCGGAAAAGCTCTGGGACCAGCTGCGCAATGCCGGCCCCGACGGCTACACCAACGCACTCGGCGCCCTGACCGGCAACCAGGCTGTGCAGCAGGTCAAGGCCGGGCTGAAGGCGATTTACCTTTCCGGCTGGCAGGTTGCCGCCGATGCCAACACGTCCGGCAACACCTACCCGGACCAGTCCCTCTACCCGGTGAACTCGGTCCCCACGGTGGTCCGACGCATCAACAACGCCCTGCTGCGCGCCGACCAGATCGAATTCTCCGAAGGCAAGCAGAGCGTCGAGGACTGGCTGGTGCCGATCGTGGCCGACGCCGAGGCCGGCTTTGGTGGGCCGCTGAACGCCTACGAGCTCATGAAGTCCATGATTGGCGCCGGCGCAGCAGGAGTGCACTGGGAAGACCAGCTGGCCAGCGAAAAGAAGTGCGGTCACCTGGGCGGCAAGGTTTTGATTCCCACGGCCCAGCATGTCCGCACGCTGAACGCGGCACGGCTCGCATCCGACGTCGCCGGTGTCCCCTCGGTCATCATTGCCCGCACCGACGCCGAGGCCGCCACCTTGATCACCTCAGATGTGGATGACCGCGACAAGCCGTTCATCACCGGCGAGCGCACCCCCGAAGGTTTCTACCATGTGCGCAACGGAATTGAACCGTGTATTGCCCGGGCCCTGGCCTATGCACCGCACGCCGATCTCATCTGGATGGAAACCGGCACCCCGGACCTGGCGCTGGCGAAGAAATTTGCCGACGCCGTCCACGCCGAATTCCCCGACCAGATGCTTGCCTACAACTGCTCGCCGTCGTTCAACTGGAGAAAACATTTGGACGACGCCACGATTGCCAAGTTCCAACGCGAACTCGGCGCCATGGGCTTCAAGTTCCAGTTCATCACCCTGGCTGGCTTCCACGCCCTGAACTACTCGATGTTTGACCTCGCCCACGGTTACGCCCGGGACGGGATGAGCGCCTACGTCGAACTGCAGGAGCGCGAATTCGACTCCGAAGACCGCGGCTACACCGCTACCAAACACCAGCGCGAAGTAGGCACAGGCTACTTCGATCTGGTTGCGAGCGCCCTGAACCCTAACAGCGGCACCCTCGCACTGGCCGGCTCCACCGAAGCCCAGCAGTTCCACTAACCCCCAACTGTGACGCAGTTGTTGCTGAAAATGTCCGCGTTTTTAGCAACAACTGCGTCACAGTTACCCCAGACTTGGAGCGCATCCCATGAACTCAACGAACAGCCTGAACGGAATCACGTTCAACGGCATCACCCTGACAGCACCGCCCATCCACCGCCAAAACGAAATCCTCACCCCCGAGGCGCTGGATTTCATCGCGGCACTGAACCGCAGCACCACTGCCCGACGCGCAGAACTTTTGGCGGCCCGCAAAACACGCCGCACGCAGATCTTGAGCGGCTCCGATCCCCGCTACCTCAGCCACACTTCCCACATTCGGGAGGATCCAAACTGGCGGGTTGCCCCGCCGGCACCGGGTTTGGAGGACCGTCGCGTTGAAATCACCGGACCGGTTGATCAGAAGATGACCATCAACGCCCTGAATTCCGGAGCCAAGGTGTGGCTGGCGGACATGGAGGACTCATCCACACCCACCTGGGGCAATGTGATCCGGGGCCAGCTGAATCTGATCGACGCCCTGGAGCGTCGCATCGACTTCACCAGCCCCGAGGGCAAGGAGTACAAACTGGCACCGGCCGAGACGCTGCCCACCATCGTGGTCCGCCCCCGCGGCTGGCACTTGGAGGAAAAGCACTTGCTCATCAACGGCAAGCCCATGGCCGGCGGCATTGTGGACTTCGGCCTGTACTTCTTCCACAATGCACGCAGATTGATGGCCCAGGGCAAGGGCCCGTACTTTTACCTGCCGAAGATTGAAAACCACTTGGAGGCACGCCTCTGGAATGACATCTTCATTCAGGCCCAGGATCTGCTGGGCATCCCGCAGGGCACCATCCGCGCCACCGTTCTCATCGAGACCATCACGGCCGCCTTTGAGATGGAGGAAATCCTCTACGAACTGCGCGACCATGCCTCGGGCCTGAACGCCGGCCGCTGGGACTACCTGTTCTCGGTGATCAAGAACTTCCGCACCCGTGGCCCGCGCTTTGTGCTCCCGGACCGGAACCAGATCACCATGACGGCCCCGTTCATGCGCGCCTACACCGAACAGCTGGTCCGCGCCTGCCACAGCCGCGGCGCCATGGCCATTGGCGGCATGGCGGCGTTTGTGCCCAACCGCCGCGACCCGGAGGCCAACGCGAACGCCATGGAGAAGGTCCGTGCCGACAAAACCCGCGAGGCCAACGACGGCTTTGACGGCTCCTGGGTGGCCCACCCGGACCTGGTTCCGGTGGCCATGGAGGTCTTTGATGAGGTTCTTGGCTGGAACCCGAACCAGCTCAGCCGCACCCGGGACGACGTCGAACTCGACGACAGGGCCTTGCTGGACATTGCCGGCACCCAAGGCAACATCACCGAGCAGGGCATCCGCGACAACATCTGGGTGGGCATCCAGTACATTGAGTCTTGGCTGCGCGGCCATGGCGCCGTTGCACTGAACAACCTCATGGAGGACGCCGCCACGGCCGAGATCTCACGGTCACAGATCTGGCAGTGGATCCACAGCGAAGCCATCACCGACACCGGCGAACTCATCACCTTTGACTGGGTGAAGGAGATGCTGGCGGAGGAGTTTGAGAAGATGCCCCGCTTCGACGCCGACAGGTTCAACGACGCCCTGGAGATCTTCGAAGCAGTAGCCCTGGGTGAGGACTTCCCGGCCTTCCTGACCACCTCGGCGTACGCCAATTACCTCCACGAAACTCCCGAACCGGCCCCCGTTGGCGAGAGGGAACTGGCCGCAGTCTAGATTTGGTTGATTCACCGGGTGCGACGCCACTGCAGGCCCGAGATCCGGGTCCCGGTGAATCACCATTAGTTCCCGTCGAACGGGGAGTAGTTGTTGATGTTCACGGCGAACATCAACAACTACTCCCCGTTCGCGTGGCGCGGTGCTGGAATATTCGCCGCACTCCACCGGTTGGGCGAAGTATGAAGATTGAGATCTGGTCCGATGTGGCCTGCCCCTGGTGCTACATCGGCAAGCGCCGTTTTGAAACCGCCCTGAACGCTTTCCCGCACAAGGATTCCGTGGAGGTGCAGTGGCGCAGCTACCAGCTGGACCCCACCATCCCCGAGCACTATGACGGCACCGAGCTGAGCTACCTGAGCGACCGCAAGGGCATGGACCCGGCGCAGGTTGCCGGCATGTTCGCCCACGTCACCGAGCAGGCTGCCGCCGAAGACCTGCACTACAAGTTCGACGACGTGGTGGTGGCCAACAGCTTCAACGCCCACCAGCTGCTGCATTTGGCTGCTGCCCAGGGAAAGGGCGACGCCGTCAAGGAAGCCCTGCTCTCGGCCCACTTTGAGCATGGGGTGGACATTGGCAACCGCGAGGCCCTGATAAAGGTTGGCACCGAGGCAGGACTGGACGCCATCGAGATCAACGAGGCGCTGGACACCGACAAGTACGCCGACGAGGTCCGCCACGACTTTGCCGAAGCCCGTGCCATTGGCGTGACGGGTGTGCCGTTCTTTGTCATCGACAGGAAATACGGCATTTCCGGAGCCCAGCCTGCTGCCATGTTTACGCAGGCACTGGAAGAAGCGTGGCAGGAAGCCAATCCGCTGACCATGGTGGCCGCTGGATCAGATGCCGAGGTGTGCGGGCCCGACGGCTGCGCCATCTAAAACAGCGCCTTGGCGGGCTGGCCGGTTTCCACCGGCTGGCCCGCTTTTTGTTTGGGCGACATCTCACAAATAGACGGAGTCGGTGCCGTAGGCTGGGCATTCCTAAAGTTTCCGCTGTTGTCTCGAACGGAGCCCGCCATGCACCAAAGGCCCAGCATCCCCTGGTTCAGGCGCCTGCCGCTATCGGCTGTTATCGCCAGTGCCGTTGCCGTGGCGCTGGTAGCGGGGCTGGCCGGTGGCTGGATCGCCTACCTGTTGACGCGTCCGGCGACCACAAGCGTTGCGGCCGTTGCCGGGGCCTGTGACTCCACAGCCGTTGCCCATCAAGTGCTGCCCGGAGTGGTCACTGTCTCCGTCAGCAATGGTGAGGTGGGCGGCGTCGGAAGTGGTGTCATTGTCCGCAAGGAGGGCTACATCATGACGAACAACCACGTCATTTCTGCAGCCGCGGATGGCGGCACCATTGAGGTGTTGTTCAGCGATGGCAGGAGCTCCGAGGTTGACCTTGTTGGCCGTGACCCCAAGTCGGATCTAGCTGTCCTGAAGGTAAAGTCCACCGAGGTGCTGCCCACCGTTGAGCTTGGGAAGTCCGGTGACGTCCTGGTGGGCCAGCCGGTGGTGGCGCTCGGCGCCCCCTTGGGCCTCTCAAGCACAGTAACCTCCGGCATTGTCAGCGCGCTGGGCCGGAATGTACCGGTTCCCAGCGACGATGACACAACCGCGATACTTGTTGGCGCCATCCAAACTGATGCCTCCATCAATCCAGGAAACTCCGGCGGCGCACTGGTTGACTGCGCCGGGAAACTGGTCGGCATCAACACAGCCATCGCCACCATCCCCAACGAGGCGCAGATTGCCAGCGGCAGCGTGGGTATCGGCTTCGCCGTCCCCGTGGATCTGGCCGCACGCATCACCGATCAACTCATTGAGACGGGCACTGTGGCCTACCCCTTCTTCGGCGTGAGCGCTGTTCCGCTGCCACCCGAGGCCGCAGCAAAGTTGGGCGTATCGGCCGGCCTATACCTGCAAGCCGTGGCCCCCGGGGGCCCCGCCGCCAAGGCCGGACTCCAACCCAGCGATGTGGTGACGCTGCTGGACGATCGGCCAGCCACGAGCATCGCTGTGCTCACCGAAGTCACGCTGGCCCGGAAGGCCGGCGACACCGTTCAGGTCACCTACGTACGGGACGGCAAAACGGCTACCACCAAGCTCACGATGGGGACCCTCCCCTAAGCTGGCGTCTGAGCCCACGCCGACATATCCAACGACGAGCCAGGTGCCGAACAAGAATTAGATCTCGAGGAACTTATGCCGAGCATCATTCAAAAGATGGCATTTCTTTGAAAACTTATGAGTGTGAGGGGTTTATTGGACGCTTCAGACCACAGTGGAGCACCACCCTGAGCCGGTTAATCAATCATCTTGTTTTGATCGTCAGGTGTTGCATATGAAGCTAGACGTGACCCACACCCGGCCCTGCCGTTGAGCGCGTAGGAGACAGCTGCTTCGGAGATCCCCTGCTGGTGCGCCAGATCGGCGATCGCCACATTGGCCCCGGGGAAGCTCCTATTGCTGCTGCACTTGGACCAGGTGTTCCACGTTGGAGGCGGAGAGCACGTGGTCAATGACCATGTGCCCGGCGCCGAGCACACCGGCATGCCCCGCCGCCATGGACTGTACTATACGCAAGCGGGCAGTGGCCAGCGGCAAGGAACGTTGGTACACAATTTCGCGCACGCCGGCCAGGAGGTATTCACCCGCCGAAGCCAGTCCGCCGCCAATCACAATGACCGAGGGGTTGAGCAGATTTACGCAGGCTGCAAGCACATCGCCAATGTCCCGGCCGGCCTGGCGCATGGCTGAGATCGCAACCAAATTCCCGCGCCGAGCCAGGTCCAGCACGTCCTCACCGCTCACCGCGGGAACGCCCGCAGCTGCCAGGGCCGCCGCCACTGCAGGGCCCGACGCCATGGCTTCCAGACAGCCGAAGTTGCCGCAGCGGCACATGACCTCGCCGCCACGTGGGACGCGCACGTGGCCAATGTCGCCAGCTGTTCCGTCAGCACCGCGCTGGAGCAGCCCGCCGCTGATGATGCCTGCGCCAATGCCCGTGGCAACCTTGATGAACAGGAGGTTCTCGGCGTCGGGCCAGTACGACGCGCGTTCCCCGAGGGCCATGATGTTCACATCGTTGTCCACCAGCACATCCACGGCGAAGCGCTTCTGCACATACGCAGGAACGTCAAACCCATCCCAGCCCGGCATGATAGGCGGGCTGGCCGGCTTCCCGGATGAGTGCTCCACTGGCCCGGGCAAGCCCATGCCCATCCCCACGAGTTCCCGTTCGTGGCGGCCAGCCTGCTGGAACAGCTGACCGCAGAGCTCCAACACCTGATCGAGCACCGCGGTGGGACCTGCGGCGATGTCAATGGTCTCGCGCAGCTCGCTCAGCACTGTGCCACGAAGATCCAGCAACGCAATCAAGACGTGCGTTGCGCCAACATCAACGGCCAGGATGACCCGTGCCGATGGCTGAAAGGCAAAGCGCGACGGCGGCCGGCCACCTGAGGAGACGGCCTCACCTGCGGGGCCAATCAGCCCGGCGGCGGTGAGGGAATCAATGCGGGCCGCCACCGTGGACCGGGCAAGGCCTGTTATTTCCGCCAATTCCGCCCTGGTCCGGGCGCGTCCGTCGCGCAAAAGTTGGAACACATCCCCCGCACGCGAGTAGCCATAGGGCTGCCCACTGAAATCGGGGCCCTGCGCACCGCTGGAGGACGCGCCACGGGACAGGGGTTGCACTGGTTTCATTGGCATTCACAATAGATAACACACAGGCTTCTATCTGTCACAATCCGATAGTCCCAGGACGTTTCACAAACTTTTGCTTGACGCTCGACAAAAGTTCCCCTAGCTTGGAATGGAACACTCATCCATGCTTTCAGGAGACCCCAGTGACGTATTCTCTGCAGCTTTACACCGTGCGCAAGCCCCTTGAAGAGGACCTGCCCGGAACCATTGCCCGCGTGGCAGAACTAGGTTTTACCAAGGTGGAGCCCTACAACTTTGTATCCACGGCCGATGCCCTCGCCGCCGCCTTCGCTGAAAATGGCATCACTGCTCCATCAGGTCATGCACCGTTGTTGAGCGCCGATCAGGACGAAATTTTTGCCGCAGCCAACAAGCTGGGCATCACCACAGTCATTGACCCCTTCATCGCTGCCGAACAGTGGCAATCCGCCGAGGACATCCAAAAGATTGCCGACGGCCTCAATGCCGCAGCCAAGAAGGGTGCCGAATACGGTGTCCGGGTGGGTTACCACAATCATGCGTGGGAGCTGGAGTCCAAGATCAACGGCACCACGGCCCTGGAATACTTTGAAACGCTGCTTGACCCCGAACTGGTACTGGAGGTGGACACGTACTGGGTTTCCGTGGGCGGAGCCAACGCCGTTGACATCTTGACCAGCTTGGGTGAACGCGTGAAATACATCCATATCAAGGACGGCCCCTTGAACAATGACACCAAGGCCCAGCTGCCGGCCGGCCAGGGCGAGGTGCCCATCTGGGACGTCATCGGCGCCGCCAAGTCGTTGGAAGTTGGCGTAGTGGAATTTGACGACTACGAAGGCGACATCTTCGACGGCATCGCTGCGAGCCTTGCCTTCCTCAATGCCGGAAAGGCCTGATCCTCATGGCAACAACAGGACCCGTTGGCGTCGCCGTAATCGGCGCTGGCAACATCAGCAAGCAATACCTGGATAATCTCACCACCTTTCCCGACATCAAGGTACTCGTGGTGGCTGACCTCTTCGAAGAGGCCGCCGCCGCACGTGCCGCAGAGTATGGCATTGAAACTTCCGGCAGCGTTGACGTTGCCTTGAACCACCCGGACGTTGAGATCGTGGTGAACCTGACCATCCCGGCAGCCCACGTTGAGGTTGCCACGGCAGCAGTACGGGCTGGCAAGCATGTATGGACGGAAAAGCCGTTCTCACTGGATCGCGATAGCGGGCTGGGCCTGTTGAAGGAGGCCCAGGCTGCAGGGATGCGCCTCGGTTGCGCCCCGGACACCTTCCTTGGCGCTGGCCTGCAAACGGCCCGCCGCCTCATCGATTCCGGAGCCATTGGCACGCCGTTGACGGCACTGACCATGTTCCAGTCCCCCGGGCCGGAATCCTGGCACCCGAATCCGGCCTTCTTGTTCCAGACAGGTGCCGGGCCCTTGTTTGATATGGCCCCGTACTACCTGACCGCACTCATCCAGACCTTTGGCCCCATCGCCAAGGTGGCCGCCGTCGGAAGTACCGCCTTCTCCACCCGGACAGTTGGTTCAGGTCCCAAGGAAGGCGAGGTGTTCGACGTCGAGGTGCCCACCCATGTCAGCGCCATCGCCCAGTTTGAATCCGGCGCTTCCTCGCACAGCGTGTACAGCTTCGAATCTCCCAAGGCGCGCACGGGCTTTGTGGAAATCACCGGCACCGAGGGCACCATCTCATTGCCCGACCCCAACAACTTCGACGGCGAGATTCAGCTGTGCAAGCGCGGCGAGGACGAGTGGACCACCATCGCCGCCGAGGGACCCGCCCAAGGCCGCGGCATGGGCGTGCTGGACATGGCCCGTTCCATCCGCGCAGGCGTCCCCCACCGGGTGCCGGGCGAACTGGCGTACCACGTGCTCGATGCAATGGTCTCCATCGCCGAGTCCGTGGAAAGCGGCGAATTCGTCTCCGTCCAGAGCACTGCACCAGCTTCCCCGGCACTGCCCGCGGACTGGAACCCCACCGAAGCAACCCTCTAGGAATCGCTGACATGACCTCCCTCCAGACCTCCGTGTCCCGCACCTTGGGTGTTGCCGCGATTGGCTATGCGTTTATGGGCCAGGCACACTCCAACGCCTGGCGCACAGTGGCCAATCACTTTGACGTCCCCAACTTTGAACAAAAGGTGTTGGTGGGACGCGATGCGGCCGCCGTGGCAGCAGCAGCGCACAAGTACGGCTGGAGCGAATCCGCCACGGACTGGCGGGAGGTCATTGCCCGCGATGACATAGACATTGTTGACATTTGTGCCCCGGGCTGGCTGCACGCTGAGATTGCGACGGCGGCACTTGCCGCGGGCAAGCATGTCCTGGTGGAAAAGCCGCTGGCCAATTCCATGGCCGAATCTTTGGCCATGGTGGCGGCGGCACAGGCGGCCCGCTCCGTTGGCGTGCGGTCAATGGTTGGCTTCAATTACCGCCGGGTGCCTGCTCTGGCCCTGGCACGGAAGCTCATCGCCGCCGGCGAGCTGGGCACCGTTCGCCAGATCCGCGCGTCGTACCTGCAGGACTGGCTGGTTGACGACTCAGCCCCCATGACCTGGCGGCTGCGCAAGGAAACCGCTGGTTCGGGTGCGCTGGGCGACATCGCCTCGCATGCGGTGGATCAGGTGCAATATTTGCTCAATGACACCGTGGCCGACGTCTCTGGCCGGCTGCACACCTTTGTCACCGAGCGCCCCGGCCCTGATGGCCCCGAGCAAGTAACTGTCGACGACGCAGCTTGGGCCACGTTGACCATGGACGGCGGCGCTGTGGCCAGTGTGGACGTTTCGCGCGTGGCGCTGGGGCAAAAGAATGCGCTGCGCCTGGAAGTTTATGGCACAGCCGGGTCAATTACGTTTAATCTGGAGAACCCCAACGAGCTGTACTTCCTCAACGGCACCGACCCCGTTGAGGTTCAAGGATTCCGGCGCATTTTGGTCACTGAACCCGAACACCCCTACATTTCCGGCTGGTGGCCGCAGGGGCATGTGATTGGCTGGGAGCACAGTTTTACCCATCAGATCCGTGACTTCCTGCTGAACATTGCCAACGGCACTGACCCGTCGCCGTCGTTCGAGGAAGGTTTGGGCGTGCAACGTGTTCTCGCCGCCATTGAAGCCTCCTCGGCAGCTGGCGGCGCCACAGTTCCCACCGCCGCACCCCAACTCGTCTCAAAGGACTAACACCATGCCCCGCCCTTACACCTTATTCACCGGCCAGTGGGCCGATCTCCCCCTGGAAGACGTGGCGCGCCTGGCCTCCGAGTGGGGCTATGACGGCCTGGAAATCGCGTGCTCCGGTGACCATCTTGACCCGTGGCGTTGGGACGAGCCCGGCTACGTCTCCGGCAAGTTGGCCCTGTTGGAACGTTATGGCTTGAAGGTGTGGGCCATCTCCAACCACCTCAAGGGCCAGGCCGTGTGCGATGACCCCATCGATTTCCGGCACCAGGCCATTGTTGGCACCAAGGTGTGGGGCGACGGCGATCCCGAGGGCGTGCGCCAGCGTGCCGCCGAGGAAATGAAACTCACGGCGCGTTTGGCTCAGGCTCTGGGCGTCAACACCGTTGTGGGCTTCACGGGCTCCTCCATTTGGCAGTACGTTGCCATGTTCCCACCCGTTCCGGAATCGGTGATCGAGGCCGGCTACCAGGACTTCGCCGACCGCTGGAACCCCATCCTTGACGTCTTTGACGAATGCGGTGTGCGCTTCGCCCACGAGGTGCACCCCTCCGAAATCGCCTATGACTACTGGACCACGGTGCGGACGCTCGAGGCCATCGGCCACCGTCCGGCGTTTGGGCTGAACTGGGACCCCTCCCACTTCATGTGGCAGGGGATCGACCCGGTCTCCTTCATCTGGGACTTCAAGGACCGGATTTACCACGTTGACTGCAAGGACACGAAGCTGCGCCCCACGGGCCGGAACACCGTGATGGGTTCCCACCTGCCGTGGGGCGATCCGCGCCGCGGCTGGGACTTTGTCTCGGCCGGACGCGGCGATGTGCCTTGGGAATCATCCTTCCGCGCCTTGACCGCCATTGGTTATGACGGCCCCATCTCCATCGAGTGGGAGGACGCGGGCATGGACAGGCTCCAGGGGGCGCCCGAGGCCCTGGCTGCGCTGAAGAAGTTCGACTTTGCCCCGTCGGCCCTGTCCTTCGACGCTGCGTTCAGCAACCAGGACTGAGCCCCACATACCGAGCTTGCCTCGCGAACGGGCAGTAGTTGTTGATGTTTCCAAGGAACATCAACAACTACTGCCCGTTCGGCAGGCCCCCGGCGCATTCCGTCTGACTCGCCGTCCGGCGCTAGAGTGGATTCCATCATGAGCATTCCAAAAACTGTCCGGGCCTCCGTCCGCATTGATGCGTGGTTGTGGGCCATCAGGGCCTACAAGACGCGTTCGATGGCCACGGCCGCCTGCCGCGCGGGCCACGTGAAACTTAACGATGTCAACGCCAAGGCCTCGCACACGGTGGTGCCCGGGGATACCGTCCGGGTCCGTCAGCCCGGCTATGACAGGATTCTGGAAGTCCGCCAGCTCATCAACAAGCGCGTTGGTGCCGAGGCCGCCTCACACTGCTTCACCGACCACACTCCCCCGCGACCCGTCCTGCCGGCTCTTGGCCTGCCACAGCGCGACCGCGGCACAGGCCGACCCACCAAGAAAGACCGCCGGGAGATGGACCGGCTGCGCGGGGACCACTAAATCAGCCCGGTCGATCAGCGGTTCGGCGTCCAGCCAATGGCCGGGGCAATGTACTTGGCAATGTTCTCCAACATTTTGGTGTTGTAGGCAACACCAAGCTGGTTGGGCACTGTCAGCATCACGGTGTCTGCAGCCTGCACTGCCGCGTCGGCCGCCAACTCCTGTGCCAGTGCGGCAGGATCGCCAATATAGCTCTTGCCAAAGCGCGAGACCAGGCCGTCAATGATGCCCACCTGGTCCTTGCTGTCAGCCTGCGCGCGGAGCCCAAAGTACATTTGGTCGACGTCGTCAACCACGGGAATGACGCTGCGGCTGACCGAAACACGCGGCGTGAAGTCATGCCCCGCCGCAGCCCACTCATCACGGAAAAGCTGAATCTGCTCGGCCTGGAGCTGGTCGAAAGGAACGCCGGTATCCTCGGTCAGCAGCGTGGAACTCATCAAGTTCACGCCCTGCTGAGCCGCCCACACGGCTGTGCCGCGAGATCCGGCACCCCACCAAATCCGCTGGGAAAGCCCCGGCGACTGCGGCTCAATGCGCAGCAGCCGTTCCCCACCCATGGAGGCGTGCTCGGCGGGTTCGGCCACGCCAGCACCGGAAATGGCGTGCCTGAAGCTTGCAGTGTGGCGCCGGGCCATGTCGGCGCCGGTCTCGCCGTCGAGCGGGTGATACCCAAAGTCAGCCGCGCCGTTGGCGGCAGGCTCGGGTGAACCACGACTCACACCGATCTGCAGCCGGCCGTCGCTGATCAAATCTGTGGCGGCCGCCTGCTCGGCCATGTAAAGCGGGTTCTCATAGCGCATGTCAATAACGCCGGTGCCGATCTCAATCCGGCTGGTGCGCGCGGCAATGGCCGCCATCAAGGGGAACGGTGCTGCCTGCTGGCGGGCAAAGTGGTGCACCCGAAAGAATGCCCCGTCGATGCCCATCTCCTCCGCGGCAACCGCCAGGTCGATGGCCTGGTGCAGTGAATCTGCTGCCGTGTTGGTTTGTGAGCCACGGCCTCTGCCGTAGTGGCCAAAGGACAGGAATCCAATGCGTTTTTTGAAGTTCGTTTCCATACTGGTCACAACACGGACCCCCAGCCAGCTATTCCATGCATACGCATATAGCTGGCTGGGGGCCTTGCCGAGCTAGCGCTTTTTGACAATGTGGGCAACGGGATCGGCGGACTCATCCGCGGCGCCGCGCGCCTTCTTCTGGGCACGCTTGGCCTTGATGGCGTGGCCCTTATCCAGCTTCTTGTGTTCGTGGTGGTGTGGCTGTTTGTCAGGCATCTTTTTCGAACGCTCCTCCAGTGGTCAAGCCGGTTTCGGTTCGGGCCGTTCGGTCCAAATCGCCCCTTCGGCCCACGCTACGCCCATTTCTAACTGGGCAATAGGGGCTGTCCTAGGCGTCCTGCCGCCAGGAATTCCACAGGGCCGCATAGGCGCCACCCTGGGCCAGCAGCTCGTCATGGGATCCGAGCTCGGAGATCCGCCCCTTTTCCACCACCGCCACCCGGTCGGCGTCGTGCGCAGTGTGCAGCCTGTGCGCAATGGCCACCACCGTCCGGCCGCTGAGCACTGCGCTCAGCGAAAATTCCAGCTCGCGCGCCGCCGCCGGGTCGATCAGCGACGTCGCCTCATCCAGCACCAGCGTGTGCGGATCGGCCAGCACCAGGCGGGCAAGCGCCATTTCCTGGGCCTGCCCCGGCGTCAAGGTGTGGGCGCCCGAGCCCACCTCCGTGGCCAGTCCCTGGGGCAGGGCGCGCACCCAACCCAGGGATCCGACGTCGGCCAGGGCCTTTTCAAGCTCGGCGTCTGTAGCGCCGGCCTTGCCCAGGCGAAGATTGTCCGCCAAGGTTCCCACAAAAATGTGGTGCTCCTGCGTCACCAGGGCCACCTCTCGGTGCAACTCATCCAGCGGCCTGTCAACCAGCGGAACCCCGCCCACTTTGACCGAACCGGCCGTGGGCGGGTGGATGCCCGCAATCAGGCGGCCCAGCGTGGACTTGCCGGCACCGGACGGGCCAACCATGGCAAGGCGCTCCCCGGGAACCAGCGTCAGGTCGATCCCGTGGAGCACGTCGCGGCCCTCACGGTAGGCGTAGCGAACCTCATCCACCACCAGGGATTCATCCGCCGGATGGGCGTCGGTGGCTGTCCTGTCACCGGCCACGTTGCGGATGCCCACAATGCGGGCCAGCGAGGACGCGCCCACCTGGATTTCATCAATCCACATGATCAAGGTGTCCACGGGGTCGATCAGCTGCATGGCGTACAGTGCCACGGTGGCCACCATGCCGGCGCTCACTGTTCCGTTGGAGGCAAGCCAGCCACCCCACAACAGGACAGCCGCCACTGGAAGCCAGAAGGAAAATTCGGCCACCGGGAACAGCACGGTGCGCAGGCCCAGCGTGTACTTTTCCACGTCAAAGCAACGGCGCAGTGCCGCGTCGATCCGGCCCCGGCGGTGCGGGCCCAGGCTCAACGCATCAACGGTGCGGGCACCCTCGATGGTCTCGGTGATGGCGCCGTTGAGGACAGCGTAGCTTTCACGTTCGCGCAGGTAGCCGGGGGTGGCACGTTTGAGGTACCACCGTGTCACGGGGATCAGCATGGGCGCACCCACCAGCAAGGCCAGCGCCAGCAGCGGGCTGGTAAAGATTGCCGCGGCAACTGTCAGCGCAATGGTGGCCACCGAAACCAGCACCTGCGGCACGCCAAACCTGACGGTGTGGGAGACGGCGTCGACGTCGTTGGTGGTGCGGGAGACAAGGTCGCCGGTGCCGGCCTTTTCCACCGTGGACAGCGGCAGCGAGGTCACCTGCTCCATGAATTCCTCGCGCAGCTGGGCAAAGACTTTTTCGCCAAGCACCATGCCCTTGCGCCGGGCCCAGCGCGCCAGGAACGTTTGCACCACCACAAAGGCTGCCAGCGCCAGGGCAACATTGGTGACAAACCCGGCGGTGGTGCCGCCGGTGATGGCGTCCACCAGCCGGCCCAGCAGGAACGGGCCGGCCAGGCCCGCGATGGCAGCCAGGACATAGAGTCCCACCACCATTGTCAGCGGCTTGCTGTGCTGGCGCATGAGCCGGACACCTTCGGCCTTGACCTGCGCCGAATCCGCTACGGGAAGTTTATTCTCAGCCATTAGCGCTGCCCTTCGCTGCTCGAGGTGCTGTGGTTGTCATTTGCGGGGCCGTCCGGTTCGTGCCCGCGATCTGCATGGCCGTCCATGCCGGCGCCGCGGATCACCACGTTGCGGTAGTCCGGCACCGTCGCCAAAAGTTGGTGGTGTGTCCCCTGGGTCAGCCGCTCCTCGCTGTCGAGGAAATAAACCGTGTCCATGGCGCCGAGCATGAGCGGGCTGGCCGTCACCACCACGGTGGTGTTGGCCTCCGTGCGCCGCTCCGTTTTCAGTGCGGTGGCAATCCGGGATTCCGTGTGCGCGTCCACCGCGCTGGTCGGTTCAATGAGCACCAGCACCTCGGCCCCGGTCAGGAGGGCGCGGGCCAGGGCCAGGCGCTGACGCTGACCGCCGGAGAAGCCGCGGCCCTTCTCGGTGACTTCATCGTCGAGGCCGTGCTCCAGCCCGTCAAAGACGTCGGCGGCGCTGGCCACGTCAATGGCCGCCATGATGCCGGCGTCGTTGTGCCGCCCCGACGGGTCCAGCTCTTCACGCAGGGTGCCGGTGAACAGTTGCGGTTCGGCGTCGGAAACCACAATGCGCGAGCGCACATCACCGAGCGGGACCAGGTGCAGGGCGGCCTCGCCCCACAACACCTGGGCCTCGCGCAGCACCGCATCTTCAAAGCGGCCAAGGCGGCGGGCAAGCTCCGCCGACGCCGCCGGGTCCGCCGAGACGATGCCCGTGAGCAGGCCCGGCTGGATCAGCGCCCCTGAGCTGCTGTCCAGCAAGGCGCTCGGCGCAGAGGGCGCGCCAACTGTTGTGCCGCCGTCGTGCACGGCAGAGGGCGTGGCCAGAACATCAATGATGCGCCGGGCCCCCACGTTTGCGCGGATGAAACGCGAGACGGCGTCGGAGGCGGTGCGGATGGGCGAGACCAGGAAGACGGCGTACCCGTACAGCGCCACCAGCTGGCCGGTCTCAATTTGGCCTGACAGTGCCTGCATGGCACCAATCCAGGTGAAGGCGACGCTGAAGACACCCACCACCAGCACCTGGGCTGCGTCAAGGTCGGCGAGCGAGTAGGCCACCTTGTTCCCGGCCAGCTGTGTTTCCCGGGAGCGCTCCCGGTACCGCTCCACGAAGATGTGCTCCCCGCCAATTCCGCGCAGCACACGCAAACCGGTCACGGTGTCGGCTCCCAGGGCCGTCATCTTTCCGGCGGCATCACGTTGGTCCTTCTGCCGTTTTTGCAGGGGCCGGATCACGAACAACAGCATGGCGCCGCAGAGGGGGACGCCGAAAAGCACCACCAGGCCCAATTGCCACGAGGACTGAAACACCAGGAACGCCACCAGCAGGTAGCCCACTATGGAACCGGCCAGCCGGGCCGAGACGTCAAAGATTTCCCCGATGCGCATGGCATCGGAGGCGGAGGTGGAGACCACCTCGCCGGTAGAGAATTTTTGCGGCAGGGCGTCGCCGCTGCGGGTGACCTTGTAGCCGATCAACTGCGAGCACCTGAAAGCGGCTTGCATCCAGTTGCTCACCGCCGCCCGGTGCCGCAACGTTGAGGTCACCGCCTGGATGAGCGTCAGACCAAGGAGCAGGGCCACCCATCCTGCAAGTGCCCTGAAGTTCCCGGCAACAATGCCCAAGTCAATGGCCTGGCCCAGGACATACGGGATCAGCGCCTGGGACACCGTCCAGAGGGAGCCGTAGATGATGCCAAGAAGCAAGGTTGCCCGTTGGGCCTTGGCAAGCCACCACAGGAACCGCGAGGGTGAACGGAGGTCGGGACTGCCGGCATCCGGATAAGGAAATGAGCGCACAAAAGCCTTCTAAAAAATGGGGGTTTGGCAGACGTGTCTAACGCGATCAAGCGGCGCATCGAAGCGCGGCGATCAACGGACGGATTGGGGCTGCTGTTCTCTAACTCACAATATGAAACTGTAACGCAAAAAACTTCACTTGTGGAAGAGCCGCGCTGTCCCGCCCTGATCCGCCCCAGATTCCCGCTTTGGGGCGTGCGGTTCGGAGAGGATCAGCTCGGACGGGGGCCTGCATTGGGAGGTTTCGGTGGCTGAATCGCATGAGCTGGACAGGGCGTATCTCGCGCAGCAGTGGCGGACCCACGTTGGTACTGCGGGTGACAAGCCGCAACCCGGCCCCGCGCCGGCTTGACCGTCAGCGGGAAGTGGGTGCCCGGCGTCGTGCTCGGATTAGCGGAACAGGCCGCTGTAGGCGTTCAGTGCCAACTGTCCGCCCAGGTGCGCGTAAAGGACGTTGCTGGTGGCGGGGATGTCCTTGGCGCGGACCAGGTCGATGAGTCCGGCCATGGACTTTCCTTCGTAGACGGGGTCGATGATCATGCCTTCCAGGGAGCCAGAGAGTCGGATTGCTTCCATGGTGGACTCCACGGGAATGCCGTAGAGATCTCCGGCCCACCCTTCAAGGACGGTGATCTCGTCGTCGCGCAGTTCGCGGCCCAGCCCTATCAGCGCCGCTGTGTGGCGGGCTATGCGGGCCACCTGCGCGCGGGTCTTCTCGATGGTGGCGGAGGCGTCAATGCCGATGACGCGGCGGGGACGGTCCTGCCCGGCAAAGCCGGCGATCATGCCGGCGTGGGTGGACCCGGTGACAGTGCAAACAATGATGGTGTCGAAGAAGACGCCCATTTCTTCTTCTTGCGCCTGAACTTCATAGGCCCAATTGGCGAAACCCAGGCCACCCAAGTGGTGCTCCGAGGCGCCAGCCGGGATGGGATAAGGTTTGCCGCCGGAGTCCTCTACATCCTTGATGGCTTGCTCCCAGCTGCTGCGAATGCCAATATCAAAGCCGGCCGCATCGAGACGGACATCGGCGCCCATGATGCGGGAAAGCTGAATATTGCCCACGCGGTCGCTCAGTGGATCCGGCCAGTCCACCCAGTTTTCCTGCACCAGGCGCGCCTTCATACCAATTTTTGCCGCAACGGCAGCCACCTGGCGGGTGTGGTTGGACTGGTAGCCGCCAATGGAGACCAGGGTGTCGGCACCTTGGGCGATGGCGTCCGGAACAATGTACTCAAGCTTGCGCGTTTTGTTGCCGCCAAAGGCCAGCCCGCTGTTCACGTCTTCGCGTTTGGCCCAAATTTTGGCCCCGCCCAGGTGGTTGCTCAGCCTGGGCAGATCGTGGATGGGGCTGGGCCCGAAGGTTAGCGGATAGCGTTCAAAATCGGCGATGGCCATGGGAGGTCCTTGTCGGGTCGGAGCTTGGGTGGGTGCTGCTCGGCGGGAGCACACCTCCTTTTGCGTATGCAATATATTGCATACGCTTTGTGCGTGGCTGTCAAGGGTTTTCGCGCTTTGCGCAGCTGGGCAGCTGGTTGCAAGCAATTTGGGGCCGGGCCATTCCAAGAACGCCTCGAGAGACCTACGGCGATATATCCTATGTTGCATGCCCACTCCCCTGCCGCACGGCATTCACAAGCGGTCCCTGCTGCGCGATGATGTCTACGATTCCATCCGCAATGCCATTATTGACGGCATCTTTGCCCCGGGCGAACGCCTCAAGGACCCCGAACTGGAGTCATGGCTGGGCGTCAGCAGGACCCCCATTCGTGAGGCGTTGCTACGCCTTGAGCGCGCCGGTCTTGTTGTCACCACACCGGGCCGGGCAACCATCGTGGCCCCGCTTGACGCGCAGTCAACCCGCAACGCCCAGCAAGTGGTGGCCGCAATGCATGAGCTGGCCGCCCGACTGGCCGTGCCCGCCTTGGGCCCGAATCAGATTGCCGCCATGGTTGCTGCCAACGCAGGCTTCTCCGCAGCGCTGGATGCGGACGACGTCGATGCCGCCCTGACTGCCGACGACAAGTTTCATGCCGTGATGGTTGACGCATCAGGAAACGCCATGATTCCGGTGGTCCTGGAACAGGCCATGCCCGTGCTCCGGCGCAGCGAGTACCAGCGCTTCAGCACTGACGATGCCCGGCATTCAGTGACGGTGCACGCACAGATCATCAAGCTCGCCAGTGTTGGGGATGCCGATGGGGCCGCGTTGGCAACACGAGAAAACTGGCTGTCGTTGGACGCTGGGCAGGACCGCTGAAACGGCCTGGACGGTGCCGATGAGTGATGGCAAGGACTCGCTGATGGCCCGTGCATCATTCCCCCAATGTCAGTCCGGGTTGTAGATCTAGCTGAGCGTTTCCATCGCCGCTCGCGGAAACACAACGACGCAGACGCAGGCCGCGCAGGAAGGGCTCACCCTACCCACGCGACCGGCCGTCACATCGCTCACCGATTAGCGACTGATGGCTTCCGCCCGGCAGGCGAGGCGGCCCAGCGGTGATCCCCAAGCCGCCAGGACAGCTTTGACCTCGGCATTCTTTTCGGCGACCAGCGCCTGCTCATAAGCAGCCGTCAGGACGTCGTCAATCCGCACGCGCTGTCCGGTTTCGGCGGAAAGCACTGCCGCTTCCACCATGGCCAGCGAATGCACATTGGCATGAATCTCCCCGTCCGGCACCTTGCCTGTGCGGATCGCGGAGACGAACTCGGCCAGTGATCCGGCGATCTGCTCGGGACCGGCGGCGACTGCCGGCACCCCAATCTTGCCGCCGGCCGCATCGACGGCGTCAACAACAGGCGCCTGCTCGCCGTCCCAACGCGCCGTCCCCCGTTCCCCGTTGACCCGCCATTGCCCGTTCCACGAGGTTTCTTGGCCGTCCGCGCACCAGGAACCTGAGTACACATAGCGCAGGCCGCTGGAGAATTCGAAGATGGCGGTAGCCGCGGCGTCGGCCTTGTACCAGCTCCAGGCGGGGTTGAATTCCTCGCAGTACACGCTGACTGGGTCCTGGCCCGTGAGGTGACGGACGGCGTCGAACGGGTGAATGGCCATATCCACCAACAACACGTGGTCCATGTCCTCGCGGAATCCGCCGAAGTGCGGCGCCTTGAAGAACTCGGTGGTGATGACCCCGATCTCCCCCAGCTCGCCGGTGACTGCCTTGAGCTGGGTCAGGGAGTTGAAGTAGCGACGGGACTGGCTGATCATCAGCATCTGGCCACTGGCTTCCGCGCTGGCGGCCAGGGACAGCGCCTCGGCAACGGTCGGTGCGGCCGGTTTCTCACACAACACCGGCAGGCCGGCAAGCATGGCCTCAACATTGACAGGGTGGTGGGCCACGGGCACTGTCACATTGACCACCGCGTGGGCACCAGTTGCTGCGGCGACGTCGCTGACACTGGTCCCCACCAGGACGCCAGCAAGTCCCTTCTCGGCAAGCGCCGCGTGGGCGGTGTCCGTGTTCAGATCAACCAGGCCCACCAATTCCACGTCCGGGTTTGCCGTGATCGCCTCGATCCAGGCCTTCCCCATGCCGCCGGCACCAACTTGGACCAGGCGCAGCCGGCCGGGAGTATCAGTGGTGGCAAAAGTGCTCAATGTACAATCGCCCCCTGGTAGCCCTTGCCGTTGTAGAAGTCTTCGGTTTCATAGCGCAACAGCACAGGCTCGGCGCGTTCCGGGCGAAGCGTCTTGGCCCATTGAACTCCGTTGGCAATGACTTTACGGACTTCCTTCTGGTGGTAGACGGGGTAGTCCTGGTCGCCGGGACTGAAGAAGAAGATCTTGCCGAACCCGCGACGGTAGGTCATGCCGCTGCGGAACACTTCCCCGCCGGTGAAGGTAGAGAGGAAGATGAGCTCATCCGGTGCGGGGACGTCGAAGTACTCGCCGTACATTTCCTGGGCCGGAATGATGAACGGGTGCGGCACGCCCTGGGCAATGGGGTGGGTGGGGTCTACTGTCCACACGAGTTCGCGGTCTTGCTCCGAACGCCAGCGCAGGGTGCAGGAGGTCCCCATGAGCTTGCCGAAGATCTTGGACCAGTGGCCCGAGTGCAACACCAGCAGGCCCATACCTGCCAGTACATGCTTGTGCACGCGCTCAACCACCTCATCGGAGACTTCATCGTGGGCGGCATGGCCCCACCAGATCAGGACGTCGGTGGCGGCAAGAACTTCCTCCGTCAGACCGTGTTCTGGATCATCCAGAGTCACTGTGGTCACGGCAACAGCTGCGCCCAGGTTCTCTTCGATGCCTTCTTTAATGGTGGTGTGCATGCCGTTCGGGTAGATGTCCCGAACGCTCTGCTCCACTTGTTCGTGCCGGTTTTCTCCCCACACGACGACGTTGATGGGGGTTTCCGGGTTAGCGATTGCAGACATTGGTGTTCACTTTCCTTTTTCCTGGTGTTGCGTAAGTTGTAGGGGGTGCACGTTTGGGGGCTATTTCACGGCTCCACCGGTTGCCCCGGCGGCGATGTACTTCTGTGCCACCACCAAGAGCACGATGGCTGGCAACGAGGACAACACGGCAGTTGCCATGACGGCGCTCCAGTTGGAGACCTGGGTGCCGAGGTACTGGTAGATGCCCAGCGTCACGGGGCGAATCTCATCGGTGGTTGTCAGCGTCAACGCAAACAAGAAGTCGCTCCAGGCGAAGAGGAAGGCAAAAAGGCCTGCCGTGATGAGGGCATTTTTGGCGATGGGCATGGCGATGGAGAAAAAGGCCCGGACTTGGCCTGCCCCGTCCACGCGCGCAGCCTCAATGATCGACGCCGGGATGCTCATCATCGATGCCCGCATGATCAAGATGGCGAACGGGATGGCATGGCTTGCATCTGCCAAAACAAGACCGGGGATGGAGTTCAAAAGTCCCAGATTGTTGTAGGCGGCATACAGGGCATTGGCGATAACAACGCCCGGGATCATCTGGGCGATCAGGATGGCAAGCAACGCCCAACTAATCCAGCGAAACTTGAACTGGGCCAGGGCGTAGGCTGCCGGCGCTGCGATGGCAAGTGTCACAACAACCGTTCCGAGGGCAATGACAAGACTTGTCAGCAAATTCTTACCTTGATCTGCGATGGCCTTTTCATAGCCGGCAAAACTCGGATTCCATGGGAAGAAGTCCGCTGAGAGGGTGTTGCCGGATGGTTGCAGCGAAGCGTTGACCATCCAATAGATGGGGAACAACATGAAGGCCAGGAAAAGGATTCCCAGGACGGTGGAGGCCCGGGTTTTGATGGCTTTACGTCGCAGCGCGCTCACGCGAACACTGCTGTGGTTCAGGGATGCAGTAGTCATTGAAGTCTCCTACTCATCGACAGCGCGGCGATTTGCCCGCAGGTAGATGACGGCGAACACGAGGGAAATGATGATCAGAATATTGGAGAATGCGGCACCCACCCCGAACTCGAAATTGACGAACGATTCCTGGTAGGACCGCACAGCAATGGTTTGGGTCGAGTTTGCCGGGCCACCGTTCGTCAGACCCAAAATGATGTCCAAAACCTTGATGGTGTAGACAACTCCCAGAATCAGCACCACACTGACAACCGGGCGAAGGTTGGGCCAGGTGATGTACCGAAACGCCTTCCACCCGGTGGCGCCGTCCAGTTGCCCAGCCTCATAGAGTTCCGCCGGGATGTCTTGGAGTCCGCCGTAAAGCAACGTGACGTTGAAGGGAATGCCCACCCAGATGTTGACAAGGATGACGGCGAGCAGTGCCACGTCGGGGCTTGTCAGCCACGGGATGGCGGGGACGCCGAACGTACCCAGGAATTGGTTCAGGATTCCGGAGTCCTGATCAAGGATGGAGCGCCATGTGGCGCTGGCTACAATCAGTGGCAGCAGCCACGGGAGCAGCAGCATGGCCCGCAGGAAGCGGCTGAGCGGAAAGTTGCGGTTGAAGAAACATGCCAGCGCGAGCCCAATTGCGAACTGGCCGGCAATGGAGGCAATAGTGAACAGTGCCGTGTTGAGCAACGCCGGCCCAAACAGATTTGAGCTGATGACTGTTATGTAGTTCTGGAATCCAACCCACGGGGCCTCGCCGGTGAAGAAGGTCTTGGTTGTGTAGTCCTGCATGCTCATGACGAGGTTCTTGGCCACGGGGTAGCCAAAGAACAGCAGCATGTACAAGCCAGCGGGCACTACGAAGAGAATTTTGGCGATATTTTCGCGGGCCCAGAAACTCTGCCGCGGCCGCGATTCGGGTGTAGCCGCCCTCTTGCCGGATCGGGCGGTGGACGCAGCGGGCGCGTCGGTTGAAAGGGAAGTCATGGTGGCCTCTCTGCCGGTTCCGCAGCAACGTTGGGTGCGGAACCGGCGTCGAAATGGTGGTGGCGTTAGCCCTTGGCAGCTTGAGCGAAGGCCTCATCAACGCTGGCCTTGTCCGTCAGCACCAGCTGGATGGCCGTGTAGATGGCGGTTGCCGCCTTGGGCCATTCGGCGCCGAGGTTGCCCGTGCGTGAGCGTGCGTTGGCGATCTGCTCGGTGAACGATTCCATGTCGGGCATCTTGGCGACATATTCCTTGGCAAGCTCGGGCTTGGTGGGTACCGTGTAGCGTTCGGAGCCCAATGCCACCTGGGTATCTCCTGCGGTGAAGCAACTGATGAATTCAGCGGCCTTGGCCTGCTTGGCCTTGTCCCCTGTCTGCGGAATGGTCCAAACCTCGCCACCCAAAGGTGCTGTGGGCGTCTGGCCGGCCTTGTTGACAGGCACCTGAACGGATCCCCATTCCAGGGCGGCGTCATCGTTGAGTGCCGGAATCTGCCACGGTCCGTTGATCATCATGGCTGCCTTGCCAGACATGAACTGGTCCTTAACATCGCCCTGGCCCCAGTTGATGGCGCCCTTGGAGACCGCACCGCTGTCGATCAGGTCCTTCCAGAGCTGCAACGCCTCTTTGTTTTCAGGCGAATCCAACTCAGTTTCGCTGCCGCCATTGGTCCACATGAACGGCAGGAACTGCCATGCTCCCTCGTAGGTGGCTATGGCGGAGAAGGCCAGACCGTACTGGTCGCCGGCGGTCAGCGTGGCGGCTGTTGTCTTGAGTTCCTCCCATGTTGTGGGCGGCTTCAGGCCAGCGTCGGCCAGGAGCTTCTTGTTGTAGAACAAGCCCAAGGTGTTGGCCGTGGGTGCCAGTCCGTAGACCTCGCCTTCGTAGGTGCCGGCGTCGAGCATGCCCTGGGCAAACCCGGAGGTATCCACATCGAAGTCACTGAGCGGGGCAAGGCCTCCGGTGGAGGCAATCTCCTGCACGTCCGGGTTGTCCAGCATCAAGATGTCCGGCAGAGTCTTGGAGGACGACTTCTGCAAGACCTTTTGAATCAGGTCCTTGCCGGGCACCACTTCACGGGTAATCGTGACACCAATATCTGCGGCGCATTTATCGATGGCCGTTTGGATCAGGGCCTTGTCTGGATCGTTGTTGTAGTAGTCCATGAGGGTCAGGCTGCTTGCGTCACCGGAGGCGCTGTTGCCGCCGCCACAGGCTGTCAGGACGAAGGGTGCGATTGCTGCCATGGCCAAGAACTTGCTCAGGCGGGTCTTAGTTTGTTTCTTCACGGGTAGCTCCTTTGCTCGGTTACGTGATGCGGTGCCTTGGTTGTGAACGATTCCGCCCTCGCATAGCGGCGGAGAATCAAGCAATTTTCCTAAAGTTCGACGGCGGTTCCTTACGGACCGGGCGGCGCCCGGCGTTCGCTGACGGGAGGGAATTCTCGCCATTGATGGTTCCTGGGTTAGGTCCAAAGCGTTCACGGTAAAGCGCTTTACTTAGGGTGTGACATTGATCATGCCTGTGCCAATGCCGTCGTGTCAAGGAAAAAGTAAAGCGCTTTACTTTGTGTCTTCCCTGGAGCACACTTTGATTAGAGTTGGGTGAGGTAGCTTAGACCCAGAACACTTGGGAGGAGCAACGTGGCAACCATGCAGGATGTCGCCAATCTGGCGAACGTGTCCTTGGCGACCGTGTCATTTACCATCAACGACTCAAAACCCGTCTCGCCCAAAACCCGGGCCAAGGTGGAGGCGGCCATGAAGGATCTGGGCTACCGCCGCAATGCCGTCGGTAGCGCGCTGGCCAGGGGCCGCACCCACGTACTCGCATTGCTGTACCCAGCCTTGCAGCACCGCTTCTCTCCCACGTCGGTGCGATTTTTCACCAGCGCCGCCGACCAGGCCCGGCTCCGGGGCTACAACCTGGTGCTGTGGCCCATGAGTAACGACGCCGAGGCAGTCACCGAGCTAACATCCTCAGGGCTGGTGGACGGCGTGGTACTGATGGAAGTCCAACTCGATGACCCCCGCGTGTCCGAACTATCCGGAAGCGCCGTCCCCTTCGCCTTGATCGGGCGGACCCGGGACACCACAGGGATTCCCTTTGTTGACGTTGACTTTGAATCCGCCGTGGAGAACGCCATTGACAGGCTGGTTGAACTCGGGCACACCGACCTGGTGCTCATCGACGGCGGAGTTGGCAACCAGCTGCTCGGCGGATACGGTCCGGTCGCCAGAACTCGCAAGGCGTTCGGGGAAGTCACGGCCCAACGCGGCCTCTCCGGCGCCATCATGAGTGGCGTGCATTCATCGGCAGGAGGCCGCGAGTTGGCCAAGGAATTTGCGGCAAAGCACCCCGAAACAACCGGCGTTTTGATGATGAATGAACATGCTGGTCCGGGTTTTGTTGCCGGGCTCCAACAGGCAGGCTACCGGTTACCGCAGGATATTTCCGTCCTAGCCTTGGCCTCCTCGCTGGACACGGCAAGCATGTCAGAGCCGGAAATGGCCGTGCTCATTTCCCCGGCCGATGAACTTGGCCGACTGGGAGTGGATGTCTTGATTGACCAGATCGACAAGAAAAACAACCCGCTGCCTCAATTGCTGATCGAGTGCTCGTACTCTCCCGGCGCCACCATGGGCCCGGCGCTCAAACATGGACGCTGACACCGGCAGGGGAGACTAGCGACGTCCTTAGGTTCCCAGCATCTGCTCCACTGCTTCACAGGCACCCAGATCATGCGCGGAAACGGGCGGGGCATCGCAGGCCACACGGCGCAGCAGTGTCCGGAACAGCTCGCGTTCTTCGGCGGCCAAGGCGCCCAGCACGGCGTTTTCAGCTCCCGCCACACGCAGTTGCAAATCAGCGAGTGCCTTGTTGCCAGCGTTGGTGGCCACCACAATGCGGGCCCTGCGGTCGGCCGGGTTCAGCTGGCGTTCCACCAGGCCCTCCTTGACAAAGTCATCGATCAAGTACGTCATGACTGTGCGGTCAATGCCCAGGTGCTGGGCCAGCGCCAGCTGGTTGGGCAGCTCCCCGCCCACCACGGCAACAAGCACCTGATAGCCACGCGCGCCGTGCAGGAATTCCCCCATGGCTGCCGTCGAGGCGTTTTGGTAATTGCGGACCAAAACGCCCAGTGTCCAGCCAAAGTCTTCCTGGGCATCGACGGAGGGGCGCTGCTCGGTTGGACTGTTACTCATGGCACCCATCATAACGGAGAACTGGGCTTTACAACAGATCATATTCAGATAAGATGATCTGTAAAGCAACGTACATGAAGGAAGGTTGATCGCATGACTATGCAGACCGTTGGCATCCTGGGCGCCGGCAAGGTGGGCACCGGCGTTGCCCGCCAAGCCCTGAAGGCTGGTTACCGTGTACTGATAGCGGCATCCGGTGATCCCAAGGACATTTCATTGATCATTTCCGTCATGGCCCCCGGCGCCGTTGCTGTTACAGCTGAGCAGGCCATGGCCGAGGCCGATCTGGTGGTTTTGTCGGTGCCGCTGCACAAGTTCCGCACCCTGAACCCGGACGCTCTCGCCGGAAAGCACGTGGTGGACACCATGAATTACTGGCGCGACACCAACGGCGACATGCCGGAGCTGGAGGATGCGCCGTCGAGCTCTGAAATGGTGCACGCCCACGTGCCCGGCGCCCTCGTGGCCAAGTCGCTGAACCACATTGGCTACCATGAGCTTGAGCTGGACGCCCGCGACGCCGGTACGCCCGACCGCCGCGCGCTGGCCGTTGCCGCGGACGACGACGATACGCGCGCCTTGGTGTTGGAGTTTGTGGACCGTCTGGGTTATGACGCCGTTGACGCCGGATCCTTGAGCAACGGTGCAGCCTTTGAACCGGGCACCCCCATCTTCACCGGCAGCTATACCAAGGCCGGCATGGAGGCCGAACTTCAGGCGCAGCGCGATGCCGGCGATGAACTGGTGCTCACCGCCAGCATCCGCTGACAAGTTCTTTCATGATCCGCTGCGCGGTGCCGTCGATTCCTTCTGCTTTTTCCTCGATCTCGCACCCGGTGCGGGGATGAAACGTCAGGCCCTGGTGACCACGGCACTGACGGGTGTCGCATAGCTACACATAGCGGATTCAGTCATGAGGGTTCCTTCGTGTGAAGGCGAGTGCCGGGCACCGCGCCATACTTACACCGCGCAGTCCTTTGCCGCACGAGTGTCGAATCGTCACCAGGGGCACCCCACTATGGTTTTGAGGGTTGCCGCCCGATCGGCCTGGGCCGCATGATCGGGACTCTTGATTCTGTCCACCAGTCTGCCCGCCGCAGCGCGCCGGATTCAAACCCCTCGTCACATGCGGCAACATTCTCTCGAGCTGGGCCCGTCGACGAGCCTCCGCGCCCGTCCCCCAACTGTGACGCACTTGTTGTCGCAAAACGGCGCAATTTGCACAACAAGTGCGTCACAGTTGGGTGGGGTGGGGCGAGATGTGGGCCACCACCGTCAGGGCAGTGGCCGGAAGCAACTTAAGATTGAAGCATGAGCGCAACACTTGTGGTGAAGGACCTCTCCGGAGGCCACGCCCACCGCACCTTATTCAGCAATCTTTCCTTCACTGTGGCCCCCGGCGATGTCATTGGCGTGGTGGGTGCCAACGGCGCCGGGAAATCCACCCTTTTACGTCTGCTGGCCGGAGCCGACAAACCCCAGGGCGGCACCGTCAGTACGGCGCCACAGGATGCCTTCGTTGGCTGGTTGCCGCAGGAGCACGAGCGCCTCGACGGCGAAAGCATTGCCGCTTACATTGGCCGCCGCACAGGCTGCAGCGAGGCCACCGAAGCCATGGAATCCTCAGCTGAGAAGCTGGGCTCGGGCAACTCCGAGGACGACGACAACTACTCCAACGCCCTGGACCACTGGCTGGCCTGCGGAGCCGCCGATCTGGATGAGCGAATCCCCGCCACCCTTGCCGAACTTGGCCTGGATGTTGGCCCCGAGACTCTCATGACCGGCCTTTCCGGTGGCCAGGCTGCCCGCGTGGCCCTTGCTGCGCTGCTGCTGAGCCGCTTTGACATGGTGCTGCTGGATGAGCCCACCAATGACCTGGATCTGGCCGGTCTGGCCCGGCTGGAGCAGTTCGTCACCGGTTTGCGCGGCGGCGTTGTCCTGGTCTCCCATGACAGGGAGTTTCTGGCCCGCTGCATCACCTCCGTGGTTGAGTTGGACCTGGCCCAGAACAAGGTTGCCGTGTACGACGGCGGGTACGATTCCTTCCTGGAGGAGCGCGCCATCGCCAAGCGGCATGCCCGCGAGGCGTATGACGAGTTTGCCGACAAGAAGGCCGATTTGGTGGGGCGTGCCCGCACCCAGCGCGAATGGAGTTCGCAGGGCGTGCGCAACGCCCTGAAGAAGTCCCCCGACAATGACAAGATCCGCCGCCGCGCCAGCGCCGAGTCCAGCGAAAAGCAGGCACAAAAGGTCCGGCAAATGGAGTCCCGGATTGCCCGCCTCGATGAGGTGGAGGAGCCGCGCAAGGAGTGGGCGCTGCAGTTCAGCATTGGTGCCGCCACCCGTTCCAGCACAGTTGTTTCCACCTTGAATGAGGCCGTGGTGCAGCAGGGCAACTTCACCCTGGGACCCGTGTCGGCGCAGGTCAACGCGGGTGAAAGGATTGGCATCACGGGCCCCAATGGTGCCGGCAAGTCCACCTTGCTCAGGCTCCTGCTGGGACACGCAACGCCGGACACCGGCACGGCTTCCTTGGGCGCCAATGTGGCCTTGGGTGAAATTGACCAGGCCCGCAGCCAGTTCCCCGAGGACACACCCCTGGGCGCAGCCTTTGAGTTACTGGTCCCCGAGCTGAACCAAGCTGAGGTCCGCACGTTGCTGGCCAAATTTGGGCTCAAGGCCGATCAGGTCACCAGCACCGTCGCTGCCCTCTCCCCCGGCGAACGCACCCGGGCCTCACTGGCCCTGCTGCAGGCCCGCGGCGTCAACGTGCTGGTGCTCGATGAGCCCACCAACCACCTTGACCTGCCGGCCATTGAGCAGCTTGAAGAGGCGCTGGAAAGTTACGAGGGCACCCTTTTGCTGGTCACCCATGACCGCCGGCTGCTGGAGAACGTCCGTCTGGACGCCCGCTGGGACGTCCGCGACGGCAAGGTCACCGAACTGTAACCACGGAAACCGGCACCCAAAACGCGGCGCGGCACCCTCGGGTGCCGCGGCCCCAATGAGTTAGCTTTCCTTATCTATTGCCGGATTTTGACTTAACATTTCTAAAATGTTGCAATGGGTAACAAGTTGTTGTTTCTTGGATTTGCAACAACTGCTTGTCGAATCTTGGTGCGTAAAACGCACCAATACCTGGTTCCGGACTACCATTTGACGCCGTTTTGGCCTTGATGCGTATGAGCTCCTTGAAGAACCACTGGCGGCCATCCGCCAGATTACTGCCGCAGCCACCTCTGCCGCCGCGCACCTTGCGCCTTGATGTTTCGCCACAGATGCGCCCTTTTGGCCCTTTCTAGTACTTTCTGGCGGACATGGATTCGAAGCATCGTTTTTATCAGCGACACAAAGAATCCAAGGGATCAGGAGAGCACCATGACATTACGAGTCGGAATCATTGGAGCAGGCCCCAGCGGCATGGCACAGCTGCGGGCATTTGAATCAGCCCGCCAGAACGGCGCGGAGATCCCCCACATCATGTGCTTTGAAAAGCAGGACGACTGGGGCGGCCAATGGAACAGCAGCTGGCGCACGGGTCTGGACGCACACGGCGAACCCATCCACTCCAGCATGTACCGCCACCTGTGGTCCAACGGCCCCAAGGAATGCCTGGAATTCTCCGACTACTCCTTTAATGAGCACTTTGGCCGCGCCATTTCTTCCTTCCCGCCGCGCGAAGTCCTCTTTGACTACATCAAGGGGCGGGTGGAAAAATCCGATGTCCGCAAGTATGTGCAGTTCCAGACGGCCGCACGGTGGGTTTCCTACAATGAGCTGACGCAGGAATTCACCCTCACCGTGGAAGACCTCCCCACCGGAACCACCTCGGAGCACATCTTTGACAAGCTGGTTGTCTCCACAGGGCATTTCTCCTTCCCCGCTGTCCCCGAATTTACGGGCATCAATTCCTTCCCCGGCGAAGTCCTGCATGCCCACGATTTCCGTGGCGCAGAACGCTTTGCCGGCAAGAACATTCTCTTGATTGGCAGCAGCTATTCAGCCGAGGACATCGGCATGCAGTCCCACAAGATGGGCGCGGCATCAGTCACCTTCAGCTACCGCTCAGCCCCCATGGGCTTCGACTGGCCAGAAAACACGGTGGAGCGTCCGCTGGTCACACACTTTGACGCGAACACGGCCCACTTCAGTGACGGCAGCAGCGGCGACTTTGACGCCGTCGTACTGTGCACGGGGTACCAGCACAAGTACCCGTTCCTTCCCAGTGATCTGGCCTTGAAATCCAAGAACGTGCTGTACCCGGCCAACCTGTACAAGGGCGTGGTGTGGCAGCAAAACACCAACCTGTTTTACCTGGGCGCGCAGGACCAGTACTACACGTTCAACATGTTTGATGCGCAGGCCTGGTTTGCCCGCGACGTCATGACGGGGGCCGTGGAACTGCCGTCGCTCGAGGCCCGCGAAGCGGACATCGAACGTTGGCTGGGACTCCAGGCCGCCTTGCTGGACCACAACGCCGAGGCCGATTTCCAGTCGGAATACTTGCGTGAGCTCATTGCCGCCACCGACTACCCGCCGTTTGACCTAGCCGCCGTCTCGCAGTTGTTCAAGGACTGGATGGGCCACAAGGCGACTGACATCCTAGGCTACCGGGACATGAGCCACCGCTCGGTTGTCACCGGAACCCTGGCTGCCAAGCACCACACGCGCTGGCTCAACGCCATGGATGATTCCCTGCAGCGCTACCTGCAGGGTCCCTCACAGGATGTGGACACCGCCACCTTGGATGCCGTCACCGCGGAAGCCATCAGCAGATAGCCTGCAAGGGGCCCTCTGACGGCGTGTGGCAGGAAAACCGAAGGCCCGGCCGCTGCCCCACCTCCATGACGGAGAGGGGGCAGCGACCAGGCCTTCTAGGTGCGGTCCTACTTAGGACTCGACGATGATGACCGTGTACACCGGCTTGCGGCGCAGCGCGCGGTCGGACCAGCGCAGCAGGGCTTCGGCGACGGCCTTTTCGGCGCCATGGCCCGTCTTCTCGCCGCGGAGCCCGGAGATGGTCTTCTCCACGATCCCGGTGGCCTTTTCAATGTCCTTCGGCGTGAGGTTGAAACCTACGGGGAAGTATTCCGGGTCTTCTTCAATCTTGCCATTGTCAGGGTTGACGATCAGCAGTACGGTGACAGCACCGTCCTCGGCCAGACGGAGGCGGTCCTGGAGGGACTCCTCCGTTGCCGCGCCGGGCACCATGTTTTCCACGTAGACGTAGGCTGCGGGAACGCTGCCGGTGACCTTGGCAACGCCGTCCTTGAGGTCAATGGTGGTGCCGTCCTCAACGATGAATGCATTCTTGGGGTCGACGCCGGTGCGGACCGCCAGCTCGGCGTTGGCCTTCAGGTGGCGGTATTCACCATGGACCGGCATCACGTTCTTGGGGCGGACCAGGTTGTAGCAGTAGACGAGCTCGCCGGCGCTGGCGTGGCCGGAGACGTGCACCTTCGCGTTGCCCTTGTGGACAACATTTGCACCCTGCTTGGTGAGGTCGTTGATCAGACGGTAGATCGAGGACTCGTTGCCGGGGACCAGCGAGCTGGCCAGCAGGACGGTGTCGCCCTCGGTCAGGTTGATCTGGTGGTCGCCGCTGGCCATGCGTGCCAGTGCTGCCATGGGCTCACCCTGTGAACCGGTGCAAATGAGCACGGCCTTGTTGGGGGCCATGCGCTCAAGTTCCTTGGCGTCAACGAGCATGCCGCGGGGGATCTTCAGGTAGCCGAGGTCGCGGGCGGTGCCCATGTTGCGGACCATGGAGCGGCCCACAAAAGCGATCTTGCGGTTGTACTTGTGCGCAGAGTCAATGATCTGCTGGATGCGGTGCACGTGGCTGGCGAAGCTGGAGACGACGACGCGGCGCGGCGCAGTGCGCATGACCTGGTCGATGGCCGGAATCAGGTCCGCCTCGGCGGCCAGGAAGCCGGGAACTTCGGCGTTGGTGGAGTCAGGCATGAACAAGTCAACGCCTTCCTCACCCAGACGGGCGAAACCGGCAAGGTCGGTGATGCGCTTGTCCAGCGGGAACTGGTCCATCTTGAAGTCACCGGTTTCCAGCACCAGGCCGGCAGGGGTGCGAATGGCAACGGCCAGGCCGTCCGGGATGGAGTGGTTGACGGCCAGGAATTCGACGTCGAACGGGCCAAACTTGCGACGGTCACCTTCCTTGACAGTGATCATCTTGCCCTTGATCCTGTGCTCGTCCAGCTTGGTCTTCAGGAAGGCCAGAGTCAGCTTGGCGGAGATGACAGGGATGTCGCCACGGTGCTTGAGCAGGTACGGAACACCGCCAATGTGGTCCTCGTGGCCGTGGGTCAGCACCAGGCCAACCACGTCCGCCCAGCGGTCCTTCAGGTAGGAGAAGTCGGGGATGATGACGTCAACGCCGGGGTGGTGCTCCTCGGGGAAGAGCACGCCGCAGTCAACGATCAGCAGCTTTCCGGCAAATTCGAAGACGGTCATGTTGCGGCCGATCTCCCCCAATCCACCGAGGGCGACGATGCGCATGGCGCCTTCGGCAAGGGCGGGCGGAGTTTGGCGAGCAGTTCTTCTCATGGGATTCCAGACTTTATTGGTGATATGGGCGTCAGGCCGTCGACGGAGCGAGGCCTTCTAGTGCGATTCTTTCGGCCAGAAGCTAGACCGGTATCGCTAAAAGTTTGTGCGTGCTAGACCCGATTTTACCACCGCACCCGCACCAACATTCGCGCCGGTGCTGCGCTGCGCTTGGGCTAGCGCCGGAAGCCTCATTTCGGGGCCTCGGTGGTGGCTAGATAATTGATCGCCGGGACGTGACTGACGCCCGTGCTGAACGCCGTGACGGCCGTGAGCAGCGGCTCCTCACCCTCGAGGTGAATGATCAGCTGTGCAGCCCTCACAGGCTCGACGACGTGGATTCGTTGGGTCCCGATGGTCCCGGCCTCAACCACGAGCCGGCCGTCCTCGGTCAAGACCAAGTGGTGGGCCACACGCTGGCCCGTCACCAAATCTTCACTCAGGCGCAGATGGTCAAAAGCAATCTCGGCGCCGAAGTCGGCAAGCCAGGTACCGTCACCCGCAGCGCTGAGCGCGGCGGGAAGCGGAGTCTGGAAACGGCGTCGAACTTCAGTGGAAAACTCCCCCAGCCGGGCAACGTCCTGGGCCGGAATCAGCCCGCGCATGTCCGGGGGCAGGTTGAGCAGCAAATTGGCGCCCAGCCCAATGGAACGGTAGTAAATGGCCAGCAGGTGGTCCAGTTCCTTCGGCTCGTCCTCCGGGTGCCAGAACCAGCCGCGACGCAGCGACACATCGCATTCCGGCGGCAGGTACAGGGCCTCGGTGAGGGCCGCCGAGTGGACCGTGTAATTGGAGAAGTTGGTTTCAGCCACCACGTAGTGCACGGGGTCGGCGGCCAGGCCGTCCTCATTTCCCACCCAGCGGATGGTGGGGGCGCCCATGTTGAAGACCATGGCTTCAGGCTGCAACTCGGCGATCAGCGCGCTGATGCGCTCCCAGTCATATTCACGCCCCTGCGAGCCGGCGCCGTCGAACCACAGCTCTGCCAGCTCACCGTAGCTGCTGCACAGCTCACGCAGCTGGGCCAGGTAAAAATCGTCGTAAGCTTCCCTGTCCGGGTAGCACGCGGCGTTTCTGTCCCAGGGCGAGAGGTAAATGCCCAGCTTCATGCCGAACTTCCGGCATGCAGCGGCCACCTCGGCCACAACGTCACCATCACCCCCGCGCCAAGGCGAGGATGCCACGGAATACTCCGTGGTGGCCGTGGGCCACAGGCAGAAGCCGTCGTGGTGCTTGGCCGTCACAACAACATATTTGGCACCCATGGAGACTGCGGTGTGGACCCACTGTTCGGCGTCCAGCTCGGTGGGGTTGAAGGACGCCGCGGGCAGGGTCCCATCGCTCCATTCCTTGCCATGGAAGGTGTTCAAACCGTAGTGGAAGAACGCCCCCATGGCGTCTCGCTGCCAGACGAGTTGTGCAGGGGTGGGGATCACGGAATGCATGAACCAAGCTTTTCACAACATTGGAGCCAGGTGGCTCCAATGTTGTTGCTAGCTGCCAACCCCGGCGTAGGAGTGCAGGCCGGAGAAGTACATGTTCACAATGGTGAAGTTAAAGACCACGCAGAGGTAGCCAACAATGGACAACCAGGCCGCACGGGTGCCCGTCCAGCCCTTCGTGGCGCGGGCGTGCAGGTAGCCGGCGTAAACCACCCAAATAACAAACGTCCACACTTCCTTGGTGTCCCAGCCCCAGAAGCGGCCCCACGCCTTTTCCGCCCAAATGGAACCGAACATGAGCGTCAGGGTCCAGCCCACAAACGCAATGCCGTTGATCCGGTAGGAGAGATTTTCAAGGCTCAAGGCGTTGGGGACAAGGCGCATCACGGGCGCCTTGTCCTTCTTGCCGGCAGCAATGGAGGCCTCGCGGCGGGTCTGGAAAAGTTGCAACACCGACATGGCAAAAGTCAAGGTGAAGAACGCCGAGGACAGAACCGCAATGGAGACGTGGATGATCAGCCAGTAACTCTGCAGTGCCGGCACCAGGTGGCCAACGGGTGTCCAGAACGCCACGGATGCGGCAACCACCATGACAAGCACCAAGCCAATGACAAAGGTACCCAGGAAGCGCAGGTCGCGGCGGGTCAGCACCAGCAAGAACACGACAGCCACGGCAAAGCTGCCCGTGGTGCAGAACTCGTACATGTTGCCCCACGGGACGCGTCCTGCCGCCAGTCCGCGGAAGAGCACCGCGGCACCTTGCACGACGGCGGCAACCACAGTCAGTGCCACGGCGACTCGGGCAACAACACGGCGTTGCTTGCCGTAGCGCATGGAATCGCCAGCCGTAATGCCGTCGGAGCCGGCATGGGTTTTGCTGCTGGGCCGGACTCCGCGATCCTGCGGGCCGGAATCAAGGCCCTGGCCTGCCGCGCCACGGGCACCCACAAGTGCCGCTTCCTTGCTGTTCAAGGCATCGCTGGCGGCCTGCTCGCCGGCCAATCCCTTTTTGACCGCCTGGCTAAAGGTCACCAAATCCCAGGCGTAGGCGCAAAAAGCCACCGCGTAGGCCAACCCGGCAACCAGCATGAGCTGCTCACTAAGTTGGGCGAAGCCTTCATTGATCTCTGGCATTACTGATCCTTACTTGCCGCGGTAACGTGCTGCGCGGAGTCTGTTGGTGCGGAGTCGTTGTTTGTTGTTTGTGCCTGCTCACCATTTTGCCCCGGCGCATCCATTGGCACCAGCCATTTGGCGTGTAAGGCTTTGTTAATGGCTGCGTATTCGCCGGCCAGACGATGGTCCTCGCCGCGGGCCAGGAGGCCAAATTCCACCATGGTGCGTCCGTCGGGATGGTTGCCCGTCCGCACCCACACACGGCGGCGGTTCAGGAACAAGGAGCCCATGAGGCCGGCCAGCGCCAGGAGTGAGAAGACCAAGACGTAGCCTTGGCCCGGATCGTGCCTGATGTCGAGGGCGGCGAATCGCTTGATGCCGTCAAAACTGATGCTGCCGTTGCCATCAGGCAGGGTGTAGCTCTGCCCTGGAACCAACACGATGCCGCCTGCATCGACGTTGCGTGAGTTGATCTCCGTCAGCTTGGAGGTGTCCAGGGTGTAGACGTTGCGTGGCACACCGTTGTCCAGGCCCAGATCGCCTGTGTAGGCGTTGAGGTTCAGCTGCGGGTTGAAGGGGTCGGGGTCCGAGCCAAACGCCACACCCTTTTCATCGATGAGCGCCGTGGGCAGGAAGAAGCCCACAAATCCAAGTTGGTTGGGCTTGGCGTCGGGCACCTTGATCACCATCAAGGAGGTGTAGGCGCCGTCCGTGGGAATCGTGATGACGGGGCCTTGGAAGGCCACATCGCCCTTGCCATCCTTGACGGTGACTACCGGGGCGTAGCCGTTGCCCACCAAGTACAGGTTGGTGCCGCCCAGAGCAACTGGCTCGTTGACCTTGAGGGTCCTGCTTTCAGCCTCCGCGCCGGGGCCGTCCTTGACGCTCAGTGTGGCGTTGAAGTCCAGTGGCTGGCCGTAGTGGGCCTGCGTTGACCTGTCATACTTGACCACCAAACGGTCCAACTGTACTGAGTAGGGGCTCAGCCGGTCATCACTGAAATTGGCTCCGGGGGTGAACGTGTCATAGCTCATCAAGGTGTTGACAAAGGTTTCACCCTCCACCAAAACGCGCTGGCCGCTATAGCCGAACAAGCCGCTGAAGCCAATGGCGGCCAGAACACCAATCATGGCCGTGTGGAAGATCAGGTTGCCCACTTCCTTAAGGAAGCCAATCTCGGCGCCCACCGAGGGCCGATCAGTGTCAAGGTCACGCACATCCACCCTGTAACGCCGAGCCTTCAACATCGCCGCTGCGTCCTCCACAGCAGTGTGTGCGTCGATTCCGCTCCCGGCCGGGATTTCCACCGTGCCGTATTCGGCAAGCCGGGAAAGTCGCTTGGGGGTGCGCGGGGGTGCGGAGCGCATGGCCTTGTAATGAATCTTGGCGCGCGGCAGAACACAGCCAATCAAGGAGGTGAACAGCAGCAGGTAGATGGCGGCAAACCAGGGCGAGGAGTACACGTCAAAGAGTTTGAACCAGTCCATGATGGGCCCCGAGGTGGGGTTGTCCTTCAAATACTGGGTCACTTCGGCAGCGTTGGTTGAGCGCTGCGGGAACAAGGAGCCAGGCACGGCCGCCACGGCCAGCATCAACAGCAGGAACAAGGCGGTGCGCATGCTTGTCAGCTGCCGCCAGGCCCAGCGCAGCATGCCGATGAGCCCGAGTTGGGGCAGCACAACGTCGCCGCCAGCTGGCTGCGACTTCTTGCGCTTGGGCTCTTTCGCCGGCTTGGGCTCTTCCACCACTGTCTCTTTCATTAGATTGGCAATCTCACTTCGTTAGCAAACCAAAACTGCAGTTGATTGATCCACGTGCCCCACAAGCCGGAGACCATCAACAAGCCCAATGCAATCAACAGGCCGCCGCCAAAGAACTGCAGTCCGCGGCGGTGCTTGCGGAAGAACGCCAAGGCGCCCAGTCCCTTTCGTGCACCCAGGGCGATCAGCAGGAACGGCAGGCCAAGTCCCAGGCAGTAAACAAAGGTCAGGAATGCGCCCTTGGCCGCATTGGGCCCGTCTGAAAACGCCAGCAGCTGTACTGCACTGAAGGTGGGGCCAATGCACGGAGCCCAGCCCAATCCAAAGGTTAGCCCCAAAATGGGTGCGCCCCACAGCCCTGCCGGGGGTTTCGCGTGGATCTTCGCTTCACCTTGGAACCAGCTCATGCCGCCCAAGAACACAACACCCATGAAAATGACCACGACGCCCAGCACCTGGGTGACCCATGCGGCGTCGGGCCCCATGAGCCACGCACCCAGCTGGCCAAAGACCGCGCCTATCAGCATGAAAACCACTGAGAAGCCCAGCACGAACAAGCCAATCCCAGCGAACATCCGGCCGCGGCGCTGATCCTGCAAGTCGGCCCCGCTGAGCCCGCTCACATAGCCCAGGTACCCGGGAACCAGCGGCAGCACGCAGGGTGAGAGGAAGGAGACAAGCCCGGCCAGTAAGGCAACGGGCATGGCCAGCAGCATGGAGCCGCTGAGGATTGTCTCAGCAAATGGATTGTTCATGAAGGGTGGGTGGCCGCTAGTTTTCGGCCAGGGCCGTGGTGAGGAGGGCCTTCAGGGTGCCCTTGTCCGCAACGCCCAGGATGCGGGCGCAGACGCGGCCCTTTTTATCCAGCACCAGAGTGGTGGGAACGGCGGCCGGGGGCACAAACTTGGTCAGCGCCAGCAAAACACCGCCGTCCTTGTCCACGATGCTGGGGTATGTCAGGCCAAAATTGCGCTCAAACGCTTCGGCCGTGGCCTTTTCATCGCGCACATTCACGCCCAGGAACTCCACGCCCTTGGCACTGAATTCGGTGTTGAGCGACTGCATGTCAGGGGCTTCCAAACGGCAGGGGGCGCAGGCCGCGTACCAGAAATTCAGCACCGTGACCTGGCCGAGGAAATCTGCCGCGTCAACTTTTTTGCCGTCGAAGAGGGTACCCGTGAACTCAACCGGTTCTTTGCGGTCAGCGGCACCGTATTCCGTCACTGAACCGTCGCCGGCAATGTAATTCTTGTTGTCTCCGGCGTTTGCCTGCTCTGCCAGGGGGTCCTTGCCAGTGCAGGCAGCCAGGACTACCGCCAACGCGGCGCCACCAGTGGCCATCAATGATCGCCGGCTCATCGAGGAAGTCACGATGGTGCCTTTCATTCTTAGGGGAAGCCATCGCGCAGGCGCAGAAACGGCATTATGTTCTACGCTACGTCGAAAAGCTGATTGTCAGCTGTGTGCCTTGTGACGGTAAGGCTAGGCGCCGGGGGTGGTTGCGGCACCGGGCAGCAGCACCGCAGCAGGTTCGCTGTAGAGAACATCCACCACGTCGTCGCCGTCGAACGTCAAGGAGGTCAGGGACGCCAGCGTGCACTCGCGGTTGCGCGGGTCATGCCACAGCGGCTTGCCCTCGGCGCTGCGGCGGGTGGCCCAAATGGGCAGCTGGTGGCTGACCATGATGGCCTGCGCGCCGTCGCCGCCCAATTCGAAGGCACGACGGCGGGCATCCCGTGCCGCTTCGAGCATGCGTTCGGCTTGGGCCGCGTACGCTTCACCCCATGACGGCCTGAACGGGTTCACAAAATAAGGCCAATGCTTGGGCTTGCGCAGCTCAGCCTTGCTCATAGCCAGGCCCTCAAAGTGGTTCTCCGCCTCGATGATGCGCGGATCCGTCACGATCTCCAGGCCCAGTGCAGCAGCCGTGGGCTGCGCCGTTTCCTGCGCCCGGGTCAGCGGTGAGGCCACCAGGTAAACGGGGGCTGCGCCGTCGGCCGCCTGGGCCGCAAAATGCTCGGCGACCATGTCAGCCATGGCCCGGCCACGCTCCGAAAGATGAAATTCGGGAAGCCGGCCGTAGAGCACGCCATCGGGGTTGAAAACCTCGCCGTGGCGCAAAAGATGAACAGTTACTCGGGACATGTTTCCCAGTTTCTCAAAGTTAGTTGGTTAGGGGTTAATCCGTTGCCGCTAAAGTTTTTTTGGAACACGGGAATATTAGATACAAACGCATGCTTATACCTATCGATGGGCAACCACTGCGGATGTCCGAAGCGCAACTTTCAACGCAAAACTTTCCCCAAGGAGATCCACATGTCAGTAACCACCATTGAATCCACCGGCCTCGCACAGGGCATCTGGAACCTCGACACCTCACACAGCACCGTGGGCTTCGTAGTCCGCCACGCAGGCATCTCCAAGGTTCGCGGCCAGTTCACCGACGTTGAAGGCGCACTGACGCTCGGCGAAACCCTCGCCGAGTCCTCAGTGACCGCCACCATCCAGGCAGCCAGCTTCAGCTCAGGCGACGCCGGCCGCGACGGCCACGTCAAGAGCGCCGACTTCTTCGACGTCGAGACGTTCCCCACCCTCTCCTTCGTTTCCTCCAGCGTTTCAGGTGACGCCGAGGACTTCGAGCTGACCGGCGAGCTGACCATCCGCGGCATCTCCAAGACCGTCACCTTCAAGGGCGAGTTCAACGGCGTTGCTGTTGACCCGTTCGGCCTGACCCGCGCAGGCTTCGAAGCCAAGACCGTCATCAGCCGCAAGGAATTCGGCCTGACCTGGAACGCAGCCCTGGAAGCTGGCGGCGTATTGGTCTCCGATAAGGTCACCATCACCTTGGACGTTGCCTTCGTCAAGGCTGCATAACCTTCAACACCCGTAATACGAATGCCGGTTCGCCACTGTGGCGGGCCGGCATTCGTGCTACCACTTAGTACACCTATACAAGTGCTTGGGCCAGGACTAGGGTACTGCTATGAGTACACCGAATGAGTTTGAAGGTACCGAGCACTCAGGCTCGCAACCGTCTCCTGCCGGTTCCCAGCCTGATCCCAACACTGCCGCCCCCGGTCATCAGGCACCCGGGCCACAGACGCCGCCACCGGGGTACCAAACACCCGGCCCGCAGGCACCCCCTCCGGCCGGATCCATGCCGCCTCCGGGATATCAACAGCCCGGCTACCACGCTCCGCCGCCCGGCTATCAGCAGCCCGGGTATCAATCTCCGCCGCCCGGCTATCAGCAGCCCGCTCCCCGACCGGCCGGAGACTCCAAGTTTGAAATGCCAAAAGACACTCCCCATTCAATGAATGACGTCATGCCGGTGGGCGGCTTTGGCGGGATCTTCAAGATGGACGGTCTGCCGCAGCTACTGAAGATCTCCTACATCATCTGGCTGGTCTCGGCAGGCCTGTGGCTGCTGGGCACGTTCTTCTTGCTGATCGGTTCATTGTTCGCTTTGGGCGCCAGGGACAATTCCATCTTCGGCATCACCGTCCCGGGCAGTGGAGCCGAGATCCGTGCGCAGGGCGTCAAGGGAATCGTTGTTGCCATCATTTCCCTAGTTCTTATAGCTGCCATAATCATTTGCGCCATGAAGCTCAAGGAAGGCATGCAGTGGGCCCGGATGGCGTTGTCGGTCATCGCCTTCCTGAGCATCGTTCTGCTGTTCTTCGGCGCTGGCGGTGGCCTGCTCGGCATTGTGGCCGCTGTGTTGATGTGGCTACCAGAATCAACGGCCTGGCTTAACTCCCGGGCCAGGGGAGTCACGCCTTAGCAAGCCTTAGCAACAAGAAGTAGTGAGCAAAGACAGAGGTCGCGTAGGGTTTAGAGCAAACCCCACCGCGGCCTTTCTCTTTGCCTGGCCAGCTTCCTGGCACAAGTGTTCAGCCCGCCGCGGCAAAACTGAAAGAGCAGCTGCCATGACCACACCCGGTGAAGAATCCCAAGAGCACCCCACTCCCCGCCCGGGAAGCTATGGGGAAATAGCCCCCGGTGTCCCCCGCTATGGCCAGTACGCCCCTGCCGGATGGGAACCGCCGCAGGACGTCAAGGACGCCCAGGCAGCACTCTCCTCGTCAGCGGCACTGCCCCAGGCGTCCCAATACCCCGGATTTCAGGGTGGCCCCGCCGCCAACACTGGTGGTGGCTCCGTTGACCCGCAGTCAGCCTTGGTGCCTCCTGCCCGTGTCATTCTGGCGGTCCGCTTGATCATGACCGCCGGCATCCTGCAGGCGGCATCCGTGGTGGCGCTGCTGCTGGTGCTGCTGGTACCGGCAGTCAAGGAAAGCGTCATGGAAACTCTCCGGGCATCCATGTCGGATTACCCGGCCTTGACGGAGGCCTATGCGGACCCGGCCATCGTCAACGCAGCCTTGTTCATGGCGTTCGTAATCAGCATTGCCATGACGGTGGTTTATTTTTGGCTGGCCATCAAAATTCGACGCGGTGCCACGTGGGCCCGGACCACAGCCCTTGTGCTGGCGTGCTTTTCGCTGCTGATGCTGGGGCAGCTGAATCCCCTCAGCTTCGTCCAGATTGGGCTGGGATTGGTAGCTGTGGTTTTCCTGCACCGCTCCCCCGCCAAGGAGTTCTTCCTGGCTCACAAGGCCCGCAAGGGTGCCAACCTGTAATCTTCTCCCACGCCTGCCCGGCCTCGTGGCCTCGTGAACGGGGAGTAGTTGTTGATGTTTGGGTAAAACATCAACAACTACTCCCCGTTCACGAGGCAAAAAGGGCTGTGCGCAAACGTTGCCCCCGACTAAGTGCCCGGGCTGTCCTGCTCCAAGGTCGGGTCCTGCAGGCGCTGGGCGTGGTAGGCCAGGATCTGCAGCTCAGTGGCCATGTCCACTTTGCGCAGGTTCACGTTGTCCGGGACACTCAGGGCCACGGGTGCAAAGCTGAGAATGCTGTGGACACCAGCCGCCACCACCCTGTCGCACACGGATTGTGCCACCGCGGCAGGAAGCGCCAGGACCACCATGTTGGCCCGGGTGCCTGCCAAAACTGATTCAAGATGCGCCACGTCGCTGACCCGCAGCCAACCGATCTCGTTCCCCACCAGCAATTGATCAGCATCGAGCAACGCCACAACATCAAATCCGCGCGATTCGAACCCGGCATACCGGGCAAGGGCCCTGCCCAGGTTACCGGCACCAACTATGGCCACCCGCCACTCGTGGGTCAGACCGAGTGCCTGGGCGATCTGCCGGCTCAAATTCGCAACCTCATAGCCAACACCGCGTGTGCCGTAGGAACCCAAGTGGGAGAGGTCCTTGCGGACATTTGCTGAGCCCACTCCGGCGGATTCGGCCAGGGCTTCAGAGGAGACGTTCTCCACTCCGTCAGCAAGCAGGGCATTGAGTGTGCGCAAGTACAAGGTCAGGCGGGACACCGTGGCGGGGGGCAGCTGCCGGGCCTGTTCGGCCGGCTGGTCACCCGGGGTCTGCACTGGGATCAAGAAAACACTCCACATTCTCAAACTAGGCCGCCCCAGGTGAGGAACAGGTGTCCGCAAGATCCGCCGTTGGCCTTAGACCGTTTAAACTACTGTATGACCTGTCCTTGGTCCTCACCAAAAGCCGCGCCTTGACCCGGCAGACAACAACAGGGGCAGCGGACGGCCTCGCGTTGCACCGTTCTAGGCGTCCGCCATAGCCCGCTCCAGGATGGTGCGGAGGCGGACGGGGTCGATCTGCCAAAAATCACGCTGAATTCCGTCCACCAGGACAACAGGAATTTCCTCACCATAACGGGCCGTGAGCGCGGCATCGCCGTCAAGGCTGAGCTCAGACCAGTCCAGACCCAGCCCACCAGCCACCTGGGTGAGCACCTCGCGGGCGTCGTCACACAGGTGGCAGCCCTCCTTGGTCACCAGCTCCAGCCGCGGAACACGGCGGGTGGGAGTGGTTTGATTTTTTGCGGTGTCGGGAGCAGAATCCATGCCTACAACGGTACTCGTCTGGACGGGTTCGCACAGCTGGCACGCGATTTGCCAGCCAGCTGCGTGCCTCCGCTGCCGAGAAATGAAAGTTTCACCACAGTTAAGCCCCACTTCAAGTGGCGTGAGCGGCATAGACGGGCTGGATTGACTAGACTCGATCCATGCCCGACGTGATTACCAACAGTGCCGAGGCCACCTCGACCACTGCGCACCACCAGGGCGAGGCAGCTTTCTTTGATGTGGACAACACCCTGATGAAGGGTGCCAGCTTGTTCCATGTGGCCCGCAAGATGTATCAAAAGCGCGCCTTCACCCTCGGTGACGCTGCCGGCTTCGGTTGGAAGCAAACCAAATTCATCCTGCGCGGCGAAAACATGAACGACGTTCATTCGGTTCAGGATTCTGCACAAAAACTCGCTGCCGGCATCAGCGCCGAATTTGTGCGCCAGCTGGGTGAAGAGGTCTTTGACGAAATGATCGTCTCCAAGATCTGGCCCGGCACCAAGGCCCTCACACAAGAACACCTGAAATCCGGCCGGCAAGTTTGGCTGGTGACAGCCACCCCAGTGGAGGTTGCCGGCGTTATTGCCGCGCGCCTGAACCTGACCGGTGCCCTAGGCACCGTGGCAGAAATTGAAGACGGCGTGTACACAGGACGCCTGGTGGGCGAGATCCTGCACGGTCCTGCCAAGGGACGGGCTGTTCGTGAACTGGCCGAACGCGAAGGTTTGGACCTCGCCCGGTGCTGGGCCTACAGCGACTCTTATAACGACATTCCCCTGCTCACCGCTGTGGGAAACCCGGTGGCCATCAACCCCGACGCAAAACTGCGCAAACATGCCCGTGACAACAACTGGCCCATCTACGACTACCGCTCCGGGCGTCGCGCAGCAACACTGGGACTGAAGGCAGCCACCGGAGTAGGCGCTGTCTACGGTCTGTGGAAGGGCATCTCGATCGTCCGCCGCCGCTGAGTCGTCAGCGCCGCCGTCGGACATGAAAAAAGCACCCGTCCACCGAAAGGTGAACGGGTGCTTTCGCAAAAAAAGAAGATTTACTTCTTGTTACGACGCTGGTGACGCGTCTTGCGAAGCTGCTTACGGTGCTTCTTCTTGGACATCCGCTTGCGGCGCTTCTTAACTACTGAACCCATGAAAGTTCCTCACAAACTGCATAGAAGGCCCCAAATGAGGCCCAAACGATTAGGTCGACCGATCGCAGGAATCGGTCAAAGCCGAAAATGGATCTTTCCTAGACTACCGTGCCTAACCGGTCTGCGCCGAACCGGAAGTTCCAGCAGTCCCTGTGCCATCCACCACCGCACCCTTGAGGAACGCCTCAACCGCGTTCTGCGGCACCCTGTATGACCTGCCAAAGCGGACAGCCGGGAGCTCTCCGGCGTGCACCATTCGGTACACGGTCATGTTTGACACGCGCATAAGAGCGGCAACTTCTTGAACCGTCAAGAAGTGCACATCGGAGAAATTCTGATCCTGTGTCATGACCGTACCTCGATGTTCGCTGGCAAAAGACTCTTCAAGCGTCCGACTCACAGCGCCTTCTGCCTCTAGCGCTAACTCTAGGGGCAGAAGGGGCCACTGTGATAGGTGTTCAGTGCATCTTTGCCAAGTGCATCTTTGCCAAGCGCGCGGACGTTAGGCAGCGCTTGCGCTGTTGTTGCGGCGCGCCCGTGAGCTGCGTGCAAGGTTGGCCAGCACATCGGCGCTGACATCCCAGTCCATGCAGGCGTCGGTGACACTCTGGCCGTAGTTCAGCTCAGCGGTTCCGGCGGCAACCTGCTCAACATTGAGGTTTTGGGCCCCGCCCATCAGGAAACTCTCCAGCATGACCCCGGCAATGTTGTGTGCGGAGGCGTCGTCTACTTCCAGCTGAGCACCAATTTCCAAGGCCACCTCGGCCTGGCGGTGGTGGCTCTTGCCGGAGTTGGCGTGGCTGGCATCAACAATGAGTCGCGGATTAATGCCGGCGCCGCAGGCCTGCGCGGCGGCGTCAGCCACGTCCCCCGCACGGTAGTTGGGGCCCTTGCGCCCGCCGCGCAGAATCACGTGGGTGTCCTGGTTGCCTTCGGTGCTGACCAGGGACGCGCGGCCGTTGCCGTCAATGCCCAGGAATGACTGGGGCGCACTGGCAGCGTTGCAGGCATCGAGCGAGACTTGGAGGTCGCCGTCGGTCCCATTCTTGAACCCGATGGGCATGGACAGTCCGGAGCTGAGCTGGCGGTGGATCTGGCTCTCGGTGGTCCGCGCGCCGATGGCACCCCAGGAAATCAGGTCGGCCGTGTACTGCGGGCTGATCGGCTCAAGGAACTCGGTGCCCGTGGGCAGTCCCAGCTGGGCCACCTTCAGCAGGAAGTCGCGCGCCAACTCCAAGCCCTTGGCGACGTCGTGGCTGCCATCCAGCATCGGATCGTTGATCAGACCCTTCCAACCCACGGTGGTGCGCGGCTTCTCGAAGTAGGCACGCATCACGATCAGCAGGTCTTCCTCGTGCTCCTTGGCCGTGGCAGCGAGCCGGCGGGCGTATTCCAACCCTGCCTTGGGATCATGAATGGAGCACGGGCCCACAATGACCAGCAGCCTGTCATCCACGCCGTCCATGATGGCCCGCACCTGGTCACGGCCGCGTTCGACGACGTTGCTTGCGTGGGCGTCCAGCGGAAGCGCAGCTTCAAGCTCGGTGGGGGACGGCAGCGCCGTGAAGCGGCTGACGCGCAGATTGGCGGTGGATTGGTGGGCCGGTTCGGTGGCTGCTGTGATGCTCATGAGGGGTTCCTTTGCTGCGGGCTGGCAGCGGACCCCTCTTCGGAGCCCGCCTGGAAATGGCGAAGGACAGAGAATGAATTCTCTGTCCTGTTGGCTCTGAAGGTGATTGGATGCGTGTCAGTTAGACGCGGGCCCCTCCAGAGCCAACGAAAAATACGCATACCAACGGTTTGTCATGCCCAAACCATACGCCGACATTTAGCCGGCCAGCAAATCGGCCACGTAATGCAGCTGCCGGAGCCAGTGGTGCTCCTGCCCGCCTTCATGGTTGTTGAAGCGGTAGTACGCCATTTCTTTGGCCGGTGGCTGGGCCGCTGAGCTGCCGTAGCCGTTGTAGGAGCCAAACACGGTTGTAGGCGGGCACACGTCATCCTGGCCGGCGCAGGAGTACAGCGCGGGGACGCTGGTGCGCGCGGCGAAGTGCACTCCGTCGAAATAGTTCAGCACTTCCAGGAACGGTTCATAGTCAGTGCGGTGGCGCTTGAGGAAGGCGGCGATTTCCGGGTAGGGGCCACGCACAGCAACGTCGATGGAGCGCGGGAAGTCCTGCAGGAAGGGGACGTCGGGCATGAGCGCCACGACGCCGTCGAGCCTGCCCGCGGCCAAACCAGCTGCCGCTATGGCCAGCCCACCGCCCTGGCTGACGCCGGTGAGGATGACTGTGGATTCATCCACTTCCTCATGGGATTGGGCTGCCTCAATGGCACGGAAGGCATCCACGTAGAGGCGGCGGTAGTAGTAGTCCTCACGGGAGCTGATGCCACGCGTCATCAAACCAGGGTGTGCCACCTCGCCCGCGGAGGGGTGCGGATCCGGGGTGTCGCCGAGCAGGCCGCCATAGCCCTGGCCGCGGCTGTCCATGATGAAGTGCGCGTACCCGGCTTGGGCCCAGGAGGTGTCCTGCTGGACCAGTCCGCGACCACCGGAGTAGCCAATGTATTGGACCACCACGGGCAGTTTCTGGCCCGTGGTGCGGTTGGCGGGCAGGTGCAGCCATCCTTTGATGGGGGCGCCGTCGAAGCCGGCAAAGGTGGCGTCAAAGCTGTCGATGACGCTCAGCATGTTCTCCACTGGCGTGAAGTTGGCTTTCAGCGGGAATTCGCGAGCTTCGGCAATGGTGTTGTCCCAGAAGCTGTCAAAGTCTTCGGGCGCAGTGAGTGCTGCGGAGAAAGTGCGAAGCTTCTCGAGGGGCAAATCGAACTGTGGCATGGCTCAGGTTCCGTTCCAGTCAGGGCCCGGCACAGGATCCGGACAAACACTTTGCTAGAGACATCCTACGTCCTATGCGTTGTCTTCGCCTGTGTTTTGGGTGCATTAATGCGCTTCAGCGCCACGACTGCGCTTGAGCGGCTTGTTGGCGGTTGGGAAACCGCCAACAAGCCGCTCAAGCGCAGTTATGCGAGGTAAGACTGTTCATTCATGGTTTGCATACCTAGCCGTGGGATCGCCGACGGCGCATGAGCAGCGCACCAACTAGGAGCACAACCACACCAACGGCCAGCATGGGCAAGAGGCCGCTGGCACCAGTGGCTGAAAGTTCACTGCCACTGCTGGAACCAGCTGCCGCACTGTTCGTTGCGGCGCCACTTGCCGTCGGCGGATCAACAGTGGACGTTGGTGCCGTGGCTGGCCCCGTTGGCAGCTCAGTTGGAGGCTGCGACGGTTCCGGATTCACAGGTGCCCCCGGCGCTGGCTCACTTCCGGTGTAGGCGATGCTGGGCGCCTTGGGCGCCGTCATCCCAACACCCAGGAAGTAGGAGGTGTGCGGTGGCTGGTTGTAGGCGGTGTTTTGCCATGCCACCCCCAACCGGTAGACGGGGTCCGACTGCAAGGTCCGCAGGCGGTGATCCGTCAGATCAACGGTGGTGGCGATCCGCAATGCCGAGGAATCATCCAGGCGCGTAACAATTTCCTCGCGCCAGTCACCGAACAGATCCGCCTGAAGTGATGGGCTTCCCTTGGTGTCATTGTTTGTCAGGGTTCCCGCAGCGCGGTAGATCTCCTTGCTGGTGTTTGTTGTCCAGTCCCACTTGGAAATGGTGGGCACTCCAGTTCGGCTTGCGTCCGTCCACTCGTGGTCAGTGATCTCGCGCAGCAGGTCACCGTCCCACCAGGTGAGAAAGTTTGCGGCCGGAATGCTTGTTCCGATCAGTGCACCATCGGCTGCGTGCAGTTCACCCACTGGTGAATTCCATGCGGCAGTCCCGCCAATCGCCCATGCTTCGGCGCCTTGCTGAGTTGGATCAATGTCTGCTGCCGCTCCGCGCCCGGTGTCCTTGGTGGCCGGGATTGACCAGAGGACTTCGCCGGTGGCTGCGTCGCGGAACGTGGCGCCAATACCGTGCTTGGACGGCGCCTCCTCATGAACGGCGAACACCTCCATGCCTGGCCGTGACGGATCCAGATCCGAGACGTGGATGGCATCGCCGTGCCCCAACTTGGTGTTGTACAGGACCGATCCGTTGTCATCGATGGTCATGGAGCCAAAGACAATCTCGTCTTTCTGGTCACCATCAACATCGGCGACGGAGAACTGGTGGTTTCCTTGGCCACGGTATTCATCACCAGCGCTGTTGGAGTCAAAGGTCCACCGCTTGCTCAGGGTTGTGCCGTCAAAATCGTAGGCGGCAACGACTGTGCGGGTGTAGTAGCCGCGGCTGAAGATCACACTGGGGTGTTCGCCGTCGAGGTAGGCCACCCCTGCGAGGAAACGGTCCACTCGATTGCCATAGGCGTCACCCCAGGCACCAACGTCGCCGCGTTCAGGTGTGTAGTCGATGGTGTCAATCGCGGCGCCTGTTGCCCCGTTGAACACTGTCACGTATTCGGGACCAGAAAGAATGTAGCCGGAGGAATTCCTGTAGTCTGCCCGCGGATCACCAATCACCGTGCCAGCACCGTCCACTGTTCCATCGGCCGTCTTGAGGGTAACCTCGGCCTTGCCATCACCGTTGAGGTCGTAGACCTGGAACTGTGTGTAGTGGGCTCCAGCGCGGATGTTCTTGCCCAGATCTATCCGCCACAATCGCGTCCCGTCCAACTTGTATGCGTCAACGTACACAATGCCCGTATAGCCGGCCTGCGAATTGTCCTTGGAGAGGGTGGGATCCCACTTCAAGATGATCTCGTAGCTGCCATCGCCATCGACGTCGCCAATGGATGCATCGGAGGCGCGGTAACTGTACGGCTGCCCGTCCTTGGTGTAGTCATCGGCCGGCTTTTGCAGTGGAACATCCAATGTTTGGGCGTCCCACACAGTGAAGCTTTCAGTAGCCCACAGCTCGGCACCATTGAGGACGGTTGAGATCCTGTAGCGGGCCTTGGATGTTCCGTCGGCGTCGAGCAGGTTGGTGCTTCCCGTAACAGGGGCGTCGGTGATCTTCACGCCATCACGGTAAACATTGAAGGCGATGGAATCCGGGTCAAGGCCCAGCATGCGCCACCCCAGGTAGACACCCTTTTCGGTGTCAACGGCGACCGGGGCCCTGTCCAACCGCTCGGCCTGCCGCACCAACGTGGTCACAGCGCCGGAAGTGACTGTCTCAGATTGGTCCGAGACACCGCCTCCATTGACTGAGGCAACCGCGTACTTGTAGGCAATGGTGGTCAACACTGAGTTGTCGGTGTATTCCGGCGTGCCTGCCCGGCCCACCAGCTTGAAGTCGCCAAAACTGCCATCAGCCTTCGCATCAGCCCTGAATACTTGGTAGAAAAGTGCATTCTGGACAGGCTTCCACGCCAGCGTCAGGTCATTCTTGTTGACTTTGCCCAGTGTGGGTTTTCCCGGCACGGCAGCTTTTGCTACCGACGGATCAACAGTTGTCACGGAGATCTTGTTCGATGCCACTGACTCACTGCCGGAAAGATCCAACGCCGCGACGTAGTAGCTGTACTCGAGCCCGATCTCTGCTTTGGTGTCAGTAAAGGAAGCTGTTGTGGTGTCACCCAGGGCCTCCGCCTTGTCCGCCGTGGCGGACTTTCGGTACACCCTGTAGTTGGCAGCATCTGTGCCCACCCAGGACAAACGAACTGTTGCAGATCCGGTTTCGATGCTGACGCCGTCGGCCTTCAAAGAGGTGGGGGCCAGCAGCAGAGGCGTAATCTCAATGCCGTTGAGCCGCGATGAGTCCCCGCCCATGACCAAGTTCAGTTGACCGTCGAGGACCTGGACGGGCTGGCTGATCTTTGCCGATACCGAACCCTTGCCCGCATTGGAAGCACCGAAGTCCTTCCCTTCCAGCAGGACAGTCGATTTTGAGCTGCCAATCCAGTCACCGTTGTACGTCTTGACGGCGTAACTGCCGTTGGGAACGTCCACCACAAACTGGTGCGTTGCCGCGGGCAGGAGGAAGTCCCGCTCCACATTGTTCGGTGCCGGGTCGAAGTTGCTGCCCCTGTCCCGCCCGCCCAAACCGGCAAGGTCAAGGAACCCCCAGCCAATTTCCTTGGTGTACAGGGACTTTTCGTTGACTTCGGTGTATCCGGGCATCAGCGGATTCCCGGCAAGTTGGACATCGAATTTGTACAGGGGCGCCTTTGTCTGGATGCGCACAATGTTCGACGGCGTGGAGTCACCGCGGCCGTTGACGGCCACCACACGGAAGTCGTAGGACGCGCCTTCTGCCAGGTTTCCCACAGTGGATTGGGGCAGCGTCGAGGTGGACACCAACGCCCAGCCGCCATCACCTGCGGCTGCGTCCTTACGGAAGACCTTGTAGATGTCTGCCCCTGTGACGGCTGACCAACTTAGCTGGGCACCAGCATTTGAAATGGATCCGGCCACCAGCTTTGCCGGGGCCGCGGGCACAGCGGCGGGCGGTTCAGCGGCCACCACCTCATCAGCCAATGGCATGTCCAGGGCTGAAATGCCTGTGGCCACCAGCCGCGCCATCGCGATGGCACCATATTCCTGGAAGTGGGTGTCGTCGGCCGTGCCGCTGGGCCGGGACGGGTAAACACCTGCCGGCACGTGCAAGAACACCGAGAGGGCCGCTTCGGGGCCAATGCTGTCAAGGTATGTCTTGGACAGCGCCGACAGGTCCACTAGCGCCGTTTTGCTTTGGCTGGCCAACCCACTGGCTGCTGCCACATAGTCGGGGAAGGAAACATTGAACTTGCCGGTGGCTGCATCGAAGGAGCGGCGGGAAACTGGTGTCACAATGATGGGTGTGGCCCCACGTTGCCGGGCTCCGTCCACATAGGTGCGCAAGTATTCGGCGTAGTCGGCCGGGGCGGCGTATCTGTCATCAACACCCTTGCTGTTGTCATTGTGGCCAAACTGAACAAAGAGGTAGTCGCCCGGACGGATGCCGCGCAGCACTTCATCCAGGCGGCCCTGGCTGATGAAATTCTTCGAGCTGCGGCCTCCGATGGCCTTGTTTTCCACTGTGACGTCCTCGGACAAGTAGCGCGGGAGCATCTGGCCCCAGCCTGCCTGCGGGGCATAGTCGGAGGTGTAGCTTTGCACTGTGGAGTCCCCGGTCACCCACACTGTGGGTTTGGTTCCGGCAAGCCGTGGCGACTTTTGCGTCAGGACCACAGCGTTGATGTTGGGGGCCGTGCCGCCAAATTCCAGGTTCAGCTGACCGTCAACCACAGCAATATCAAAGGACATTTCCAGATAGTTCCCGGCCGTCCTGGCTGTTTGCTGAACTTTTGCCATCTGCTCAGCGGCGATGGAGATATCCGTGGCGCCCGTTGCATCGCCGGCTATCAAGTCAACTGTGTAGTCGCCATTGGGCAGGTCCACAACAAATTCGGTGTCCCCAACAGTGGCAAAGTCGCTGCGTAGGGCATCGGCGGTTCCCCTGTCCGTAGCTGTGACAGCGGATGGATCAATAAATCCCGCCCGGTTCTTGGCTGTGTAGGCGGTTGTGGCTTTGATACCAACACTGTTGCTTGCCACGGCGCCGTTGCCGAAGTCGAAGGTGAGCACGCCATCCTCGGGCAGGACCGGCGCAGGAGATGAAAGTGAGGATACTGCTGCCGCCGATGGCTTTGAAAGTCCGTCGCCACCTTTGGCTTGGACTTGGTAGTAGTGGACTTTGGTGGTGTCCACAGCGTCGGTGACAAAGACATCGCCGGTGGTCTCGGCGACCTTCGCGTAGGTGCCCGACACACTGTCTGAGCGAGAGACCACATAGCCTTTGGCGTCCTTGACTTCATTCCAACGCAGCATCACGGATGCGTCGGTGACATGGGCCATGCGCACGGCGGTGGGCGCAAGAAGCGCCGACGGCGCCGTTGTGGGGGTTGGTGCGGACGTGGGCGTTGGGGCACCGGTGGTGGCAGGTGGCTGCGTCTGCGCCGCCTTGATGACCACCGCGTTGACGTAGCCTCCGGCACCTTCGCCGGTGATATCAATGGTGAGCTGGCCGTCACTCACTGTTGTTTGCCAGGTTTGGGTCACCACAGCTTGGCGGGCTTGGATTGTGCCGGCGCTCTGTCCTTCCAAGGCAATGCTTGTCTTGGTGGTTGAGGTGCCAGCCAGTTGGTCGCCGGATTGCACCTCGACGTCGTAGATGCCATTGGAAACATCAGCAACGAACCCCCACGAGGCGCCCAGGACAAAGTCATTGGCGACGGCGTCCGGCACAGTAGCGGTGCGGTTCCGGGACACGGGGGCGACGCCCGCAACGGGCACAATGCCGAATCCGGTGGCGGCGCTGTAGCGGGTGGCTTCGTTGACCCCCGCCCATCCCTCACCTATGGCACTACTTGTTGTGCCGAAGTCGAATGACCAGAGCGCCTTCTGCTCGGCGGCCAGGGCTGGCACACCCATAAGGACCAGCCCACATACGGCGGTTCCGGCTATGGCCGGGCGAAGTAAATAACGGAAATGGGACGGGAACTGCATTGCATCACTCCTTGATGAAGAAAGATGTTGCGGTGACATAGCCGGTCGAAAATCCATGCAGTGATTCACATTCAACTTTGAATCGATTCACAATAGAGTCACAGATATCCCCTGTCGAGCGCGAGGAATTGATTCAGCCCAAACGGCCACTCGGCCGGGCGGGGCCGCAGGTCGCGGCACCACCTTCAAGCAAGCTGTGAGCTAACCCACATCTGAATCGATACAAACATGATTGCTGATAGTTTGCAAGGAGTTTCCAAATCATTTCCGCTTAAGACGGTAATCGCTTTCCCACGCGGTCCACTCTTGCCAGAAGGAACCCCCGCCATGCACCACGCAGTAGTTCGCCAGCCAGCGCCAGCCGTTGCCGGTCACCTCCGGATGGGAAACCCTCGCATCCGGGTGGACAGCCAGAAACTCATCAGGGATGGCAAGGCCTGGTTTCCCGTCATGGGCGAATTTCATTTCAGCCGCTACGACGCAAAGCTGTGGTGCCTTGAGCTTGAACGCATGAGGGAGGGCGGCATCACTGTTGTTTCAACGTATGTATTTTGGCAGCATCATCAGGAGCGCCAAGAGTCCTTTGTCTGGACCGGAAACCGTGATCTGCGTGCCTTTATTGGCCTGTGTGCCGAACTGGGTTTGGACGTCGTCGTGAGGATCGGCCCATGGGTCCACGGAGAAGCACGCAACGGCGGTTTCCCCGACTGGCTCCAAGCGCTGCCGCTTCAGCACCGCAGCAACGATGAGGCGTATCTGGGCCATGTTCGCCCCTTCTTCACCGAGATTGCCCGGCAACTCGATGGCCTGTATTTCGGTACCGGCGGACCAATAGTTGCCATCCAGGTGGAGAACGAACTCTATGACCAGAGCGCACATATTCTAACGCTCAAGGAACTGGCCCTGGGCTTGGGCATGGACGCTCCCCTGTGGACAGCCACTGCATGGGGCGGAGCCGAACTGCCGGAGAATGAAGTTTTGCCGCTCTATGGCGGCTACCCGGAAGCCTTCTGGGAGGATGCCCATCCGGGGTGGGCCAGGGGCAGCAGAAAGCACTACTTCTTCACTGACATCCGTGACGATCACAGCATCGGAGCAGATCTGCGCACCACTGCCTCGCTGGGCCAGGGCACCGACAGCACCCGGTACCCCTATGCGACCTGCGAGCTTGGCTCCGGGATGCCGTCGGCCTACCACCGGCGACCCATCATCCCCGCCCATGACGTTGCCGCCCTGGCCCTGGCCAAAGTGGGAAGCGGATCAGCGTGGCAGGGCTACTACATGTACCACGGGGCATCCCATCCGGTGGGTGAGTTGTCTTCCCTGCAGGAATCCATTGAAACCGGCTACCCCAACGATCTCCCAGTCATCAGTTACGACTTTCAGGCACCCGTGGGCGAGCACGGCCAGCTCAGGGAGAGCTACCACAGGCTGCGTGCCCAGCATCTGTTCCTTGCCGAAGTTGGCCCGGAGCTGGCTGGCATGCCGCTGACCTTGCCGCAGCTGCTTCCTGAGAATCTCGACGACGTGGAAACGCTCAGGTGGTCAGTGCGCAGTGACGGCCATGCAGGATTCATCTTCGTCAACAACCACCAGCCCTCCACTGACGCCTTGGCCGCCAAGGAGGAGGTCCAGTTCCGTGTGACCTTGACTGATGGAAATACTGTCACGGTGCCGGAAAATCCCGTCACAATCCCGGCAGGCGCGTATTTCGTCTGGCCGTTCAACCTTGATCTGGGGAGGGGCGCCACGTTGCACAGTTCGACGGCGCAGCTTGTCACCAGTGTGGTGGCGGGCCAGAAGAAGGTTGTTGTCTTTTCACGCACAGCGGGGATCGAACCCGTCTTCGTGCTCGACCTCGCCAATGACGACGGTTCGCTGCGCAGGGTGCGGCTGGCTTCGTCTGTGGAAGCAAGCCAGGTTGAGCTGGCCGTCACCGAGAATCTGAGCATTCTTCTCATCACCGAGGCGGCCGCACTACGCCTCTGGAAGACGGAGGTGGACGGGGTGCCCCGGCTCATTCTGGCCGAATCCCTGCTGGTCCGGGACGGGCAACTGCATCTGGACGCTGCAGTGCAACAGACACTTGGCGTGTTTCCTGCTGTGGAGTCACTTCTGGCCGTGCCCGGCTCGGTGGCACCGGACATTCGGCGGCTGGAGGACCACGGGCCGTTCCGTGAGTTCTCCCTGCACCTGCCTGCCTCGGCTGTGGAAACCACCGTCCACGTCCACACGGTGCGTGACGCCGTCGTGCTGGCGCCAAGGCGCAGCGGAGGTCCGCAGAACAGGGCTGCGGCGCCTTTGACTGAGGACTACGAGCAAAGCGCCCGCTTTGACATCACCTTTGCCGCTGAGCAGCTCCCAGTAGGCACGAAGAACGTGCTGCACATCGATTGGGTGGGCGATTGCGCCAGGGCCTTGGTGGGTGGACGCCTAGTTTCGGACAACTACTGGAATGGCCTGCCCTGGGAGATGGATCTGAGCGAGCATCGCGATGAACTGTTGCTCCATGGGCTTTCCATCAGGGCTTTTGCCTATGACCCCGGCGCAGCCATCTACGTCGAAGAAAGCATCCGCCCGCAGCGGCCCACACTGGAGATTTCCAGCGTGGGCATCCGTCACAGCGCACTGGTTCCGGTGACAATCAGCTGATGGGCAGGTACCTGACACACTGGTGACTCGCGGCCACTACTGCCCGCAATTCACCCAGGGTAGCCGGTGCGGCGCCGGCTGCCCGGGCCTGGATCAGCACGTTTCCCAAAGCCGTGGCTTCTACAGGCCCGGCCTCAACGGGCAGGCCCGTGGCGTTGGCGGTGAGCTGACACAGCAGCTCATTTTGAGATCCGCCGCCCACAATGTGGATAACCTCAACAGCCTGTCCGGAGAGTTCAGCAGCTTCCTGAACGGTTGCCGCATAGGCTGCGGCAAGGCTTTCCAGAATGCAGCGCACGACGGCGGCCGGCCGGGTATCCAGGGCACCTCCCTTGGCGTGCACGGCGGCCCGGATGCGCCCGGGCATCCCGCCCGGGGCAATGAACTCCTGCGAATCCACGTCGATGCGCGGCCCGCCGGGCGGTTCAGCTGCTGCCGCGACCAACAGCTCCGTGAGACAGGGCGCCACAATCCCAGCGCTGGCCGCAGCTTCATCCCAGGAGCGCATGGATTCGCTGAGCAGCCACAGGCCGCCCACATTGCGCAGGTAGCGGATGGTTCCGTCCACGCCGCGCTCGTTGGTGAAGTTCGCCAGGCGGCTGGCCTCACTCAGAACCGGTATAGCCAATTCAACACCCACCAGCGACCAGGTGCCGGAGGAGATGTAGGCAAAATTCTTGCCCGCGGCCGGCACAGCGGCAACGGCAGAGGCAGTGTCGTGCGACCCAACGGCCACCACCGTGGTTATTGCTGGTAACCCGGTGTGCGCGGCAATCTCCGGGCGAAGCGTGCCGATGGTGTCCCCGGGCTCAACCAGCGGCGGGAACAACTCCGCCGGCAGTCCCAGAGCAGCCAGGAATTCCGTGGCCCACTCCCCGGCCACGGCATCAAAGAGCCCCGTGGTGGAGGCGTTGGTTGACTCTGCGCGCCGCACACCCGTGAGTTTGAACGCGATCAGGTCCGGAATCAGCAGCGCGTGCCGGGCGGTGAGATCCTGACCGGCAGCCTGTTCAGCGGCCAGTTGGTAGATGGTGTTGAAGGGCAGGTGCTGCAGACCAGTGGTCTGGTACAGCTGTTCCGGACTGATCCGTTCATGGACGCTGGCAACCTGTTTGGCTCCGCGGCCATCGCGGTAGCTAAACGGAGGCCCGGCCATGGCACCGTCGGCATCAATGAGACCGTAGTCCACGGCCCAGGTATCGATGCCGATACTGGCGATCTGCCCGCCCACCGTGGCGGCATACTCTGCCGCCGCGGCGAGCCCCACCAGGACCTGGTCGAAGAGCCCATCCAGATCCCAGTGGAGATTGCCGTGTTCTGGCGCGGGGTGTTCCATGACACCGTTGGGGAAACGGTGCACCACTTTCAGCGACACCTCACCACTGCCGATATTGCCCACAATGACCCGTCCCGAGGACGCCCCAATATCGACGGCGGCGAACAACGGAGCCGCGGGGCTGGTTTCTTCGGAGGCGACGTCAATCCCCGGGCGCTCCCACTGCTCGCGAGCTCGCAGCGGGTCCCGCGCGCCCGTGGACCCAAGACCGGAGGCCGCCCGCGGCCGAGGGTCCGGAAGTCGCCGAGAAGATGCCGGCTCCGCGGCTCTCATGTCTGTCATCGCAGGAAGGCTGCTGCCACGCCGGCGTCGACGGGAATGTGCAGCCCCGTGGTGTGGGAGAGTTCGGCGGAGGTCAGTACTGCCGCGGCGTTGGCCACGTTTTCCGGCAGCACCTCACGCTTGAGCAGCGTCCGCTGGGCGTAATACTCACCCAGCTTCTCCTCATCCACCCCGTACACAGCCGCCCGCTTGGCCCCCCATCCCCCGGCAAAGATGCCGGAGCCGCGAACCACGCCGTCGGGGTTGATGCCGTTCACGCGGACGCCGTATTCGCCCAGTTCGGCAGCCAGCAGGCGCACTTGGTGGGCTTGGTCCGCCTTCGTGGCCGAGTAAGCAATGTTGTTGGGTCCGGCAAACACCGAATTCTTCGAGGAAATGTAGATGATGTCCCCGCCCATGTCCTGCTCGATCAGCACCTTTGCCGCAGCCTTGGAGACCAGGAAGGAGCCCTTGGCCATGACGTTGTGCTGCAGATCCCAGTCCTTTTCGCTGGTTTCCAGCAAGGGTTTGGAGATGGACAGCCCGGCATTGTTGACCACCAGATCCAGCCCGCCGAAGGCCAGTACGGCGGCATCCACGGCGCCCTGAACGGCGGATTCATCCGTGACATCGGCGCGAATGCCGATGGCCACGTCCGGCCCACCCAACTCCTGGGCCACGGCCTGGGCCGCGTCAAGGTTCAGGTCCGCAATGACAACGCAGGCACCCTCCGCGGCAAGACGGGTGGCAATGGCTTTTCCAATGCCCGACGCCGCCCCGGTCACCAGGGCGATGCGGCTTGCGTGGGACTTGGCCTTGGGCAGGCGCGCCAGCTTCGCTTCTTCCAACGCCCAGTATTCGATCCGAAACTTCTCGGCCTCGTCAATGGGTGCGTAGGTGGAGAGTGACTCGGCGCCGCGCATGACGTTGATGGCGTTGAGGTAGAACTCGCCGGCCACGCGTGCGGTCTGCTTGTTGGCGCCATAGGAGAACATGCCCACGCCCGGGATCAGCACAATGGCTGGATCGGCCCCGCGCATGGCGGGAGAATCAGCAACCGCATTGCGCTGGTAGTAGGCAGCGTAATCCGTGCGGTACTCCGTGTGGAGTTCCTTCAGGCGAGCGATGGATGCCTCCACCGAAGCGTCGGCAGGCAGGTCCAGGATCAGGGGCTTGACCTTGGTGCGCAGGAAGTGGTCCGGGCAGCTTGTGCCCAACGCGCCCAGCCGCGGGTGTTCGACTGACGCCAGGAACTCCAGCACGGCGGAATCGTCGCTGAAATGCCCCACCGCGGCCTTGTCCGTGGAGGCCAGTCCGCGGATGGTCGGGGCCAGGGCGGCAGCCTTGGCCTTTCGCTCGGCGTCGGACAAGGCAGCGTAGCCGGGCAATTCCGCTCCGAAGGGGCTCGTGCGGCCGTGGGCGTTGATGTACGCCTCTGCGGTTTCAATGATCCACAGGGAGTTGGCTTCGGCTTCTTCACTGGTATCGCCCCAAGCGGTGATGCCGTGGCCACCGAGGATGGTGCCGATCGCCTCGGGGTTGTTCTCCTTGATGGCCGCAATGTCCAGGCCCAGTTGGAATCCGGGGCGGCGCCACGGAACCCACGCCACCTTGCTCCCAAAAATCTTGGCCGTCAGTTCTTCGCCGTCGGCCGCGGTTGCAATGGCGATACCGGAATCCGGGTGCAGGTGGTCCACGTGGGCGGCATCAACCAGGCCGTGCATGGCCGTGTCGATCGACGGCGCGGCACCACCTTTGCCGTGCAGGCAGTAGTCAAAGGCCGCGACCATTTCATCTTCGCGTTCAAGACCCGGGTAAGTGTTGACCATGGCACGCATGCGGTCCAGACGCAGCACGGCCAAACCTGATTCCGCCAGCGTGCCCAGGTCCCCGCCGGAGCCTTTGACCCACAAAAGCTCCACAGGCTCACCGGTGACCGGATCCGTCGCCGTACCCTTGGCCGAGGTGTTTCCGCCGGCATAGTTGGTGTTGCGCTTATCCGCACCCAACCGGTTGGATCGGGCAATCAAATCGGCCACGGCGGGATGGGTGCCATTCGCGGGCTCGACCCCGGAAACATTGGCGGGGGCCGCTGCGGTATTGGTTGTGCTGGTCATGGCTATGCTCCCCATCCGGCCTGGGTGCCGCCCACGCGCTGGTCATTAATCAGTTTCTGGTAGCCGCTGGCGGCAAAGGCGGCCAGCGGGTCTGCGGGCAGGCCGCGGGATTCACGCCAGTCTGCCAAAACTGGGCGGACATCCGTGTAGAAGGCGTCGGAGAATACAGCGTTGGCTCCCAGCACATCCCCGGCGGCTTGGGCCTCGGCCAGGGCGACCCTGTCCACGAGCAGGGCGCGGGCAGTCATTTCCTGCACATTGAGCACCGAGCGGATCTGGCCGGGAATCTTTTCCTCCAGGTTGTGGCACTGGTCCAGCATGAGCGCCACACCAGAATCAGGACCCAGACCATCACCGCGAATCACTTCATACATGATGCGGAACAACTGGTAAGGGTCGGCAGCACCCACAATGAGATCATCGTCCGCGTAGAAGCGGGAGTTGAAGTCAAAGGAACCGAGTTTGCCCAGGCGCAGCAGCTGGGCCACGATGAATTCAATGTTGGTGCCGGGGGCGTGGTGGCCCGTGTCCAGGCAGACCAGCGCCTTCTCACCCAAGGCCAGGGTGTGTGCGTAGGATGTTCCCCAGTCCGGGACGTCCGTGTGATAAAAAGCCGGCTCAAAAAACTTGTATTCCAGCACCAAACGCTGGTCATCGCCCAGGCGGGCGTAAATTTCCTGCAGGGATTCGGCGAGGCGGTCCTGGCGTCCGCGCATGTCCCCCTGTCCGGGGTAGTTGGTGCCGTCGGCGAGCCAAATCTTCAAGTCCTTGGAACCCGTGGCGTCCATGACATCGATGCATTCGAAGTGGTGGTCAATGGCTTGGCGGCGCACTTGCGCATCGAGGTGCGTGAGGGAACCGAACTTGTAAACATCATCCTGGAAAGTATTGGAATTGATGGTGCCCAGGCCCACGCCAAGATCGGCGGCGTAACTGTTCAACTCCGAATAGTCATCGACTTTGTCCCACGGAATGTGCAGGGCCACCGACGGCGCCAGCCCCGTGAGTTTGTGCACCTGGGCGGCGTCGGCAATTTTCTCCTGCACAGTGCGGGGTGTGCCCGGTGTGCCGAACACCTTGAAACGGGTGCCTGAATTTCCATAGGCCCATGAGGGGACCTCGATGGCCAGTTCATCCAAGCGACCCAGGGCCGCTGCAAAATCCGTCATTTAGCTGTTCCTTCGTTGTGATCGCTGACGGCGGCCAGCTGGTCTTCCAGATTAAAAACTTCTTCCATCACGATGAATCCCTCATCGGGCGCACCATCGGCGGCCGGGAAGAGCTTCGCCATCTGCTCCTGCCACCGGGCGTTCACCTCGGTGAGGGCCATCCGGGCACGTGCGGCGTCAAGATCGTCGCAGTCAACAAAACCGATCAAGAGCCCGTCCGCACCCAGGTGCAGCGTGTAGTCATTCCACCCGGCTGCCTTGAGCTCGCGCAGCATTTCCGGCCACACCTGCGCATGGGCCAGCTTGTAGGCCGGGATCTTGCTGGGATCCACTGCGGAACGAAAACAAACACGCATTTTGCTTCCAAACTCTTGAAACGATTCATTAGTACGATTCAAAGTACACTTGAGCACGAAGCAATGTCAACCATGGCCCGGCATGAAAACTGCCCTTAATTGAGTATCGAAGGTGGAGAGATTTCATGCGGGCAGCAAGCATTAAAGATGTAGCAAATCACGCGGGCGTGGCCGTAGGCACAGTCTCGAACGTCCTGAACTACCCGGACCGGGTTGCCGAGCGGACCCGAGCCCGGGTTCTGGACTCCATCTCAGAACTCGGCTTTGTGCGCAATGACGTGGCACGCCAGCTGCGCGCCGGGCACAGTCGCACCATTGGCCTGATTGTGCTGGACATTGGCAACCCCTTCTTCTCCTCCATTTCCAGGGCGGCAGAAGACGCCGCCGCGAAAAGCGGCAATGCTGTAGTCCTGGGCAATAGCGGCCACAACACCGGCCGCGAGCAGCACTACATTGACCTGTTCGAGGAGCAGCGGGTACAAGGCGTGCTCATCTCCCCGGTCTCCGATACCTCCGCGCGGTTGGCTGCGCTGGCAGCGCGGGGCATCAAGGTGGTCCTGGTGGACAGCCCCTCAAGCGAAGGGCAGTTCAGCTCCGTCTCCATTGACGACGTCTCCGGCGGCTACATGGCCACCAAGCACCTGCTGGACATTGGCCGGCGCAGAATAGCCTTCGTGGCCGGGCCGCAACAATTTCACCAGGTCACCGACCGGCTGGCCGGCGCCCAGCGCGCCGTACTGGAAGTTCCCGGGGCAACTCTGGAGGTCCTGCAGGCCAGCGACTTGACGGTTCTGGCCGGCCGCGAGGTGGGCGATGCCCTCGTGGAGCGCGAGCGCGAACTGCTGCCCGACGGCCTGTTTTGCGCCAATGACCTCCTGGCCCTGGGCGTCATGCAGTCGCTGACCATGCTCCACACCCTGCGAATCCCCCAAGACGTTGCCTTGGTGGGCTATGACGACATCGACTTTGCCGCCTCCGCCGTGGTGCCCCTGACCTCAATCCGGCAGCCCACCATACTCATTGGCCAGACAGCCATTGAACTTCTGGCAGAACAGTTGGAAACCCCGGACGCCAAGCCGCGTTCGGTGGTCTTCAAGCCCGAATTGATCGTCCGGGCCAGCACGGCCCAGTAGGGGCGAATCCCGTCACGGCGGCGCCTTAGCTGACGCAAAGATTGCACCCCCAGCATCCTGTCCGAATAGATAGTGAATCGTATCAATTGCCGAATATCTCTTGACCTGACCCTTTCCTGATGGCTACGCTCGGCGACGGAAAGCGTTATCCCAATGAGGGGCGAACCGCCCAGAGATGGATTCAATGATGAATCTCAATAAACACCCATTCCGCACGGCCTTGGCGGTGACGGCCTGCGCAGCTTTAGTGTTAGGCGCCGCACAGCCAGCCAGCGCAGCCAACCACGAGCCCCCAAAGACGAGCGCCGTACAACTTGAAGCCTTGGACCGGGGACTCGTGGCGGTCTCCACCAGCGAAGGCGTATTCCTCAGTTGGCGGCTGCTCGCCCCGGAAACCACCGGCGCATCAGAAACAGGAATGACTGGCCCGAACTTCGCCGTCTACCGTGACGGCGTCAAGCTGGCCATCGTCACGGACAGCACCAATTTCGCGGACACCTCAGGATCGGCGTCATCTCGATATTCAGTGGCCGCGGTAGTGAACGGCATCGAACTTACCCAAAGCAGCACCACCACGGCCTGGGAAAAGGGTTATCACGACATTCCGTTGCAGAAACCTGCCGACGGCGTCACCCCCGCCGGCGCCCCGTTCAGCTACTCCGCCAGCGACGTTTCCGTGGGCGATGTGGACGGAGACGGTGCCTACGAATTCATCGTTAAATGGGATCCGGCCAACGCCAAGGACGTCTCCCAGGTGGGCTACACCGGAACTGTCTACCTGGACACCTACAAGCTCAACGGCACGCTGCTCAACCGGATAGACCTGGGTGTGAACATCCGGGCCGGCGCCCACTACACCCAGTTCATGGTCTACGACTTCGACGGCGACGGCCGTTCTGAAACCATCCTCAAGACGGCACCTGGCACAAAGTCGACCAGCTACTCAGCGGATGGAAAAGTCCAGAAGCAGTCGTTCGTGACGCTGCCCAAGGATGACATCAAGGCCGGCTACTCCAACCAGGACGACTACCGCCTCAGCGCCGCCGGCTACCACGAGCACCTGGTGGAAATGTTTCAGGGCTGGTCCAAGCACCCGGAAGTGGTGGCCGGCAACTGGCCAGCAACGCTTGAACAAGCTCTCGGCATCCCCGTGACCCACAGCTACCCCCTGTCCCGCACCGACGCAGAGGATTTGGTGGACTACTTCATGGACGTCTACGCGCCGTCGCGCAGCGCAAACAACAAATTGCGAACCTTTGAAGGGTTCATCCTGGCCGGCCCCGAGTACCTCACCGTATTTGACAGCGCCACCGGCAAGGAACTCCAGACTGTACGGTACGAGCCCGGGCGCGGAGACGACGGGCTGATGTGGGGCGACTACGCAATGTCCCGGATCGAACCCGGCAACCGTGTGGACCGCTTCCTGGCCGGCGTTGCCTATCTCGACGGCAAGCGGCCATCGGCCGTATTTGCCCGCGGCTACTACACCCGCACCACCATGGCCAGCTACGACTGGAACGGAAAAACACTCAAGCAACGTTGGCTCATCGACAGCGGGCACGCCCCCATGAGCAACCCCTTCAAGGACTCCCCGCATGGTCGTGACGGAACAGACCCCGTGTACGGCAAGATCACTACGCAAGGCTTCCATTCCCTGAGCGCTGCGGACGTTGACGGCGATGGCAAGCAGGAGATTGTCTACGGCTCGGCCACGATCGACGACGACGGTTCGGTCCTGTACAGCTCCTTCGACGACCTGCCACCACTGAGCAGCGCCCCGGGTGAAAGCGCACGCCTGGGGCACGGCGACGCCATGCACGTGGCCGATATTGACCCCAACCGGCCCGGACTGGAGATCTTCACAGTCCACGAAGGGGCCACAAGTGCCCCCTACGGTTCAGCCATGCGTGACGCGGCAACCGGGGAGCTGATCTTCGGCGCCTACTCGGGGAAGGACACCGGCCGCGGCATGATTGGTGATGTGCGCCCCGACGTGGCCGGCATGGAAGTTTGGTCGAGCATGCCCGGCGGAACCGAAGCCAGCGGGTTGCTCAGCGCCACCGGCCAGAACTTGTCAGCATCAACCCCGGGAACCAACCAGTCCATCCGATGGTCCGCCCAACTGACCACCCAAATCGTCAATGGCAGCGGCGATTCCACACCGACCATTGACGATTGGGCAAAGGGTACGGTGTTGACCGCCAGTGGCACGCGCACCAACAACGGCACCAAGGGCACGGCGTCATTAGTGGCTGACGTTTTCGGTGACTGGCGCGAAGAACTGCTGGTGCGGACCGCAGATTCCAGTGCGCTCCGCATCTACACAAGCACTGAGGTGGCGAACCACAAACTGACCACGCTCATGCACGATCCGCAATACCGGGTTGAAATTGCGCGGCAGAACACCACCTACAACCAACCCGCCTACACCAGCTATTACCTTGCCAGTGACATGGACTTCACCAAGGTCCCCTTGCTCACCACAGCCGAAACTCCTGCGGCACCGACTTTTGTCAATGCCGGGAAATCCCCCCACGGGATAGTCATTACACCGAACTCAAGCTCGATGGACTATTACCTCGACTGGGTCAAAGCGAAGCCAGGTTCCACCAAGGTCAAGCAGCGCACAGTGACGGTGACGGCGGTGCCCAAGCCCCATTTCTCCATCACAACAGGCAGCCAATCCAGCTGGACCCACACGTTCGCCAAGTAGCTGCTGAGAGCCCCGCTGGGCCAGTCAGGGGCCGCCTCGATTTCCACTGTAATGGTGTATGCCGAGGCGGCCCCTTGCCGGGGTCACGATGCGCGGGCGGCTAGCAGCTCATATTGACCACATAACGCATTTTTGATACGTTTCACTTAACGTGGTGGCGATCACTTTCGCACCCCCGGGTTGTGCTGTCAAAGGGCCCGGGGCACCTCTACCCAATTCGCTTTTGCCCTCCGTGAAAGCAAGCACAGATGGAGACCGATCAAACGCATGGGCAGCATGGAAAACCTTCTTACGGCGCAGACCTCCCACGCCAGGCCCACCTCGCTCCCCCGGATCGCACTTGTGGGAGTTCATGGCTTTGGCGCCCACCATTTGATCAATCTAGACCGTTTGGCGGCTGCAGGGGCCTTGAAATTGGTGGCCGTGGCTGATCCCAACCCTCCAGCACCGGGACGCTTGGCCGAAGACGTCAAGATTTTCCATGATCTGGCGGAGCTGCTCTCTGCTGGAGTCTCGCCGGATGTGGTCATCATCGCCACACCCATTCAAACCCATGCACCGCTGGGCCTGGCCGCTCTGGCGGCAGGCGCCGACGTCTATCTGGAAAAGCCCACTGCCGCCTCAATGTCCGCCTTTGAGGAGCTGCGCGCAGCTGCGGCCGCCGCCGGCAACTCAGTCCAGATCGGTTTCCAGTCGCTCGGTTCGCTGGCACTGCCGGCACTGGCCACCGCCATGTCCCAGGGCGCTCTTGGCGCCATCACCGGCGTCAGCGCCACCGGCATGTGGGTCCGCGACAAGGCCTACTACCAACGCTCGCGCTGGGCCGGCAAGCGCACCATCAACGGGGTGGATGTGGTGGATGGAGTCACCACCAATCCACTGGCCCACGCAGTTGCCACGGCCCTGCACATCGCCGGCATCCACTCCGCCGAGCAGATTGAAACAGTCGAAACCGACTTGTACCGTGCCCACCAGATTGAAGGCGACGACACCTCAAGCGTGCGGATCACACCCACGCAGGGGCCGCGCGTCGTCAGTGCCTTGACGGTGTGTGCGCCGGAAGAATCAGACCCTTTTGTCACCGTTCACGGCACCGACGGTACGGCGGTTTTCTACTACACCGAGGACATTCTGGACATCACGACTGCTGCGGGCACCACCTTGCAAAAATTTGCCCGCACGGATCTGTTGGAGAATTTGCTGGCACACCGCTCGGACGGCACACCCCTGCTCAGCTCTCTTGAGAACAGCGGCGCCTTCATGAGTGTGCTGGAAGCAGTGCGCACGGCCCCCGACCCGCAACCCATAGCCGATGAACACCTTCAGTGGCATGGCGAGGGGACTGCCGCCCATCCCGTCATTACTGGCATCGGCACCTGGATTGAACGGGCGACGGCGGCGCAGGCCACCTTCAGCGAAATCGGCGCACCGTGGGCCCGGCCTGCCCCGTCCGTGGACAGCATTGTGGTTGCGGGCGTGGAAGTCGCCCGTGAGCTCAGCGGCGAAAACGTGGCCACAACCCTCTCGCCACGTCCGTATCTGCACCCGGTCACCACCCTGGGCGGTGTGGTTGTTACCGAGGCCCTGCCGTTGGACCACCCCTGGCATCTTGGCGCTGGAGTGGCCTTGCAGGACGTCAATGGCGTGAATTTCTGGGGCGGTAAAACGTACCGGCGCGATGCGGGCGCCTACATCTGGCGGGCGGACCACGGCACTGTGCGGCGCACAGCCTCCGTGGACCAGGCGGCGTCACGGCAGCAGGAACTGTTGTGGTGCGGACCCGATGGTGAGGAAATATTGCGCGAAAACCGGTCCTGGTCCTGGGAAGCTCTGCCCGAGGGTGCTTGGAGACTGACACTTTCATTCACGCTGACCACTGCCGGGGCCGAGGCCGTGAACCTGGGCAGCCCCGGTTCCAACGGGCACCGGGGCAGCGGCTACGGCGGCTTCTTTTGGCGCCTGCCTGCCGTGGAAAACTCGCACATCCGCACAGCCTCGGCAACCGGTGAATCGGCTGTCCACGGCAGCAGCGCACCCTGGCTGGCCTGGTCCGGGGAGTTCTCCGGAAAGCCGGCCACCTTGGTGTTCTCCGCCCCGCCGGAAGCCGCCGATCCCTGGTTTGTGCGTGCCACGGACTACCCCGCGGTAGGATCCGCGCTTGCCGGGGATGCCGCCGTCGTGCTGGCTCCGGGGCAGGCGCTGACGCGCACCATCACCGTCACCCTAGCCGACGGCATCGCCAGCGACGCACAGGCCGCCCACTGGGCCAACGCCGGGAAGCCCCCAGCGACTCAAGCCTGAGGGCGCGGCCCCACAACCAATTCTTGAACTCAGCAATTCCTTTTTACCTGCATCAGACCAAAGGAGCTCCATGTCGTCCCCGAACCCCCAGCAGTCCAGTCCGCCGCCGAAGAGTGCCGCGGCCCAAGAACCCGTTGGCGCCGCCGAGCTGCGCGCGGCCACGTTGTGGGAGGCCCTTCCCGGGCTGTCCTACGGTGGGGACTACAACCCGGAACAGTGGCCCCGGGAGATTCGGCTCCAGGATGTGGACCTCATGCGCCAAGCAGGCGTTACGGCCCTGAGCGTCGGGATATTCTCCTGGGCCTGGCTGGAACCGGCCGAAGGGCAGTATGACTTCGACTGGCTCGACGAGGTCATGGATAACCTCGGCGCAGCTGGCATCAAGGTTGCCCTCGCCACGGCCACGGCGGCACCGCCGCCCTGGCTGGTCCGCAAGCACCCGGAAATCCTGCCGGTCTCAGCCGACGGGACTACGCTGGGACCGGGGTCGCGGCGTCACTACTCGCCGTCGTCGTCCGTCTACCGGCAGTATGCCGCGCAAATCACCCGTGTGCTGGCGGAACGTTATAAGGACCACCCGGCGCTGGTGTTGTGGCATGTTGACAACGAACTGGGCTGCCACGTGGGCGACTTCCACGGCCCCGAGGACACTGCGGCCTTCCGCGGCTGGCTGGAACGGCGCTACGGCACCATTGCGGAGCTGAACGAGGCCTGGGGCACCGCTTTTTGGTCCCAGCGCTACGGCAGCTTCGAGGAAATCCGCACCCCCGGCGCTGCCCCCACAACACTGAACCCCACACAGCAGCTGGACTTTGCCCGCTTTAATTCCTGGGCCTTCATCGACTACTACGACATGCTGCTTGAGGTCATTCGCGAGGTGACCCCGCACATTCCCGCGACCACCAACTTCATGGCCTCCAGCGCCACCAAAACCCTTGACTACTTTGACTGGGCCGCCCATGTGGACGTCATCGCCAACGACCACTACCTGGTGGCCGCCGACACCGAACGCCACATTGAGTTGGCCTTCAGCGCCGACCTGACACGGGGCATTGCCGGCGGAAAGCCGTGGATGCTGATGGAGCATTCCACCTCCGCCGTGAACTGGCAGCCACGCAACCTGCCCAAGCTGCCCGGCGAAATGCAGCGCAACTCGCTGGCGCATGTGGCACGCGGCGCGGACGCTGTCATGTTCTTCCAGTGGCGCCAAAGCAAGGCCGGCTCGGAGAAGTTCCACTCGGCCATGCTGCCGCATGCCGGGACCAACACCAGAGTCTGGAACGAGGTGCTGGAGCTGGGCGCCGCCCTGCAGGCCCTGAATGCCATCCAGGGCTCACTGGTCGAATCCCGCACGGCCATCATCTTTGACTACGAGGCGTGGTGGGCCAGCGAACTAGACTCCCATCCCAGCACCGACGTGAAGTACCTAGACCTGCTGCGCGCCTTCCACCGGGCCCTGTTCCGTCGCGGCATCACCGCTGACTTCCTCCACCCATCAGCGAATCTGGACGGTTACGATCTGATCCTCGCGTGCACGCTGTATTCGGTGAACGACGCCGATGCCGCCAACATTGCCGCCGCCGCCCACCGCGGGGCAACAGTGTTGATCAGCTACTTCAGCGGCATTGTTGACGAGAACGACGCCGTCCGGCTGGGCGGGTACCCAGGCGCCTTCCGCGAACTCCTGGGTATTTCCACCGAGGAGTTCCACCCGCTGGCCGCCGGGGCCACGGCCGCCGTTGCCCCGGCGGGCGCCGGGGGCACCGGCTGGTCAGGGCGGATCTGGAGCGAACATGTGCATTTGGCGGGGGCGCAGGCCCTGGCCAGCTTCACCGAATACCCGTTGGAGGGCGTCCCCGCACTGACCCGGAACTCCACCGGCGCCGGTGCCGCCTGGTACCTGGCCACGTTCCCGGAGGAGGATGCTCTGGATGGGATCCTCGGGTCGCTGCTGGCGGAGTCCGGCGTGAGCGCCCCCGTGGCGGTTGCTCCCGGCGTTGAGCTGACCCGCCGTCGGGCAGCGGACGGAGCCGGCTACCTCTTCGCCATCAATCACGGCCGGGAGGACGCAGCTGTTGCCGCGGCCGGTCTTGAGCTCATCAGCGGGACACCGTTTGCCGGGGTTGTGGCAGCCGGCGCCGTGGCCGTGATCGCCGAAAGCTAACGCTTTCCATAATTGAGACTGCAGCTGATGCGGGTGCGCCCGTCCGGCACCCACATCAGCTGCAGTCTCAAACCATGACAGACCCAACAAGGCGGCCTCCGGGTCCCAGGATTTCCTGGGACCCGGAGGCCGCCTTGTGTGTTGCCGTACTTTTAGTTGTTGTATGGCGGTGCCGCTTTGCGGTGCTGCGTTTAGCCGTGCAGGCTCCGCTGGCGGAACCGCACCGACACAACCGCCAGCGTCAGGGCGCCGGGCACAATGAAGACCAGCGGCGGCAACATCCACACGAACGTCAGGCACATGGCCATGGCTACGAGCAACAAGAGCGTGCCGATCCAGTCACCAGCGACTTCACGCTTGGCCTGTGCCCAAGAAGCCGCCCACGCGGAACTGGCGGGGTCCGCCGTCGAACCTGCCTCCGCGGCACTACGTGCCCGTTCCTCCTGCCAAAGGCCCGCCGTCCGCAGGAGCAACACGGCAAGCCCCCCGGCCAGAACCACGGTGGCGAACAGGACAGCCCTGCCACCGGGCAATTGCTGGGACCCAGCCAACAGAAGATTGACGCCGGCCACCAGGGCAGCGCCCAGCGCCAGAAGGCCGAACTTCCAGCTGCCTGGCAATGCTGCCTTGAAGTCGGTCCAGAGCGAGGCGATGGTGTCGGGGCGGCCCGAAACATGGCGTTCCATGTGGGCCGCCCCGGCAGCGTACGCTGCCGGGGCGGTCACGAGGGGCAGGCCCAGCACGAACAGGCACACGCCCAACAGCAGCGTCTCGCTCAACAAAGCAAACTTGTTGACTTTTGGTGCTGCCGTTGCGGCAAGCCTGGCATTGCGTTCCTGGCGCGTGGTCCGGCGGGTGGCAGACATGGCTAGCCCTTCAGTCCCTGGGTGGAGACACCTTCAACAATGTGGCGCTGGAAGATCAGGAAGAACAGCAGCACCGGCAGCAAGGCCAGAACTGACATGGCGATCATGGCGCCGTAGTCCGAACTTTGCGTTTGGTCCACGAACAGGCGCAGAGCCAACGGCAGCGGGTACTTCTCGGGGCTGTTCAAGTAGAGCAGCGGGCCAAGGAAATCGTTCCAGCTCCAGATGAACGAAAAGATGGAGGCGGTGATGATGGAGGGCTTCATGAGCGGGAGCATGATGCTGCGGAAAATCCGCACGTGCCCTGCCCCGTCAATACGTGCCGCCTCATCAAGCTCCCGCGGCAGGTTTCGCATGAACTGAACCATGAGGAAGACGAAGAACGCCTCGGCTCCCAGGAACTTGCCCAACAGCAGCGGGATGAACGTGTCCACCAGGCCCAGCTGCTGGAAGATAATGTACTGCGGAATGATGACCACGTGGAACGGCAGCAGCAGTGTCACGATCATGAGGGTGAAGAACAGTTTCCGCCCCGGAAAATTGATGCGTGTGAAGGCATAGGCAGTCACCGTGGATGAAAACACAACGCCCACCACCGAGCCAACAGCCAGGATCAGCGAGTTACCGAAGAACTGCAGCGTGCTGACTCCGCCAATGCCGTCCATGGCCTTCACAAAGTTGTCAAAGCTGAAATTGCTTGACCAGATGGCGGCGTTGCCGACGATTTCGCTGCTGGGTTTGAAGGACGATGCCACCATCCAGACGGCCGGGTAGAGGACCACGGCTATCAATACCAGGGAAACTCCGTGGAAGACGAGTGCTTTGAGGCTCTTCCCCAGAATGGTTCGGCCTTGGGGGTGGCGGTTTCCCGCTACCCCGGAGGTGCCGCTGGCGGCAGTGTCGGGCTTGATTGCTGTGGTGGTCATTTTTCATCCCCACTGTAGTGGACCCAGTTGTTGGAGGTCTTGAAGAAGATGAGGGTGATGATGCCGATGGCGATGAGCAGCAGCCAGGCCATGGCCGAGGCGTAGCCCATGCGGAAGTCGCCAAAACCTCGCAGGTACAGGTACAGGGTGTAGAACATGGTGGAACCTGCGGGCCCGCCCGAACCGTTGGAAATGATGAAGGCGGAGGCGAAAATCTGGAAGGCGTGGATGGTCTCCATGAGCAAGTTGAAGAAGATCACCGGTGAAAGCATGGGCAAGGTGATGCTGGTGAACTTCTTCAGCCAGCCGGCCCCATCCATCTCGGCCGCCTCGTAAAGTTCCGCGGGGACCTGCTTGAGCCCGGCCAGGAAGATGATCATGGGGGCCCCAAACTGCCAGACAGTCAACAAGATCATCATGGGCATGGTCATATTGGGGTTTCCCACCCAACCGCCCAGACCGATCCCGAAGAAGCTCAGGAACTGGTCCACGGGGCCGGCATCGCCAAACATTGCCTTCCACACAATCGCGATGGAAACGCTGGCACCAATAAGCGAAGGCACATAGAACGCTGAGCGGTAGAAGCCCTGGCCCCGGCGCTTGCTGTTGAGCAGCATGGCAATGGCCAATGCCGCAGCCAACTTCGTCGGCGTACCAAAGACCACGTAGGTCAGGGTCACCTTGACGGACTGGAGGAAGCGTTCGTCGGCGAACAGGTTCGTGTAATTGTCGAACCCGATCCACTTGGGCGCTTCAAACAAGTTGTAGTTGGTGAAGGAAAGGTACAGCGAAGAAATCATGGGCCCTGCAGTCAGGGCAATGAACCCCAACAGCCAGGGGAGCAAAAAGGTGTATCCGGTGAGAGCCTCGGCCCTCCGCTGCTTGGATTTTTCATTTCGCAGCGAAGGGCCGAACTGCGCCCGCCGGGTCGGGGCTGGTGTTTGTGCCAATGCAATACTCTCGTCTGCTACGCGTTTTGCTGGATGACGTCTTCAGCGGACGTGAACCACTGGTCAACAGCCTGGTCCACGGTAACCTTGCCGTAATTGAGCTCTTCCTGGATGCGCAGGAATTCGGTCTCCAGCGTGCCAAAGCCAACAATGGGGGGTTCCGGTGCGTCGCTGAGGTACTTGGCAATGGACTCTTCGTAGGCCACAACCTGGGCGTCGACGCCGTCGAACGTGGTGGCTTCGCGCTGGATCTTCGACGCCGGGACGCCGCGGGTGGTCTTGAAGATCGCGCCAACCTCGGGAGAGTTGAGCATGAAGTCGATGAACTTGCCCGCAGCTTCCTTGTTCTTGGTCTTTGCACTGGCCACCATGAGCATGGCGGGCTTCAGGAACAGTCCAAGGTTGTTGGGATCGTCCGAGGGGACCGCCACCATCTTCAGTTCCTTCGCCCCGGAGTCAGCAAGGTAACCGCCCATGAAGTTGTCCCAGGTGGGCTCGGAGACGGTCTTGTTGGCGCCGAAGGGGGACTTGGGCAGCAACTGGGTGATTTTGTCGGAGGGAATAATGGCGGGGGTTCCGCGCAGTTCCTTGTTCAGGTTCCACCACTTGGTCAGGTCTGCTTTGGTGAAGCCGAGCTTGCCCTCAGAGGTGAAGCTTTCGATCTTGTTCTGGCGCAGCCAGATGTTGAACTGCCACCAGATGCCGGTGAAGTCGGTGGAACCATAGTACTTGCCGGCACTCTTGGTACCGGCATCGAGCAGGAACTGCTGGTACTCGGCGTAGCTCCACTCGCCGGTTGGTTCGGCAACGCCGATTTCCTGCAACTTGGCCGGGTCGTAGTAGACGGCGAAGGCGTTGGTGCCGGTGGGCAGGGCAACCTGTTTGTCATTGACCTTGCCGGAGGGCAGCAGCTTCGCGTCGAAGCCGGACATGTCGATGCCGGCCTGGCCCAAGTCCAGCAGCTGGTTGCGCTGAGCGTAGTCCCGCAGGTAGGACAAGTCCCACTGCATGACGTCCGGCAAGCCACCCCCGGCGGCTTCCGTGGCGCGCTTCTGCCAATAGCCGGCCCAGTCGGTAAACGTGCCCACAACCTTGATCGTGGGGTTTTTCTCGTTGAACAGTGCAATGGCCTTGTTGGTGCGCGCTGCGCGGTCATCGTTGCCCCACCAGGTGTAGTTCACCAATGTGGGGTTTTCGGCAGTGCCGCCGCCGGCAGTGTCGCCGGATTTGCCGCATGCGGACAGCAATGCGGTGGCAGCCACACCCGTGGCAATACTGGTGATGAATTTCCTTCTGCTGATCATGGGAGCTCCCTCGCTCGTAGACTTGCTCGGGGCCACTGTGGCCGCCGCTGTTGGTGCTTTTCGAATCCTTGGTGTCACCTGTGAACGTGACCAAAATAACAGCTTATGAAACGATACAATATCTCGCTGCGGGTGACTTGGCAAGCGCATTCCGAAACGTCCCCGAAATATTTGTCCCTCACTTGTTAGCGCTCACTGGCTACAGGTGTGGGCGGTACTACCATTGCGCGGACCGCAACCGCGCCATTTCCTGCGCACTGACGGCCAGGAGGGATCCATGCCTGGCACCCGGCGGCAGGGCAGCGTCCGGCAGGTGCTCCCAGACGCCACCAGCAAGGTCACTCGTGGCGAACAGCTGGTATCCGCGCAGACCAAATTCATCGGCCAGCAAATACCAGCGGCCGCCGGCCGGATCGGCAGCCACGGCCGGGCCCTCCGCCTGGACCATCACGCCCTTGCCAATGTCCACCGACAGCGGGGTGAAGGCGGGGTCGTCCAGAGAAGTCCCGACTTCCCCAAAAATGTGCCGGCCCGCCGTTGCCGACCCTTCCGGGCCCATGGCGTTGGCCGAGAACCTGTAGTGGCGCCCCTGCTCCACGAGGAAGGTGGCGTCAATGACGTCATGGCCCAGGTCAAGGTAGACCTCAGGGTCCCCAAAAGTGCGAAAATCCGTGGTTTCGGCAACCATCATGCGTTGGTGGCTGCCGGCTTCGCGGCCACTACCGGGAGCGAACAGGGCCGAAGCCCAAAAAACCAGCCAGGCACTGCGTTCGTGGGACCAGAAAGCCTTCGGCGCCCACGTATTGCCGGCATCGGGGGTGGACACACAGCGTCGGAAGGGGCCCTGCCATGTCACCAGATCAGCCGATTCCCAGACGATGATCGAATCACTGCCATGGCGGGTGGCCCGGTCCCAGTCCTGCCCCGCGCCAATCTTCAGGTCGGTGGCCAGCAAGACAAAGCGGTTTCCTCGTTCATCGCGGACCAGGAAGGGATCGCGGGTGCCACCTTCCCCCACGGCGGATGGCAGAACGGGCAAGCCGGCATTGAGCGGCGTCCATGCGAGCGGCTCCGGGCCATCGCTGAGCGCAAACCGGACTTGTTCGCCGTCGGACACCTCTTCGCTCAGAAAGTAGGACAGCAAGAACCCTCCGCCCGACATCATTCCGGCGCTCCGTGCGCCACGGCCGGCACCGGCAGGCACAGCGGCTCGGCCGTGGGAACCACCTGCTCCAGCAGGCCATCCGGCCTATGGTGCAGCCTGTCAAAACGGAGCTCGCGATGGTAGCCGTTGCCGCCGGGTATGGCGAAGCGATGGTACGCCACCACCCAGTCGTCAGTCCCGGCCACGCGCGCAATGGCATGGTGTCCCGTGGCCAGAATGCCACGGCCAGCGTCCTTGCACAGCAGAACCCCGCGGTACCGCCACGGACCAAGAGGTCCGGAGCCCGTGGCGTAGTGGACCTGATAGTCCTCGCTGCGGGTGTCATCGACCGACCAGGACAGATAATAGCTGTCACCGCGCCGATGCACCCACGCGGCTTCCCGGAAATCCCGGGGCACCCAAGAGACCACTTGGGCCGGGTCAAAGGAAACCATGTCCGCACCCAGCCGGACCCCGTGGGCCACCGAATTTCCCCAATAAAGGTAGCTTGCCCCGTCGTCGTCGGTGAAGATCGCCGGATCTATCGCCACCCCGGCAAAGTCGCCCTCCGCAACCAGCGGCCGTCCGGTGTCCACATAGGGGCCCGCAGCCGCCTCGGCCACGGCCATGCCTATGGAGCCGCGGTCGGCGGTGAAGTACAGGTAGTGCAATCCGTTCGCGTGCGCATAGGCCGGCGCCCACGCGTGCCCGGCAGCCCATGCCGAGTCCCGCACGTCAAAGGCCACGCCGTGGTCTTCCCACGTGAGCAGGTCGTGCGAGGTAAATGCGCGGAAGGCTGTTGAACCCCAGTCCGGGGAACCGTCGGTGGTGGCGAACACCAAGTATCGCCCGTCAACTACTGCAATGGTGGGATCGGCAAAGTAGCCAGGGATGGGCGACGGCGTCTCCGTGGCCGTGCTCGTTCCGGCGCCCACGTGGAGCGGCTCGGCGATGGTGAAGTTGCTGTCAATTCTCATCTGGGCACGGGACATGGACGTTCGCTCCTGGGGTTCGCAAAGAGTGGCCCGCTCGGGATGGCGGGCGCGTGCGCAACATCAAGTGTGAGCGCTAACAAACGGACTGTCAAGGATTTGTAAAATCCTTTCATGTGCGTGCGCACTGACAACTGCAGCCACAAACAAATCTGAGACGTTAATTGGGTGAGTTAGGCGGCAAGGATGAGGATGACCTCGTTTCCGAGCTGCCCACAGCTCTTCAAAGAGTCTGCTGGTGGCCAGCTGTGCGGTGTTGGCAGCTTATGCGCCAGCCTGAGAGCCGGGGCCACTTTGGGCATGCGCGCTACTGATACCGGGCATTGCGCCAGTGTCACAGCTGCGCCGCACTGGCTCCTGGCTCGACGCATAACCAAAGCAGGCGTGCCCAGAATGGGGTCTATGCGCCACACTGGTTTCCACGGCTGCGCATAAACCACGGCAGAATTTTCAGGTACCCCTGGCGCGGCGAAGCCGCCCACCAGCTGATGCAACTGACCCGCAGAAATCGCCGAAAAAATGGCATTTTGAGCTGTTTTTCGGCGATTTCTGCGGGTCAGTTGAGGCGGAGGAGCTTAGATCAAACCCTGGGCCAGCATGGCGTCGGCAACTTTGACGAAGCCGGCAATGTTGGCACCAACCACGTAGTTGCCCGGGGAGCCATAGGTGTCAGCTGTTTCGGCGCAGCGATCGTGGATGCCCACCATGATCTGGGTGAGGCGGGCCTCGGTGTGCTCGAACGTCCATGCGTCGCGGCTGGCGTTCTGCTGCATTTCCAGCGCTGAGGTGGCTACACCGCCGGCGTTGGCTGCCTTGCCGGGGCCGAACAAGGTGCCGGACTCCTGGAAGACGGCAACAGCACCACTGGTGGAAGGCATGTTGGCGCCTTCAGCTACGGCGATCAGGCCGTTCTTGACCAGCTTGGTGGCTGCTTCGGTGTTGAGTTCGTTCTGCGTTGCACAAGGCAGGGCAACGGTGGCGTTGACGTCCCAGACGGAACCGCCCTCAACGTAGCTGACGGAAGCTCCACGGCGAACCGCGTACTCCTTCAGGCGGCCGCGCTCTTTTTCCTTGATCTGGCGCAGGAGGGCAACGTCAATGCCGTTCTCATCCACAATGTAGCCGGAGGAATCCGAGCAGGCCACAACGTTTGCGCCGAGCTGCTGCGCCTTGGCGATGGCGAAGGTGGCAACGTTTCCGGAGCCGGAAACCACCACGCGCTGGCCATCGAAGGTGGTGCCGCGGGTCTTGAGCATCTCGTTGGCGAACAGAACCGTACCGAAACCGGTAGCTTCCGGACGCACCAGCGAACCGCCCCAACCAACACCCTTGCCGGTCAAAACGCCCGACTCGTAGCGATTGGTGATGCGCTTGTACTGGCCGAACAGGTAACCGATTTCGCGGCCACCCACACCAATGTCACCTGCGGGGACATCGGTGTACTCACCAATGTGGCGGTACAGCTCGAGCATGAAACTCTGGCAGAAGCGCATCACTTCGGCGTCGGACTTGCCGCGTGGGTCAAAGTCGGACCCACCCTTGCCGCCGCCGATGGGCATGCCGGTCAGGGCGTTCTTGAAGATCTGCTCGAAGCCGAGGAACTTCACAATGCCCAAGTACACCGACGGGTGGAAACGCAGGCCGCCCTTGTACGGGCCAAGCGCCGAGTTGAACTCAACACGGAAACCGCGGTTGATCTGCACGCGTCCCGAATCATCCATCCACGGCACACGGAAAATAATCTGGCGCTCGGGCTCACACAAGCGCTGCAGAACGGCAGCGTCAACGAATTCTGGATGCTTATCCAAAACCGGACCGAGGCTTTCAAACACTTCAAGAACAGCCTGGTGGAATTCTTTTTCGCCGGGGTTGCGAGCTAAAACTTGCTCCCGGATGGCTTCTAGCCTGGTATCCATGAGTCTCCTGAAAAGGGTGAGGCGCGAAAAAAGCGCATAAATATGCTCACTGGCAATCTTCCAGTCACCACGGCCGTAAGACTAATTTTTCCCATTCTTCGAAACGTCATGCATGTTCATGCATAAAACGCGGGATCAGGCGGAGTTGCGGTCCGTTTACCTAGTCTTTGCGGCGCCTAAAAGTAGGCAATGCCGGAAGGTTGGCCAGCAAATCTGCCGCCTTATTGGCTGCACGGCCCACGCTACGGCTAATCTGCCCGGGAACACCACCATCGTTTTCATTCGATTGCACAATCACCGCCGCCTGGCTGGAGGGAATTGTCCCTGTTGCCCGGACTCCGGCCGCCCCGTTGGCTGCGGCATGGGCAGCAGGGGTAGTACTGACGGCGGTACTGGTGGCGGCATTGCTGGCATGAGGTGCGGGCGCACCGGCAACTGGCGCTGCGCTGGTGGGGACTCGGGCACCATTGGCTGCCGCGGGAACCAGCTTTTCCGCGGGCTGCACTTCTTTCGCTGCCGCAGGCGCAGCAACAGGCACTGCTGTGGCAGGAACCGGCTGAGGCGCAGCCGGGGCCGCAACGTGCCCTGCACCGGCAAGAGGGGCCCGCGTATGGAGTGGGGCCACGGCTGTACCGGAAAGTCCGGGCGCTGTGGCGCCGAGGGATTCCAGCCACCCGGCAACCAGCGCAAGGGGTTCCGTGTTGATCCCGTAGAACCGCTTCTGGCCCTGCGCGCGCATGGTGACAACGCCTGCTTCGCGCAATACGCGCAAATGCTTGGACACTGTTGGCTGCGAGACCCCCAGTTCATCCACCAGCTGACCCACGGCCTTGCTCTCCTGAGCCAGGGCTTCCAAAATGTCCCGGCGGGTACTTTCGGCAATCACCGCAAAGACTTTTTCAACAACCATCCCACTACTCTAGCGACATATGCCGGCTACAGTATTTTTTGACTCTCCGGGCGCCCTTGTTGGGCTGGGCCCACACGCCCGAGGGCCCCGAACTTCGGACGCGCCAGCGGCTGAGGTTTGGGGAGGAGTTGGGGATCAGTCAAACCACGGATCGAGCCCGTACATGGGGAAAACCGCTTTCCGGGTGGCCATCACTGTCCTGTCCAGCGCGTCCGAGGGGTTGTAACCAACTTCCCAGGACCGCCACCACGTATCAGCATCCTCCCCCATGAATAACGGAGCTACCTTGCCGTATTTCTGCGCAACATGACTGCGCCACGTCTCAGGCACGGGAGTTCGCAGCGGAACTGGTTTGCCCGCCACAATGGCCATCAGGTGGCTCCACACCCGCGGCACCACACCCACAATGTTGTAGCCGCCGCCGCCGGTGGCAATCCACCGCCCGCCACACATCTTGTCCGCCAACGCCGCAATGCTCAGAGCCGCCTCACGCTGCCCGTCAACGCTCGTGTTCAGATGGGTCAGCGAGTCTTCCCGGTGCGAGTCGCAGCCGTGCTGGCTGACAATGACCTCCGGCGCAAAGGCTTCCACCAATTGAGGCACGACGGCGTGAAAGGCCCTGAGCCAACCGGCATCCGAGGTGCCGGCTGGGAGGGCAACGTTCACGGCGGTGCCTTCTGCCAGTGGCCCGCCCAGGTCATTGGCGAACCCCGTGCCTGGAAAGAGCGTCACTCCGGATTCGTGCAGTGAAATGGTCAACACCCGGGGGTCATCCCAGAAGATGCGCTCAGTGCCGTCGCCGTGGTGGGCGTCTATGTCAATGTAGGCAACTTTGGAAACCCCTGATTCCAGCAGCTTAACAATGGCCAAGGCGGTGTCGTTGTATATACAGAACCCGCTGGCTTTGCCGGCGAAGGCGTGATGCATGCCGCCACCAAAATTCACGGCGCGCGGGACGGCGCCGCTGATAAGTGCGCTTGCGGCCAGCAAGGATCCCCCGGCCAATCGGGCGCTGGCTTCGTGGATCCCGACAAAGACGGGGTCATCTTCTGTGCCCAGACCACGGTCGGGATCACTCAGGGTGGGGTCATCCCCCACCCGGCGGACCGCGGCTATGTAGTCGCGGTCATGAACTGTGGCGAGCTGGTCATCGCCCGCCACATAGGACTCCACCACATCCACCTGCGGCAGTTCAAAAATCCCCAGCTCACGAGCCAGTGATGCTGTGAGGTCAAGACGGGCCGGGGACATCGGATGATGGGGGCCAAAATTGTACGCCGACATGGCCGCATCGCAGACTATGCTTGTCGGGACGGCCGCTGGTCCTGCGCTGGCAAAGGATGACATCCACCACAGGCTATCGAAGTATGGCAGCAATTGCAGTATCCACGGCTCGGCAACATCTACGGCAGGAAGGGCAGCAACGCGTTGGCAGCAAATTCAACACTTCAACAAGGGCTCCCGAAATGGCCGTTGAGAGTCGTGGTCAGTGTCCGGGATTTCGTAGACCACGTCGCCAACAGCTCCCCCGCCCGTTTGGCCTTGATTGTTTTTGCCTTGGTCATCATGGCCTTCACCCTGACCTTGTGCCTGCCCGTCGCATCCCGTAGCGGTCAGGCCACAGCCTTCCACGACGCCCTGTTCACGGCTGTTTCCGCCGTCTGCGTGACAGGCCTGACAACGGTTTCCACTGCATTGCACTGGTCATTCTTTGGCCAGCTCGTGATCTTGATTGGTATCTTTGTTGGCGGCTTGGGCATCCTGACGTTGGCATCCCTGATGTCCCTGATGGTCAGCAAGCGCCTGGGCGTCCGTGGAAAGCTCATCGCGCAGGAGGCCATGAACGCCGGCCGGCTCGGCGAGGTGGGCACCCTGCTGCGGATTGTTATCAGCACCTCGGTTGCCGCGGAAGTAGTGCTGGCCCTGGCCCTGGCCCCCCGCTTCCTCATCCTGGGCGAATCGCTCCCCCAAGCCATTTGGCATGCCACCTTTTACTCCATCTCAGCGTTTAACAACGCTGGTTTCACACCCCATTCCGACGGCGTGGTCCCCTACGAGGCCGACCTGTGGATCCTGACCCCGCTGATGATCGGCGGATTTGTTGGCAGCCTGGGCTTCCCCGTCATGATGGTCCTGTTGGTGACAGGGTTCCGCTTTAAGAAGTGGACGCTGCACGCCAAGCTCACGGTGCAGGTCTCCCTCATGCTCCTTGTTGCGGGCAGCCTGATATGGGGCGCCATGGAGTGGACCAATCCGGCCACCATTGGCGGCATGAGCGTAGGAGACAAGATCACGCACTCCGTGTTTGCCTCCGTCATGACCCGCTCCCTGGGTTTCAACCTGGTGGACATGAACGCCATGAATTCCTCCACCATGCTGCTCACGGACGCCCTCATGTTTGTGGGCGGTGGCTCCGCATCAACAGCTGGCGGCATCAAGGTCACCACCTTGGCCGTGATGTTCCTGGCCATCGTGGCTGAGGCCCGAGGCGACAATGACGTCAAAATCTACGGCCGCACCATCCCCCAGGGCACCATGCGCGTGGCCATCTCCGTCATCATGATGGGCGCAACGTTCGTCATGATCGCGTGCGGATTGCTGCTGGCCATCTCCGGCGAAAGCCTGGACAGGGTGCTTTTTGAAACCATCTCCGCCTTCGCCACCGTGGGACTGAGCACAGGGCTCAGTGCCGAGCTCCCGCCGTCGGGCAAGTACGTACTCAGTGCCATGATGTTCTTTGGCCGTGTTGGCTCCATCACCCTCGCCGCAGCCCTGGCCTTGCGCCAGCGCCGCCAGCTGTACCACTACCCGGAAGAGAGGCCCATCATTGGCTGAGAAAACAGACTCCAACAACCGCCCGCCGCACAACGCACCCGTTTTGGTGGTGGGTTTGGGCCGTTTTGGTGCCGCCACGGCACACCAGCTGGTCAAGCAGGGCCGCGAAGTGCTGGCCATTGAACGTGACCCGGCGCTGGTGCAAAAGTGGGCCGGCGTCCTCACCCACGTGGTCGAGGCCGACGCCACCAACATTGACGCGCTGCGCCAGCTAGGGGCACAGGACTTCAGCTCCGCCGTCGTGGGCGTGGGAACCTCCATCGAATCCAGCGTGCTCATCACAGTGAACTTGGTGGACTTGGGCATTGCGCACCTGTGGGTCAAGGCCATCACGCAGTCGCACGGCAAGATCCTGACCCGCATTGGCGCCAACCACGTCATCTACCCGGAAGCCGACGCCGGCGTCCGTGCCGCGCACCTGGTGGGCGGGCGCATGCTGGACTTCATCGAGTTCGACGACGACTTCGCGATAGTGAAAATGTACCCGCCCAAGGAGACCCAGGGCTTCACCCTCGAGGAATCCAAGGTGCGTTCCAAATACGGCGTCACGGTGGTTGGCGTGAAGTCGCCGGGCGAGGACTTCACCTACGCCCAACCGCACACGCGCGTTTCCAGCCGCGACATGCTCATTGTTTCCGGGTACGTTGACCTGCTGGAACGCTTCGCCGCACGGCCCTAAACTCACGTTTTCGCCCTGCCGATCGTCTACAGGATAGGGAGGTAGGACTGATGCTTGAACATTTGATTTTCGACTCACCGTTGGGCCTGCTGACAGCTGTGGCGAACGACGCCGGACTGCAGGCTGTGTACATGGCCGAGCACAAGCGACGGCCCGCCCAGGAGACGATGGGCGGGCGGGTTGCCGCTGCCGATTCGGCTGTTTTGGGGCAGGCGGCTGCCGAACTGGCGGAGTATTTTGCCGGTTCCCGGCACCAGTTTTCCGTGCCGATGGCACCGCTGGGCAGCCCCTTTCAACACCGGGTCTGGGCGGCCCTGCGCGCAATCCCGTTCGGGGAAGTGCGCAGCTACGGCGAACTGGCAGCCATGCTGGGCGACAAGTCCATGGCCCAAGCCGTGGGCTCGGCCAATGGCCGCAACCCCATCAGCATCATCGTCCCCTGCCACCGGGTGGTGGGGGCCGACGGCGCCTTGGTGGGCTATGCGGGTGGCTTGGACCGCAAGCAATTCCTGTTGGAGTTGGAGAACCCGGCGTGGACAGGCACCGAGGCGTTGTTTTGACCGAGCCGGCTTTGAGCAAACCCGAAAGGGACGCCACTTTGCCGCCGTTTGAGGTACTGGTGTCCACTCATGGCGCCACCGTACTGCGGGTCTGCCGGGCTCTGGTGGGTGTCAGCGATGCCGACGACGTTTGGCAGGAGACCTTCTTGGCCGCCTTGCGGGTTTATCCCACGGCTTCAAAGATCACCAACTGGCAGGCCTGGCTGGTGACGATAGCCCGCAACAAAGCTGTGGACCATCACCGGAAGTCATTCCGGCTCCCGGTCCCGGCGAGTGGTTCCGGGGTGTCTGACTCCTCCGACGGAATCTTTGCCGGTGATGCGCGCCTTGGTGCCGCCGGGCACGGTGGCGGGGACGCCGTCGCACATGTTGTTGCAGCCAATCTGGAAGCGGCAACCGTGTGGGCGGCGTTGGCAAAACTGTCACACACCCAGCGTGAGGCAGTGGTGTTTCATCATCTGGCAGGGCTGCCGTATCGGGAGGTGGCCCACCTGTTGGGGAATTCGCCGGAGGCCGCGCGACGAGCTGCCTCCGACGGCATGAAGGCGCTGCGTGTGATTTTGGCGCAAAGCCGCACAGTGAGTGAAAGGACTTCTGGTGAACACTGACGTTGAACTGCCCCTTGAGCTCGCAGCCGTGGCGGACCTCGAGGCTGGCGCGCTGGAGCGGCTGCGTGGCGCTTTCCTGTTGGCTGCTGAATCGGGCGGACTGGTGGATGTTGCGTACAGGGTGCTTGATTCCCCCGTGGGTCCGTTGCTGCTGGCCGGAACCGAGCTGGGTCTGGTGCGGGTGGCGTTTGCCCGCGAAGGCCACGATTCTGTGCTGGAATCCCTGGCCGCCACCATCAGTCCCCGCATTGTGCGGGCACCGGCACGGTTGGATCTGGCCGCACGGGAAATGGACGAGTACTTTGCCGGCCGCCGCCACAGCTTTGAGCTGCCCTTGGACTTCAGGCTGGCCAGTGGCTTCCGCCGTGAGGTGCTGGCCCACTTGCCGGAGATCGGGTATGGTCACACGGCCAGTTACGCACAAGTGGCGGCGTTGACGTCCAGCCCCCGGGCCGTCCGGGCCGTGGGAACTGCGTGCGCCCGCAATCCGCTGCCGTTGGTGGTGCCGTGCCACAGGGTGATCCGCTCCGATGGCAGCCAGGGCGCCTATCTGGGCGGGGTGGAGGCAAAGGCACTGCTGCTGGCCCTCGAGTCTCACCACTGACCCTCTGGCAGGCCGGGGACGCCGAAACGGTCTTTCGCTGTTGATATATCAGCAGCGAAAGACCGTTTCGACGTCCTCGCCCCTAGCCTCTTGCCCGATAGCTTTATTTGGCGGAGAGTTCTTCCGTGATGGCTGCTGCACGGGCTGCGGCTGCACGGGCGCCCGTCCGGACGATTCCGGGCAGATCGTCCCGGTCGAAACTGGCAATGGCCTGCTCCGTGGTGCCGTTGGGGCTGGTGACTGCACGGCGCAGCTCCGTGGGATTCGCGCCGGGTTCGGTCAACATGATGCCGGCGCCGGCCACGGTTTCCCGGGCCAAGATCAGTGCTATCTGCGGTGAGATGCCGAAGTCCTCGGCTGCTGCCGCCATGGCTTCAGCCAGATAAAAAGCATAGGCCGGGCCGGAGCCGCTGATGGCCGAGACCGCGTTCTGCTGTTCTTCTGGAATGTCGAGCACCACGCCCGAGCCGTCGAAAATTTCGTGAGCTGCTGCCAGATGGTGCTCATCTGCGGACGTTCCCGCAGACAGGGCAACCACTCCTCGGCCCACCTTCAAGGGCGTGTTGGGCATGGAGCGCACCACCGGCTGACCCGGGCGCAAAGCACCTTCGAGCTGTGCCAGGGAAACAGCCGCTGCCACACTGATAACCACCGCGTTTGATTCCAGGGCGTCGGCAATTTCACGGCACAAATCCATGATCCCGACGGGCTTGACCCCCAGGATGACCACGCTGGCCCCTGCCACGGCCTCCATGTTGGCCTCTGATTCCTCGTTGGAGGCCAGGGCTGTGACACCGTGCCGGGTGGCCAGCTCGTGCGCCCGCTCCGGGCGACGCACAGTCACCACAACGGAGAGCGGGGACACTCCAGCGGCCAACATGCCAGCCAGAATCGCCTCACCCATGGAGCCGCAACCAAGAAACACAATCTTTTTCATCATGTCCCCATCTTTGTTGGCCACGGCACGGCATGCAACCGCGCAGCTTCTTGCAGCCCAAATTGCACCCCCAAAATGGACCGCTTAATGGCAAACGCACAGCTGGCGCCCCGGCTATTCTCAAGCACGCCCCGTAATCTCTTAATTACCTCATAAGGGTGCGAGTGATGATCGGACTGGTCTTGTCCTGAAGACCAGTCAAATCGCCGGAGATCTCGCCAGTGAATCCCCCCATCCACTGGCTGAGCTTCCTCCGGCGATTTCGCTTTAACGCAACTTTTTAGCGTAACTTGTCCGCCGTTACGGCGCCGTCTGCCCCAGGTGCACCCGGGCAAATTCCAAGGTTTCAGCCAACCATTCCTCACGCTGCCCGGCCCCCTTGGCCTTGCGCGTGGAGATTTCGGCGACAACAGCGCCGTCGAACCCGTTGTGGGCAATATGTTGGAGCACCTCAACGCACTCCTGCGTGCCGTGTCCGGGGATCATGTGCTGGTCCTTGGTGGAGGGCGAAATGCCGTCCGTTAGGTGAATGTGCCGCAGCCGCTCCCCCAACGCCCTGACGGCATCCAAGCTTGACGCCCCGGCCGTGGCGGCGTGGGAAAAGTCCCAGGTGACGTCGCGGTAGTCCAACGGAACAGGGTCCCAGTGCGGCAGGTAGGCCAAGGCCTCACGTCCGCGCACACGCCACGGGTACATGTTCTCCACGGCAATGCGAATCCCAAACGAGTCAGCAATGTCCCGCACACCGTGGGCAAAAGTTTCGGCGTAGTCGTTCTGCCAGCGGAACGGCGGGTGCACCACCACCACCTCAGCACCAACGTCAACAGCCATCTGGGCCGATCGCTGGATCTTGTTCCAGGCACTGCCCCACACCTGCTGGGTGAGCAGAAGTGTGGGTGCGTGGATGGCCAGGATGGGCTGGTCGTAGCGTTCGGCCAGCCTGGTCAGGGCGGCGGAATCCTGGCTGTCACCATTGTGCGTGACAAGGACTTCCACGCCGTCGTAGCCCAGATCAGCCGCCACGGCAAAGCCGTCATGCACTGAAAGCGGGTACACCGAGGCGGTGGAAAGTGCCACGGGAATGTGGGCCCGCGGGGCGCTGTTAGCTGCCGCCTGGTTGTGCTCCGCAGGCGAGTCTTTCGGTGTTTGAGTCATATCCGCCTACTTAGTTTTTCGAGTTCATCAGCTTGGCAACGTGGGCTGGCGGGTCCAGCGGGCCGTCAAAAACCAGCTGGTCCAAACGCCGCAGGATCAGTCCTTCACGCAGGGCCCACGGGCTGATCTGCATGGTTGTCACACCAAACATCTCCATGGCCGTCTGCGCCACCAGCGCCCCCGCCAGCACTTGCTGGGCCCGTGGCGCGGAAACTCCTGGCAGGTGCAGCCTGTCCGCCGAGGACATGGCCGACAACCGCTGGGACCACAGCCCCAGATCACTCATGTGCAGTTCGCGGCGCACATAGGGTCCCATGGACGACGGCGCGGCCCCCGTGATGCGTGCTAGCGCCCGGAACGTCTTGGAAGAGCCGGTGACGATGTTGGGCGGGCCGAGCAGTTTTGTGGCTGCGACCGGCTCCCGGAGCGTGGCTTTGATGTGTTTGCGCAATAGTTTGATGCTCTTGGCCGTGGGCGGATCCTCGGCGAGCCATTCCCGGGTCAGCCGCCCTGCTCCCAAGGGTACTGAATGGGCCTGGTCAGGGAGTTCATTCTCGCCTTGTGAGATTTCAAAGGAGCCACCTCCAATATCCAAGTTCAGGATGGTCCCGGCATCCCAGCCGTGCCAACGGCGCACGGCAAAGAACGTCATGGCCGACTCTTCTTCACCCGTGAGCTCAGTCAGGCGGACAGTTGTCTCATGCTGCACCCTATCCAGCACTGCCGCACCGTTGGTGGACTCGCGGATGGCTGAGGTGCAGAAGGCCAAAAGGTCCTTGGCCTTGTGTTTGGCGGCAAACTCCCATGCCTCCAAGATGAACTCAATGAGCTCGCTTTGGCCCTCATCGGTGATGTTGCCTTGCTCATCAAGATGCGCCACCAGGCTCAGCGGCCGTTTGTGCGAGGCATACGGGACGGGTTTAGCCCCCGGTCGTGCGTCAACAAGGAGCAGGTGAACGGTGTTGGAGCCAATGTCGAGCACGCCTAATCTCATATGCCCATTATGGGGTGGCGGGTGGAAAAGCAAAAATGTTCCGTCTCGGGCACGGTCATCACGAGGCGCACGGGCAACGCCCCGGTACCGGCGATGCTGGCGTGGGGCAGAGCAAAGGCCGCCCGGCGTGCAAAGCAATAGTTGAATTGCCTTGCACGCCGAACGGCCTGTGTCTTTAGGTGCTGCGCGGTTTACTTATGCATTCCCGCACGGCGTCGGTTGCTCATGAGAACAACTGCACCAAGCAGAGCCATCAGTGCAGCGCCGCCCCACAAAGCTGTGGCGCGGGTGCCTGTGTTGGCCAGACCGTCCTTGGTAGAGTCCGACGACGTTGCAGCGGCGGAACTCGTTGCCCCACCAGTGGCGGTGGTTGCTGCGGCGCTGGCCAGGACAGTGAAGACTGCCTCAACCACACGCTTGGACGTTTCGCCGCTGAGCGTAACCGTGTGCTCGCCCACAGTGAAGTTGGCTGGCACATTCCAGGTGAAGGAAACGTTGCCGCTGGCATCAGCCACGCTCACACCCAGATCCACGGGATCGCTGTGAACGGTTCCGCTGACTTTCTCGCCGGGCAGGAAGCCTGAACCGGTGAAGGTTAGCGCCTGGCCCTGCTGAACATCGTCTGCCTCAACAGAGGCCGGCGGAGCCGTGGTGGCAGGAGCCGTGGTGGCAGGTGCCGTTGTCGCCGGAGCCGTCGTGGCTGGAGCCGTCGTGGCTGGAGCGGTCGTGGCTGGAGCCGTTGTTGCCGGAGCCGTCGTGGCTGGAGCCGTTGTTGCCGGCGCAGTGGTGGCCGGCGCCGTCGTAGCCGGAGCCGTCGTAGCCGGAGCCGTTGTCGCCGGAGCGGTCGTGGCGGGAGCCGTTGTCGCCGGAGCGGTCGTGGCGGGAGCCGTTGTCGCCGGAGCGGTGGTGGGAACCACAGTCGAGTCAGCCGCGTCAACAGTCAACTCAGCCAGGGAGGTCCACGGCTGGCCCGACTGCTCGGACAGGGCCTTGACGGTCACGAACTGGCCCTTGGCGGGAGCAGCCAAAAGGACTGTCTGCATGGTGGAGACATTTGCGAAGGTTCCCGAGGCAACCTTTGTTCCCACTTCAGCCGCGGTATTGCTGACGTAGATCTCGTAGTCCTTGATGCGGCCGTTGATGGCGCCCGAGGATGTGCCCTGGCGTGGCAGTGCGTTGATGGCGCAAATGCTCATCTCCTTGCCAAGGTCGACCTTGATGGTGTGCGGCAAGGGCGCGTTGGAAGGCGTCCAGGCTGTTCCCCAGAAGGTGTTGGGGTTGCCGTCAATGGCGTTGGAACCGGGGGTGATTTCGCCTCCGGCGTTGTTGAAGTTGTCAACCACTGCACCAACGGGGCGCAGAGGGGCAGCCGAGCAGGTCAGCAAGCCTGAGGCGCTTGAGTTGCTGACGCGTGATTCAGCACCAACCTTGTAGGTCGTGGATGCGGAGACAGTAAAGTTTCCAAAGGCTGTTCCTGCCGACGGCGTTGCCGTGAACGTTGCCGTTTTAGCAGTTCCGGCGGCAACATCGCCCACGGGGAACGACGCCGGGGAAATGGTCCAGCCAGCAAGAGGCGCCGGGGTGACAACGGCAGCTGTGATGTTGGTGGCTGTCCGGTTGTCCACAGCAACTGTGATGGTGGCAGGCGATCCGGCCACTGCGCGGGCCGGAGCCGTGACGGTGGTGGAGACTTCGCCTGTCAGCGTGAAGACGCTGGCTGCGAGGACGTCGGCGGCCTGCTGTGTCAGTGCTCCTGCTGCATTGACGCTCAGCGGCATCTGGGTGATGGCGTTGCGGATCTTGTAACCGTTGCCAACCTTGATGACTTCCCACTTTTGCAGGTTGTTCACGTTGCGGTTAGCCGTGGTGCAGTCGGACAACGACGGCGCCAGGTCCTGCTGCATGGGGGCTCCGAGCCAGAGCACCCCGCCAGCCATGGCTAGGCACTTGCCGTTGGACGCTGTCAGCTTGTAGTAGTGGTCAGTGGTTGCTTCAAGCATCCAGGTCTCACCGGCTGCGGTAGCTACGCTCACGCCTGCTCCGCTGACGTTGACTGACTTGCCGGCTGTGGAAAGCGTGTATCCGCCGTTGCCTACGGGAGTCCTGTCATAGCTGTCATAGCCGGGTACACGACCCAGGTTGTTGGTCAGCGTGCTGAACTTGGCGAAGTCGGCTGTGGGCTTGGGGCCGCCCCACGTGGCCTGGGCCAGGAAGCGGGTGGTGGCGAAGAGCTGCTCTTCAACCATGGATTCGGTGGCAGCGGCTGTGTCATCGGGCCAGGCTGTAAGTTTGGCGCCAATGACCTTGCCCTTGCCGGGAACGTCGGTCACAGTGGTGCCGCCGTCGAAGGTCTTAGGGGTCCAGCCTGAGTTCCACAGGTTGGACAGATTCACGTTGTAGGCGCCGGGGCGGTTGAAGTAGAGTGCCTGGGCGGAGTTTTGCACATCATGGCCGGCATCGAGCAGGGCTTGGGGCTTGGGGGTGCCACCGGCGTTGTACCAGTGCTCCACCACAATGTCCTTATCCAGCGGGATGGTGCTGGACGCCGGGACGCCGTCATTCCAAATGCGCAGCTTCTTGCCCTGGGCCTTGACGTGGGCGTTGACCTTGTTCATGAACCAGATGAACACGTCTCCGGGTCCTGAACCGGCCGGGAAGATTGCAGGGTTGGCTGCAACGAAGGCCGCAAACTGCGGATAGTTGGCGTAGCTGTCGCCCATCATGTATTCGTCGCCACCCATGTGCCAGTAAGGCTGATCCGGGAACGCTGCAGCGTACTCGTCGGCCAGCTTGGTGACCATGGTGAAGGCCTCGGGCTTGCTGATGTCGAGCTGGTTTTCCTTCTTGTTCCCGCCATTGTTGACCAGCTGCAGCTCGGGGTAGTTGTAGAGCCACGGACGCATGTGCCCGGGAGAGTTCACTTCAAGAACCAACTCAATGTGATACTTTTTGGCCCACGCGGAAATCTGCGCAGCCTCGGCCTTGGTGTAGTAGGACCAGAAGTTCGCCTTGGGGTAGGCGTCGGACTTGAGCTTGGTTTCCAGCCACAATTGGTTCAGCTTGTTGTAGGCCATGTCCTTCATGGTGCGTTCCAACGACTCCATGGAGATGTTCATCTGGCAGGCGCACAGGCCAACGCCGCGTTCGGCGTACTGCGGGACATCAATGGAGCTGCCCTTGTTGACAGTATTGCCCTGGGTCAGCAGCTGCAGGATGGTCTGGGCGCCGTAAAAGGCGCCCGCGGCCTTGGCCCCGGTGACCTTGATGGTGTTGCCCACCGTGAGCTCGTAGCCTTCTTCACCCAGCACCGCACTGCGGTTGGCATCCACGGCGACTTCAATATCACCGGCAATGGCTCCGGTGGTGCCCGTTGTGACGGTGCGCCCCAGCACGGCCGTGAGCTGCGCGGCAAGTTCGCCCGTCAGCGTGGCGTCGGCACCGATCACCTTGGCACCGGCCCCCAAGGTGAACTGGCCGGTGGCGGATGTCCAGGTGGTCAGTCCGGGGATGGTTTGCGGCGCTCCGGCCGGTGTCAGCGGGACTGCTCCGGACGGTGCAGCAACTGCCAGCACGGCCGGGGCAAGTGCGGGCGCAACAACTGCGTTGGCGCCTGGCAATGCTACGGCGGCGGAAGCTAGGGTCAGTGCGGCCGCGGTTAGCGCGGCAACAACGGCTCTACGGCCGGTACGATGGCGAATTTTCATATCTCCCCGTGAAAGCTGGAATGGTCTTGGTGGGCAGCAACGCCATGCCGTGAAGCTCACCACCACATGATGTGATGGGGCGCACAGTGAATGGGCTACGTGAGCTATGTTACGGGTCTCATTGGCGAAAATCCATATGTTACCGATCTCATTTCTAGGCATTCGCACATTTTCAAACATTTTCGAAAGTGTAGCGTCACCGTATGCACCTCGACAAACGCCAACAGCCCCAAACACCGGGTGGTGTTCGGGGCTGTTGAATGGTGCGGTATAGCTACTTTTTAGCGGGCGCCTTTTTCTTGGCCGGTGCTTTCGCCGCAGGCTTCTTGGCAGGCGCCTTGGCGGTTCGCTTGACGGGCCCGCGCTCACGCTTGTCGGCGAGCAGCTCAATGGCGGTTTCCCGGGTCAACTGCTCCACCTCAGTTCCACGCGGAACAGTGATGTTGGTGACACCGTCAGTGATGTAGGGGCCAAAGCGGCCTTCCTTGACCACAATGTTCTTCCCGGAGACGGGGTCCTCACCAAACTCAGCGAGCGGCGGTACGGCCGTGCGGGCGCCACGCTGCTTGGGCTGAGAGTAAATTTCCAGCGCCTGCTCCGGCGTGATGGTGAAAATTTCTTCCTCAGTACCGATGGAACGGGAGTCCGAACCCTTCTTCAGGTAAGGGCCAAATCGGCCGTTCTGAACCGTAATCTCAACACCCTCGGCGTCGGTGCCCAGCACGCGAGGCAGGCTCATGATGGCCAGCGCCTCATCCAGCGTGACAGTGTCCACAGTCATGGTCTTGAACAAGGAACCGGTGCGCGGCTTGGCCTTGACGGGCTTCTTTGGCGGCTTCGGCTTGCCGTTCTTGTAGTACTCGATCGGCTGGTTGGCGATCTGCTCTTCGGTCATTTCCGGGATGACTTCGGTGACGTACGCGCCGTAGCGGCCGTTCTTGGAAACCACTGTGTGACCGCTGGTGGGGTCAACACCCAGTACGCGTTCCTCGGGTGCTGCTGTGTCCATGAGTTCCTGCGCCTTGGCGGGCGTTAGCTCGTCGGGAGCCAAGTCCTCGGGGACGTTGGCGCGGGCTGCCTCAATAATTTCCCCGGTCTTGGGATCCACAGTGGGAACTGTGCTCTCCAAGTACGGACCAAACTTGCCAACGCGCAGCACCAACGTGTCGGTGATGGGCATCGAGTTGATCTCGCGGGCATCAATCTCGCCCAGGTTGTTCACAATGCTCTGCAGGCCTGCGTCGTGGTCGTCGCCGAAGTAGAAGCGCTTGAGCCACTCCGAACCCTTGTCCTGACCATTGGCGATCTTATCCAGACCCGTTTCCATGCCGGCCGTGAACTCATAGTCCACGTAGTCGGTGAAGTGCAGTTCCAGCAGGCGCACCACGGAGAACGCAATCCAGCTCGGAACCAGGGCCGAGCCCTGTTTGCGGACGTAGCCGCGGTCCATGATGGTGGACAAGGTGGAGGCGTACGTGGACGGGCGGCCAATGTCGCGCTCTTCCATTTCCTTGGTCAGGGACGCTTCGGTGAAACGCGGCGGCGGGGAGGTGTCGTGGCCGTTGGCCGTGACGTCCGCGGCGCTCAGGGCATCGTTTTCCTTGACGTTAGGCAGGCGGCGGTCCGAGTCATCGGAGTCGTTGCGGGACTCATCCCGGCCTTCCTCATACGCGGCCAGGAAGCCCCGAAAGGTGATGACGGTACCGGAGGCCGAGAATTCGGCGTCTTGGCCGTCAGCGGCGCCACCAACAGCCTTGGCGCCCAATTTGATGGTGGCAGTGGAACCCTTGGCGTCAGCCATCTGGGAGGCGACAGTTCGCTTCCAGATCAGTTCGTACAGCTTGAATTCGTCGCCGCGCAGTGCGCTGGCCACCTGTGCTGGGGTGCGGAAGGAGTCACCGGCGGGGCGGATGGCCTCGTGGGCTTCCTGGGCGTTGGAGCTCTTATTGGCGTAAACGCGCTTGGCCGCGGGCACAAATTCGGGGCCGTACAGCTCCGAGGCCTGGCGCCGGGCTGCGTTGACGGCTTCATCGCTCAGCGAGGATGAATCGGTACGCATATACGTGATGTAACCGTTTTCGTACAGTCGCTGGGCGGTTGACATGGTCGATTTGGAGGAGAAGCGCAGCTTTCGGCCGGCTTCCTGCTGAAGGGTCGACGTCGTAAACGGCGGGGCGGGGCGGCGCGTATACGGCTTGTGCTCCACCGAGCGGACGGCAAATGCCACGTCCTGCAAAGCGGTGGCGAGGGCTTTGGCAGCAATCTCGTCCAGGTGAGTGACATTCTTGCCGGTCAGCTCGCCCTTGTCGTTGAAGTCGCGGCCCGAGGCCACACGGCGGCCATCCACGGCAGCCAACTTGGCGCTGAAGGTTTCGCCCGTTTCAGGGGTAAAAGTCCCGGCCAGGTCCCAGTAGTTGGCCGAACGGAACGCCATGCGCTCACGCTCACGCTCCACCACCATGCGGGTCACCACTGACTGCACACGGCCGGCGGAAAGCTTCGGGGCAACCTTGCGCCACAGCACCGGGGACAGCTCGTAACCAAACAAGCGGTCCACCACGCGGCGGGTTTCCTGGGCGTCCACCAGGTCGGTGTCCAGTTCGCGCAAGTTGCCCAGGGCACGCTGGAGCGATTCCTTGGTGATTTCAGCAAACGTCATACGGTACACGGGCACCTTGGGCTTGAGCACCTCAAGCAGGTGCCACGCGATGGCCTCGCCCTCGCGATCCCCATCAGTTGCGAGGTAAAGTTCATCGGCGTCCTTGAGCTGCGCCTTGAGCTCGGCCACCTTCTTCTTCTTATCCGAAGAGATGACGTAGTAAGGCTTGAAATCGTTCTCAAGATCGACGGCGAACTTGCCGATCGAGGACTTCTTCAGTTCCGCCGGAAGCTCCGAAGGCTGCGGCAAGTCACGGATATGACCGATGGAAGCTTCGACGACGAAACCCTCACCAAGGTACTTGGCGATGGTCTTGCTTTTGGCAGGGGACTCTACGATTACGAGCTTTTTGCCAGTCTTGGGCTTGCTTGCTGCTGCCTTGGTGGGCACGGTACTCCTACAGGGAAGGAAAGGGGGACGAACGGCGTCCTCAAGAGCCTAGTTCACCATATTTTTACCGTGAACGCGTATTGCTTGGGAAACTGAGTCCGAAATTTGTTGCCCGACCGCAGCCACCGTTCTTCCCCTGGCAAGGGCAATCGGAGCGGGCTTGTAGGACCTCTGGCCCCAAGATTCTGCCGCAGCGAAGGGCCGCGCCTCAGCGAGCGGGCGGCCCAGCAGCGCCGCCCGCCACGGTTCACTGGTGCCCAGAATCACGGCGCTGTACCGCCGACTCAGCCGAGAGGGGTAGGCCGGGGCACATTAGGCAGGCAGGAGGAATCCGTCCCGGACCAGATTGCGGACATCGTGGCTGAGGCCGCGGGCAAATTCCTCGTCGTCGCGTTCCAGCAGCACAGCGAGGGCGCCGACAATTTGCCCAACGCTCAGATCGCCGTCGCACGCCGAGACAAACCCCGCCAATTCGGTGCTCATGAGGTTGGTGCGGCGCAAGCCGGCACCCTGGCGCAGCAAGATCACGCCGGGGTGTTCGGCGCCGGGCTTTTGGTGGCGTTCCTCCGTGACATCCTCGGCCACCAAGAGATACTCATTGCCAATGTCCGGATGCTGCGCCAACCACTGCTGGCGGTCCAGGGCTGCGGCCAGATGCGGCCCCACGGGCTGTTCAATCGGGTACAGAATTTCTTCACAGCGGGTTTCCGCTGTGGACTCCGCAGCTGCCTCTTCGATTGCCGGCCGGCGCAGCAAGATGTAGCCGAAGCCGATCCCCGTGACGTTGCGGGAGGCGAAATCGAGCAGGTACTCCTCATAAGCGTCGGCGTAGGCCTGCGAATCGCGGCCCTGTGAGGCGTCCTGCAACCAGGTTTCGGCGTAGCCGCCGGGGCTGATTTGTTCACGCTGAATGAACCAGGCCTCTGTGCCCGGTGCCAGCCACTGCGCAGGGCGGGCCGACCACGCTGCCCCCGCTCCGCCGTCGGAGGACTCCTGCGCCACGATCTCCCAATTGCCCAGCATCTGCGCCATGCCGCCGGGATTAAGGACGGTGGGCAGCTCCCGGACCAATGTTTCAACAATGGCGTCGCCAGCCATCCCGCCGTCGCGATAGGTGAACTGATCACTGCTGTTTTCACCTCCGTGCCTCGGGGTAATGACGAACGGCGGGTTGGAAACCACCAGGTCAAAACGCTCACCGGCCACAGGGTCCAGCAGACTGCCCAAGCGCAAGGAGACACGCGCCTGCTTGTTGTCCGGGTCAAAATCGGCGCTGGTCAGCCCAAGCGCCGGCGCGTTCAGGACCAGGTTAAAGCGGGTGAAGGCCAGGGCCCGTTCTGAAATGTCAGTCGCCACAACAGTTTTAGCGTGATGCAGCAGGTGGAAAAGTTGGATGCCGCAGCCCGTCCCCAGATCCAATGCCCGCTCCACCTCACGGCGGATGGTGCCCTGGGCCAGGGTGAGGGACGCCTGGCCGATACCCAAAACGTGGTCCTTGCGCAAAACGCCGGGACGCTGGTGGGCGCCAAGATCGCTGGCCACCCACAGATTGGTGTCCTGCCCGCCCTCTGTCGCTGCGGGCCAACCATAGGGGCGCAGATCAACGGCTGCACGCACCATCGCCTGATCGTGCGCTGACTCCACCAATCCCAATGCGGCCAAGGAGTCAACATCAATGCTGGGAAGGGCCTGCGTCAGCGCCTCCGGCGAAACACTCTGGGCCAGCAGCCACAGCCGGACCACCACGGCCAGTGGCTCGGCGCTGGTGCGCAGCAGCAGCGCCGCCGGCACCGTCTGGTCGCGCCCCAGCGCTTGATGGGCGTCCTCGCCCAGAAGCGCCGCCACACCATCCACGGTGTAGTCAACGGCCAGGAGGTCACGGGCCAAAGCTTCAAGGAGAGCGTCTTTGTCGCTGCGAGGGGCGTCGGGGACGGTGGCGAAATCAGTCATGTACCCAGCTTAACGAGTCCCGGACGGCCCGCCGGTCGAGCTTGTTAGTCGGTGCAGCCCTGCGGGCATTGCAGGGTGTCCGGGGCGCTGGCGCAGTCGGCACAGTAAAGATTGAGGTTGCGGCAGCTGGGGTTTGAGCAGTTTTCAAACTTGTTGCTGGGGTTGTTGCAACGAATACAGTGGCCGATTTCCTTGGCCTCGTCGCTGAATTCCATGTGCATGCGCTTGTCGAATACGTAGAGCGAACCCTCCCACAGGCCCTTGTCCTTGAAGGTTTCCCCGTAGCGGACAATGCCGCCATCCATCTGGTAAACCTCTTTGAAGCCGCGGTTGACCATGAGGGAGCTGAGCACTTCGCAGCGGATGCCGCCGGTGCAGTACGTGACCACGGGTTTGTCCTTGAGGTCGTCGTACTTGCCGGAGTCCAGTTCCTTGATGAAGTCGTGGGTGGTGTCGACGTCGGGGACTATTGCGTTCTTGAATTTGCCGATTTGGGCTTCAAAGGCGTTGCGTCCGTCAAAGAACACCACTTCTTCACCCTTGGACTCTTTGTCCGCAACGAGTTCGTGCAGCTCCTCGGGCTTGAGATGGGTGCCACCACCCACCACACCGTTTTCATCGACCTTGAGTTCACCGGGGGCGCCAAAACTGACTATTTCCTCGCGTGCTTTTACGCTCAGGCGGGGGAAGTCGTCTCCCGCGCCGTCGGACCATTTGATGTCCATGTTCCTGAATCCGGGGTACTCACGGGTGGTTTTCAGGTACTGCTTGAGGTCGTTGATGTCTCCTCCAACAGTGGCGTTAATGCCGTCCTTGGAGATGATGATCCGGCCCTTGAGGCTGAGCTTTTCGCACAGGGCACGCTGCCAGAGCTTGATGGCCTCTGGATCGCTAAGAGGGGTAAAGCCGTAAAAGAGCACAATCTTGTTCATTGACACATGTTAAATCCTACTTTGTGCCACCAAATGGCCCCGATTAAGCGTCACACCCGGGCCGCGGGCATAGGCTGTTCATATGACGGATGGTGCCACGGAACTGCAGCGACATTTGGCTGCATGGTTTACCGCTTGGACGTCCCTGCGCAGCTACCCGGCGAGTGCTGGACCAGGCTACTTGGCAGCGTTGCGGCTGGACCGCAAGGGCGGCTGGGAGTACTTCGTTGCCGCCCCCGATCCTGCTTCATTCGCCACCGTTGCCGCTGAAGTTATCAGGTCTCCCCGGCGGGCCCTGTGCATCATTGGCAGTGATGTGCACGGCTATGTAAAACAAGCCCATCGGGCCGGTTTGGGGATGATTTCCAACTCGGAAAAGTTGATGATCCTGGCCATGGAAACCCAGGACAATCAGGATCCCTTCCTCGGGGACCCCGAGTTGTCACTTGTGGTCAAGAAAATTGGTGGCAAACACAGCGATACGGCATGCCAAGCCCGTTTTTCCGCAGCGATTCTTCGTGGGCAAACCATTCTGGCCACCGGGAAGGTGGGTATTTTTGGCGACTATGCCGTTTTTGATCAGCTGGAAACTCATGCACTGCACCGGCGCCGCGGCTACGGCATGTTGCTTATCAGGACGCTGGCCGCCAGGGCCCAGGAGTATCCGGTCACCACGGGGCTGATACTGGCCAGTACCGACGGGCAGCGGCTGTATTACAAGCTCGGTTGGCGCAGCCTGGGCTCCGTGACGGTTCTGGTGCCCAAGGCGCGCCTGCTGGAGATGGCAGCCAGTGCTTAGCCCGCGTGCCCCGGGCTGAGCGCGGAGCTGAGACTTGGTTGTTCAGCGCCCCCTTTGAGGGGGCGCGCTTGCCTTAGGGCCGAACCAGTGGAGCTGTTGTCCTTGCAGCACGCCCGGCCAGCCGCTTCTTCAAAAAGATCAAGGGCAAGAAGATCGCACCCAGGGTGGTGGTTACCCAGACCAAAAGGGCCGCCATGATCCAGGTGGTAAATCCACTGATGTGCAGCCCGCCAGGGAACATCTGCGCCAACAACAGGGCCACCAAGGTTGAAATCAGGCCAATTCCGCCCAGTGCGGCAGGGACGTAGCGGTTGGTCATGCGGGCAATGAAGGGCGTCAGGATGGACTGGGCCAAGGCAAAAACCACCACTGCCACAAGGAATCCGCTCCATTCAAGGCCAAAATCGGGCAGCAGCCAGGCCGCAACCAAGAGGCCCAGTGCTGAGGTGCCCACGTAAATTGCTGCTCGAATCAGGAAGATGATCATGAGCGTAATTATAGGAACAGGAATTCGCCGTGGACATGACATTTGCTCTTCAACGCATCGATTGTTACCACATGACCTAGCTGGCCATGCGGGCATGACCCTGCCGGAGTCTCATCCGGCATGTCCTGCCCGCATCATGGCGCGGCCACCCGGCAGCATGGCCAACCCATCAACGAGGCACACTGGCCAGCGGTGGCACAATGATGAAGTGTCAACCAACAATTCGCTGATCTCGCTTCTGGGCCGGGGAACCAACCCGCCCCAACTGCAGCATGTGCGCAGGATCCCGGCCCGGCAAGCCGTCAACGAGCCATGGCCGGAATGGGTCCACCCCGACCTGGTCAGCGCATACTCATTGCTGGGTGTTGCCCAGCCGTGGCGCCACCAAGTTCAGGGAGCCAACGCAGCCCATGACGGCCAGCACACTGTTATTGCCACCGGCACTGCCTCAGGAAAATCCCTGGCCTACCAGCTGCCCGCCTTAGACGCTGTCCACAGGGCACAGTTGAGGGTGAACGCAAACCCAGGCCTGTTGGAGACCGAGGGTGCCGTGGCGCTGTACCTGTCACCGACCAAGGCTCTCGCAGCCGACCAGCTGGCGGCACTGACCTCGCTGCACCTGCCCACCCTCCGTGCAGCGACGTACGACGGCGACACGGCCCCGGCCGACAGGCGCTGGATACGCGATCACAGCAATTTCATCTTGTGCAACCCTGACATGCTCCATTTTGGTGTGTTGCCCAACCACACCTGGTGGGCCCGCTTCTTCAAGCGCCTGCAGTTCGTCATCATCGATGAGGCCCATAGCTATCGAGGCGTTTTTGGCTCCCATGTTGCGGTATTGCTGCGGCGGTTGCGCCGCATCTGCGCCCATTATGGGTCCTCCCCCACTTTCATTGGCGCCTCAGCCACCTCGGCTGATCCCGGCACCTCTTTTGCCCGCCTCATTGGCGCCCCTGTCACGACCGTCACCGAAGACTGCTCACCGCACGGAGCCACCACTGTGGCCCTGTGGGAGCCGGAGCTGACTGATTTTGCCGGCGAAAACGGGGCCAAGTCCCGGCGTACAGCCATTGCCGAAACATCGGATTTGCTGGCCAACCTTGTCTCCTCACACGTGCGCACCATCGCCTTCATCAAGTCGCGGCGGGGCGCCGAAACAATCTCCACGGTGACCAAACGGCTCCTGGACGACGTGGACGTCAGCCTCCCCTCTCGTGTTGCCGCCTACCGATCCGGCTACCTTCCGGAGGAACGCAGGGAGCTGGAAAAGGCCTTGCGCGCCGGAGATCTGCTGGGAATTTCGAGCACCTCGGCCTTGGAACTGGGCATTGACATCTCCGGTTTGGACGCTGTTTTGGTGGCCGGCTGGCCGGGCACCCGGGCGTCGTTCTTTCAACAAATCGGCCGAGCGGGAAGGGCGGGCCAGGACGCGCTGGCAGCCTTCGTGGCCAGCGACGACCCCTTGGACACCTTCCTGGTGCACCACCCCGAGGCCATTTTTGACAGGGCGGTGGAGGCCACCGTCTTTGACCCGTCCAACCCGTATGTGCTTGGCCCGCATCTGTGTGCGGCGGCTGCCGAGCTACCCATCACACACCAAGATTTGGCCATTTTCGATGCCAGCACCCCAGCATTGCTTGACCAGCTGGTGGCTCAGGGATATTTGCGCAAGCGCCCTGCCGGCTGGTTCTGGACGCATCCCCAAAGCGCTGCCGCCATGGTGAGTCTTCGTGACGACGGCGGTGGCCCCATCAACATCATTGAGGCTGACACTGGCGCCCTGCTGGGCACCATGGGTTCACCGCAGTCCCACTACCAAGCACACACCGGCGCCGTGTACGTCCATCAAGGGACAAATTACGTTGTTCTTGAACTCAACGAGGCCGAGCACTGCGCACTTGTCCGCCGGGGCACCCCCGACTTTTACACCACGGCCAGGGACGTCACCCAGATTGAGGTGCTCGAATCAAGCAAACATGAGCTGTGGGGGCCCGTCGAGATGCACTTTGGCTCTGTCCAGGTGCGCACCCAAGTGGTTTCCTTTCAACGCAAGGCGCTCATCTCCAACGAGGTTCTGGGTGAAGAACCCCTCGAACTGGAGGCACGGGACCTTTTCACCAAAGCCGTCTGGTTTACCCTGGATAACGCCACCATGCTTGCCGGCGGACTTGTGGAACCGCAATTTCCGGGTGCCCTGCATGCTGCTGAACACGCGGCGATAGGCCTGCTGCCGCTGGTTGCCTCCAGTGACAGATGGGATGTGGGTGGGGTATCCACAGCCATGCACGCCGACACCGGTCAACCAACAATCTTTGTCTATGACGGGCATCCCGGCGGGGCCGGCTTCGCCGAACGCGGCTTCGATATGGCGCGGATTTGGCTGCGGGCCACGATGGAAGCAATTCAGGCTTGCGAATGCCCCTCCGGTTGCCCGTCCTGTGTGCAATCCCCGAAGTGCGGCAACAAAAACAATCCCTTGGACAAAGCCGGTGCCGTTTCGCTGCTCAAGGTCATTCTCAACAACGCTCCTTAGCGGATCCTCATCCCGCCAGTCACGGGGTTGCCGGCTCCGGAGGCGGCCCAGCCCTGGCCTGTCCGTGCGCTGGCCATGGCAGGGGTGCTTGGAAGGCCACTTTCACCTGGACTGAGCCAGTCCCCAAGAGCCTGCATTCCAATAATGTGGCGCCGTGGAGTGCCGACACTTCGGCAGCGATCTGGCAGGGAACGCCCGTGCTGAGCCCCCTGTACGCGTCAGCTGCAGCGAGGGCAGCCAAATCCGCTACTGTTGCAGCCTTCCCTGCTGCGGCGGCGGCTTGGCCCAGCCACAGCACCAAGGCAGTCAGCAAAAGTAGTGCCAGCGCCAGCGCCGCGGCCAACACAGTCCCGGCGCCTTCCTCACCCGTAGTCATGATGCCCACCCCACTGGCCAATGGTGGTGGCCGCGCACAGGGCTGCTGGACTGAACTGGCAATGAGGCGCCTTGACCCACCTCCACAATGATGTTTTCGAATCCATCGTTCCAGTCCCCCGCAGTGGCGCGGATGCCACGATGAGTTGTGTCAAAGCCATGGGCTCTGCCTTTTCAACTCTGGCACTAGCTTGGGCCGACTGCATCCAAGGAACCAGGCCTGACAGAACCCCGTCCACCTTCCCGTAAACAGTGACTGTGGCGTAGGCGCCGGAACTGCTCAGAGAAACGCTGGCCTGCTCCCCTGCCACCCGCGAAACGAGGTCAAGAACCAGGGCCGGAGAGTCACCGCGGGCCAGGGCCCTGGCGCCGGCCCTGGCTCCCTCTTCCAGCCGCAGCTGCAGCATGCCGGCGGATACGCCCAGCAGTAGCATCGCCAAAAGCGCTGTGATGGCTGGCAGGACCACCGCGATCTCCGCCGTCACGGATCCGCGCGTGGCCGTCATGGTGCTGCGACGTCCGCGCTTGGACCTGTGGGGCTGCGCACTGTGGGTCGTGCAGCGGTACGATGATGTCGATTGCATGGCCTTCGTCCCGGCTCTCCGATCTCGGTGGTGTCTAAAAACTCAGGGCCGCACGAATGATGTTGAGCAGGAACCCGCGCACTTCATCGCTTTTGAGAATTACCACCAACAGGCCGGCAAACCCTACTGCCGCCAGTGTGGCTATGGCGTATTCAGCTGTCGCCATCCCTGCTTCCAGGCTCCTGTGGGCCACATGTCTGCCCTCTGCCACCGGACGAATTCTGGTGTTCACGACAGGGCGATTCCTGATTGCTCCGGGAAAGATCTCACGAACGTTCTCGGCGACGAACGTGCCATCTGCGCCGAGGATCTGCCCCTGTGCGGATTCATTACTATTCATCTGAACTCCTTGATATTCCACAACTGCTGTCTGCAGTTTTTGATGCAAATACGTCTTTGAGCTCCGCCGCTGGCGTTGGGAACGTTCAGCGATGTGTGGGCTGGTAGCTCCAAGCCTGCTCCAGTCCCCACGCCCATAAAAGGGCACTTGTGCAATCCGTGGACTAACCCTTCACTGGCTGTGCCTGTGGATGAATGAAGCGGGCCTTCGCAGCCGATTCCTGGCGAACGTCCATGTCACAGGGCTGGAATCATGGCCATCACCACAGGCACCACACCCAAGGCGATGAAGGCTGGCAACGAGCAAAGTCCTAGTGGAACAACGAGTTTGACACCCAAGGCTGCTGCCCTCTTCTCAGCCTGGCGGCTGGCGGTTCGCCGGTACTGCTGCGCCTGGGCATGAAGCAGGGGCGCCGCCGCCGCTCCCGTCAATGCAGCAAAGCTGAGGGCAGTATGGATCTGGGCTACGTCAGGGCGCCCCATGTTTCCCTCCCACGCGTTGTGCCAGGACGCTCCAATCTCCAGTCCTGCCACCACACGCAGCAAACTCTCACGAATGTGCTCCGCCGAAACACCAGCAACCAGGCGCAGTGCGCCCGGCACTGTGAGCCCGGTATCCAGTGCTGTGCCTAGAAGTTCCAGCAGAAGCGGCACGTCCTCTATGCCGGCGGCCGGTTCATCGGACCCGCCGGGTTGTTGTCTTCGATGCTTGCGCCCGGCAACTCCGGGCACCAACTTTTTCGCCTGTGAATTCTGCCAAGTCGGACCTGAGGGATCATGATGACCCTGGGCACGCATCGCAGCCACGGAACTTTCCCCCCAGAGGCACCACGATGCCACCATGGAGAAGGCCAAAACCAGAATTGATCCCGTCATGGCAACCTGCGTATGCGGTGCTGGGATCCACCAGTTATGTTGGCGGTGCGAATTCTCCGAGCTGTGGGCGGAGCCGCCGCTGTGGCGATCATTTTGCTGGACCAAGCCCAACCTGCGAGCGCAAAAGTCACACCAACGGCGAGCACCGTCCAACCAATCGGCCCACCTAGGAGCGCCCCGAGGGGGTCCACCCCCATCGACATCCCGAGACCGAGCCCAATAAAAGGCAGCCAGCTCAACAGGCGCACCGTGGCTCGTGGGCCCGCCAGTGCGGTTTCCCGCAAGGCTGCTGCGTCTTGTTCGGCCTCGATGGCTGCAGCTAGCCGATTCAGAACTCCTGTCACGCCCGCACCGCTGGCCTCACACACCTCAAAACAGGCAGCCAGCTCCAACCAGGTTCTGTGCTGCTCAGCCGTCAGCGCAGCGCCCCGGGCTGTGGGATGCCCACGCTCATTGGCGAGTGCCGCTGTACAGGCCTCACGTATTGATGCAGATGCTGGCAGCCCCAAGGTGCTGGCCCGTTGCACGGCCAGGACCAACAAGATGGTCGCGTCAGCAGGCTGTGGTGGACCGTTGATCCGCAGTTGAGAAAGTGTAGGTGGTGCCTGCGAGGGACCCGTGGACCACAGGTTCCTTCCACTGCCCCCACGCTCGCTTGTTGCACCGTCAGCTCCCACTGTCAGCACGTGGCCTAGCGCTCCCCAGAGAACTGGTCCTGTCCTTCCAGCCGCCAACAGTGACGCCAATTGACGGACCAATCGCGGTAAATCCTCCGGCGGAGCGTGCTTGTTCCGAATACGGGGAATCTGGCGAGTTCTGCCCACGACCGGCGGCTTCCGCCAGGCGGAGGTGTCAAGAGTAAGGAGGATGCCGGCCGCGCACAGCAAGACCAGCATCAGTATTGCCCTCACGGTGGCACCACTCGTTGTGGTCCTGCGGGGGTTAACACGGACGGTACATCAAAGTTTTCGGTTATGCCCAGGCGCCCGGCAAGCGAGGGCCAGCCACTGCCTTGAACAAGTTGATCAGCCAGCTCCGGCCTAGTGACATCAGCTCGAGGCAGTGGTGTTGCCTGGACATGCAGAGTTAGCGCAGGCACCACGGTCAGCTGGCGGTCGCGGAGTTCCACCACAGCAATTTCTGCGGCAACCCTGCGTCCTTGGATTCTTTCAAGATGAATGATGACATCAAGGGCACTGGCGCCCTGCAAATACACTGCCTCAGGGCTCATGGATGCCAGGGCCCCCAGCGCCGTGAGCCGTGCGGGCACGTCACGGGCACTGTTTGCATGAATGGTGCCGCCGCCACCGCTGTGCCCGGTGTTCAGTGCCATGAGCAGTTCCCGGACTTCTCTGCCCCTGCATTCGCCCACTATCAAACGCCCGGGGTTCATGCGCAAGGCTTGACGCACCAACTCCGCCAAATCCACTGCTCCGGCACCCTCTGCGTTCTCGTGACGGGCTTCCAACGTCACCACGTGGGGATGCTCCGGCTCCAACTCGGCAGCATCTTCTATCAGGACAAGCCGTTCCTGTGCGGGGCACAGACCAAGGAGAGTTGTTAGCAATGTGGTTTTGCCGGCTCCTGTGGCCCCACTGATGAGGAAATTCAGCCGGCATTCAATGACCTTCTGCAGGACACGAGCCAGCCTCGGCTCCACGCTTCCCGTGGCCATCAACTCATCCAGGGTTAGAACAGTTTTGTGTTTCATGCGAATGGACAGCAGCGTTCCGGTGGCGGAGATGGGAGGCAGTACCGCATGAACCCGGTAACCGGAGGCAATCTTCACATCCACGCACGGGCTGCTTTCATCCAATCTGCGACCCCCGCTTGCCACGAGACGCACGGCCAACGAGCGCAGCTCCCCCTCATCGGAAAACCGGACCGCGACGCGTTCAGGGCCCATCCCGCGATCAAGCCACACGGAGTCCGGTGCATTGACAAAGATGTCGCTCACAGCAGGGTCCCTCACCAGCGCCTGCAAGGGGCCCAGGCCATTGAGTTCGGCCGTGATCCTGTCCATGGCCACCAAAGATCCTGCGGCACCGAGCAACCGCCCGCTTTCCCGCACGGCAGCTGCCACCTGAAGGTCCGTCACAGGCCCTGCGTGGGCCAGAACTGTCCTGCGAACCACGTCGAGCAGCTCAGCATCCACCAGCTCCGGCCCGGCGGAACTATCCCAGGGGTTCCGGGGGAAGTTCTCGTTGTGTGCTGACGCACTCATGACTGACTCCTGCCCCGGGACCGGCGGGCCAGACTTTTGTCCCCTGCCATCCACTCAAGCGCGCTGGCCACCAGCATCCGTACGCGCCGTCGTCGCAACAACTCTGGGAGTCGCTGCGAGTCCAACGCTGCAGCCACTCCCCGCAGGCGCGGAAACTCGCCCACCAACGGCAGGCCCATAGCATCGGCCACCATGGCCGCGTCGAGGCCCTCCGCCACCGGGCCACGGACCACCACGGCAACCGGCATGGGCGGCAGCGAGTCCATCATCGCCAGCGCAGCCGAAGCAGCCCGCGTTCTTGCCGGGACCACCACAAGCAGTCCATTGCAGTGAACTGCAAAAGTCCTGAAGGCCTCGGGTGTTCGGCCCACGTCAACCAAGACCAGACCAAATGCTCCCTGAGCCGCCCGCATTACTTCAGCCACCGCAGACTGCGCTTGAGGCGGGGCTTGGGGCCCTGCCGTCAGGGGTACCCGGGATTGGTGTGCGGCCACGGGCCGGCTCCCCGCTGAGGCAGGACCCCTCATAGCCACGGTGCCTTCTGTGTCCGGCCGCCCCGTTGAGTCCCACGAGAGGAACGTCAAGGGGCCAACGTGGGGAAGTGCGGCAGCCAGTTGTTCAGGATTGATGGATCCGGAAACGCCCAGCAGTTCCGGCCAGCGCAGCCCCGGAATATCCTGCGCAGACATGGCAGCGCTCAAATCTCCTCCCCACCTGTCACCATCGATCAACAGGGTTCGGGTACCGCGCGCAGCAGCTTCGGCAGCCACCAGCACTGCCAATGTTGAAGCACCTGCCCCGCCACAACCTCCCACAATGCCCACCACCCCAGCCCCCGGAGAGGGACTGTGCAGACACGCCAAGTAGTCGGCCAGCCACTGCGCTGAATCCGGCAAAATGGCTACCCTATCTGCCCCGAGCCGTGCTGCCTGGCGCCACATTTGCCCTGCATCGTGGGCAAACCCCACAACAACGGTTGGACCACGCCAACCGGCGAGTCCCACCTCAACAACCGAATCGACCAGTACCGCCGCAACATCATCCCACTGCACAGGCAACTGCTCCAGGTCCTGCCCAATCAGCAGCTCAACCGCGCCTGCCGCACTGACCCGCCCCACTTCACCCTGCAGTTCCGGCGTGGCCGACAGCAGCAGCACAGTGGTGTCGCGGCGTGGGAGCCAGGGGTCCCCCGCCTTCCCGCGGGGCAGGCTTTTGCTGCTTCTCATAGGACAACTGTGACCATGCAGCGCCTGGGTCTCCAGAGCCCAAGGACAGAATGTGGACAACGGGGCACCATAGGGTGGCTGTGGAGGAATTAAGCAATCCGCCAGTGGAGAATAGAAGCTATGTACGCATTGCTGGCCATAGCCCCCGACAGTCCCACTGTGGTGGTTCAGCTCAGGCACGACGACGGCACGCCCGCCGCCCCCGCCAGGGCCGTGTCCCGAACGGGTCTCGGCGAGCTGGTGCGCAACATTGAGCACGAGCACCGTCCCCGCTGGGTATGGGACCGGGCAGCGCATTGGTATCCGGAGCTGCTGGCAGCCAACGTTCGGGTTGAAAAGTGCCACGATTTGACCCTCTGCCAGAACATCTTGCTGCACTCAGAGTTTGCTGCGACAAGCGACTACCACCGGCAGTTCACCCCCGTACCACCGGAAAACGAGTCCCTCCAGCGAGGAATTTCCCGCGGCGGGATCAACACCGGCCAGGAAAGCTTGTTTGACGCACCCCCGGCCATTGCTGCCCACAGGGCGTGGGACTTGGACACCGTGGCAAAGGAACTTGGGGCCCAAAAGGCCGCCATTCATTCATCCACAAGCCCCTCCCGGCTCACACTTTTACTCAGTGCAGAATCTGCCGGCGCTTTAGTAGCTGCTGAGATGCAATATGAAGGTATCCCTTGGCGGGAAGACCTACATAGGAGGCTGCTGCATGAACTGCTCGGACCCGAACCCAGCATCCACACGCACCCGGAAAAAATGGAAGCCCTGGCAGGGGAACTGCGCACCGCCCTCAACGCACCATCACTGAATCCTGATTCTCCACAGGAGCTGATGCGGGCTCTGCACCGGGCCGGGATCGACGCCAAATCCACCAGAAGCTGGGAACTGATGGAGTTCAAGCACCCTGCCATCGAATCCCTGCTGGCATACCGAAAACTCAGCAGACTTTTCACCACGAATGGCTGGAACTGGCTCGAACAATGGGTTCATGACGGACGTTTCCACTCTGAATACGTGGTGGGTGGTGTGGTGTCCGGCCGCTGGGCATCCCGCGGTGGTGGTGCCATGCAGATCCCGGCACAGATCAGGGGCGCGGCCGTGGCCGATCCCGGCTACTCACTCATTGTGGCCGATGCTGCGCAATTGGAGCCCCGCGTGCTGGCAGCCCTGGCCCAGGACACGGCCATGGCAGCGGCGGGCCAGGACGACGCCGGGAACAACAAGGACTTGTATGCCGGAATTGCGGCGCAAGGATTTGGCGGCGACCGCAGCATGGCTAAAATTGCTTTGCTGGGCGCCATTTACGGCGCTACCTCCGGCGAATCGGGGCGCCTGGTGCCGCAATTGGCGCGCATGTATCCCCGCGCACTGGACTTTGTGGAACGGGCAGCCCGGGCCGGGGAACGTGGCGAACGCGTGAGTACCTACTTGGGCCGCAGCACCCCGCCCACCACCACCGAGTGGCACGACAGCCAGCGAAGCGACTCGGCCCAGGAGCAACGCAGGGCTGAATCGGCGGCCCGCTCCCGTGGCCGGTTTACCCGCAATTTTGTGGTTCAGGGGACGGCTGCGGAATGGGCCTGCTGCTGGTTGGCGGAATTACGACGCCGGTTGCGGGCTCTGCCGGCCGCCTCACCAACCGTCGGCGACAGTCCGGCGGGTGGGGGCGCACCGGCGTTGGTGTTCTTCCTCCACGATGAAGTCATGGTGCACTGCCCGGACGCCTTGGTGGAGGAAGTAACCCAGATTGTGCACGAGTCGTCCAGGGCCGCCACCGAACTGATCTTCGGCAAGATTCCGCTGGAGTTTCCCGTCAACGTCAGTGTTGTCCAGTGCTACGCTGACGCCAAGTGAATCAGGGTGGCTGTACGGCCACCCGCAACGGCAAAAGCAACCCGTGAGAGGCCCCGCATGAGCGATGCCCAGTCAACGCCCGCCACAGCACCGGCCGCACCCCTACTCCGGGCAGCCCGTGGCACGCATCCTGAACAAGTTTTTTGCAACGGCAGCATCCTCACCATGGACGGCCCGGCCCCCAAGTATGTGGAAGCGTTGGTCATCAGCGGCGGCACGATCGTTTTTGTTGGCGACGAATCGACGGCACGGGAGCGTTTCCCCGCCGCCGAACCACGTGATCTGGACGGGGCAGCCCTGCTCCCCGGGTTCATTGACGCGCACAGTCACTTTTCTGCAGCTTTTGACCTTGCCGACAGGGTGAACGTGGGCCCGCCATCCCTGGGCCACTGCACTGACATTGCCACAGTTCTGCAAACACTGGAGGCGTTCAGGGTCAGCCGCAGCATTGGCCCCGGCGAGTGGCTCATCGGTTATGGCTACGACCAGGAGGCCCTGACCGAAAACCGGCACATCACTGTCAACGACTTGGACGCGCTCTTCCCCGACGCCCTGGTCATGTTGGTGCACGTTTCCAGCCACGGCGCCGTCTTGAATTCGGCGGCCCTGCAGTGGGCGGGCATCAATGCCACCACGCAAACGCCCAGCGGCGGTGTCATCGCCCGGCTGCCAGGATCGCAGGACCCGGCGGGGCTGCTCATGGAAACGGCGTATATGAACCTCGTGGTGAGCAAGCTGCCGGTTCTCAGCCCGGGGGACAAGCTTCGCCTGCTCGACGCCGCCCAACAGGACTATGCCTCGCAGGGGTACACCCACGCCCAGGACGGTTTCGTCACTGTGGCCGATCTGGATCTCTACCAATCGGCGGCAGCTGGCGGGCTGCTCTATTTGGACATCGCAGTTCTGGGCTCATTCATGGAAGCGCCCCAATGGTTGGGCAATCCAAAGTACCCCACGGGAAGTTACAGTGACGGATTCAAGATCGCCGGACTGAAAGTTTTGCAGGACGGTTCACCCCAGGGCCGCACAGCGTATATGCGAAGTCCGTACCTGACGGGCGGTTTGGACGGCCAGGCGGATTGGTGCGGAGAGCCCATGATGCCGTTCGAGTCCTTCGCTGCGCTCGTGCAAGGCACCCTCATGCACGGCGTCCAGCTGTACACCCACGTCAACGGCGACGCCGCCATCGACCAGCTCATCCGGGCCGTGGAACAAACAGGAACCACAGCTGCCGACGACTTGCGGACGGTAGCCATCCATTCACAATTCCAGCACCCGGAACAACTGGCGGACTACGTGCGGCTCGGCATCACGCCAAGCTATTTCACCAACCACACATTCTTCTGGGGCGATGTGCACCGCGCCAACACGGGCGAGGGCCGGGCAGCGTTCATCAGTCCCCTCAAATCTGCTCTGGAAAAGGGGTTAGTCGTGTCCAATCACAGCGATTTCCCGGTGACAGCCCTGAACCCGTTCTTCATGATTTTCACCGCCACGAACCGCACCACCCGGTCCGGGAACATTCTTGGCCCGCACGAGCGGGTCAGCGGCTACCAGGCACTGCGGGCCCTCACCACCGGACCGGCCTTCCAACTCTTCGAGGAGCACAGAAAAGGTATGTTGAAAGTTGGCATGCTGGCTGATCTGGTGATGCTCGACGTCGATCCGCTGACGGCAGTTGCCGACGCGGTCAAGGACATTCAGGTGTTGGAAACCATCAAGGAAGACGTGACTGTTTTCAGGCGCTAGATGGGGGCAGGAATTTCGCGGTTTTCATCCCACGGCACTGCCCAGCCCAATTCCTGGAAAACATACGTGAGGATGCCCGCGGTGAACCCCCACACCACCACGCCGTTCACCACAAAAGCGGGTCCCTTGTAGGGAAACCTGCCTCGTTTCAAGACTGCACTGACCCGGTTCTCCGGATCCAGCAGATCCCGCACCGGCACCCGGAAAACCTGCGCTGACTCACCATAGTCAACAACATCCACAGGCGATTGTCGCGCCCACCATCCCACCACCGGTGTCACCAAGAAATTACTGACGGGCAAGGGCACCTCGGGCAGCATGCCCAATACTTCAACCCCTGTCGGGTCAAGACCAGTCTCTTCTTCGGCTTCGCGCAACGCGGCAGCCACGATGGTGGCGTCCGTTCGATCCACTCCGCCACCGGGAAAAGCCACCTGGCCGGGGTGATCGCTGAGCGTGTGTGCGCGTTCAATCAGCAGTACGCCCAAATCGGCCGACACCAACGGCTTTGTTGAGGTGGCTGGTACGTCATCCAAAGCACCAAAGAGCATCAGCACAGCCGCTTGCCGGGCGGAGTCCCTGTCCATGGCTGGTTGCCACAACGACGGCCGTCCGGCCCTCAAGGCTGCCGGCAACGCGGCCGTGGCTGCTGCTTTTTCGGCCAGCGCCGCCAGATCCGCGTAGGCACTCACAGCTTTGATTCCGAATCCCGAGCAGCGCGCTGGAACTCTTGCCTGTACTGCGCGGCCATATCCACATCGGCAAGCATGCGCGCCAACAGATCCTCGGCTCCGGCAGCAAGCTCATATTTGAGCAGTTTGGCAGCCTTTACAGGGTCAACTTCGCCATCTCCATAGGCGGGGCACAAGTGCGCGATCGGGCAGGCTCCGCAGGCGGGTTTGCGGGCGTGGCAAATGCGTCTGCCGTGAAAAACCACACGGTGCGAGAGCATTGTCCAGTCTTTGGGCTCGAACAAGGCAGCCACATCGGCTTCGATCCGCACGGGATCGCTGGATTCGGTCCAGCCAAATCGCCGGGCCAACCGCATGAAATGCGTATCCACGGTGATGCCAGGAACGCCAAATGCATTGCCCAGCACTACGTTGGCGGTTTTTCGTCCCACTCCCGGCAACGTAACCAGGGCTTCCAGGGAACCTGGCACCACGCCGTCGTACTCATCGACAAGGCGCGTGGCCAGCGCGAGCAGGTTCGCTGCCTTGGCCCGGAAGAATCCCGTGGGCCGGATCAGCTCTTCCAGGTCCACGCTGTGGGCCTGGGCCAGCGCCAACGGGTCCGGGTAGCGGGCAAACAGTGCCGGGGTGACGGCATTGACGCGGACATCGGTGGTTTGCGCCGAGAGCACGGTGGCCACCAGCAGCTCAAACGGGTTGCGGAAATCCAGTTCTGCGTGCGCATAGGGGTATAGCTGCGCCAGTTCGCGGTTGATTTTCCGGGCCCGGCGTTTGAGTGCCAGCGTCGATTCCTTTGCCACCATTTCGTTGAGAACTACTGGCTGTCCGAGGCCCGCTCAATGCCCACCAGGTCAAGCAAAATGCCTGTCTTGCCGTGGCTGTCCTGGACCAGAAAACTGCTTCCGCGGTCTTCCAGTGCCAAGATCCACGAGCCGGGTGTCAGCTTGAAAACAAACTGGCGGGTCTTCTCATCAATCACGTTCTGGGGACGGTCAACGGCAAACCAGAAGGGATCAGACACCACGGGGGCGGCGCTGGCCTTGGGGTTTACGGTGGCGGCGATGCTCTCCTTGACGGGAGTAGCGACGGGGGCAGGTGCCGAGGAAACCGCTGCCGGCTCGGCCACCTGGGGGTTCAGCGTGGTCGCGGGTGCTTCCGCGGACTGATCCGCCACGGTGTTCGCAGCGGCGCTCTGACTGCTGGCCTGGGCGGCCGAATGAGCGGAGGTGGCCGCGGCAGCTTGCGCGGCCGGCTGGGCGGTTGTGGGCTGCGCCGTTGTGTGCGCAGTTGTGTGGACTGTCGACTGGGCAGCCGGGGCAGTGCTGCCCGCGGCCGCGATCGTTGCGGACTGGGCAGCTGCGGTGGCTGCAGGTGCCGCGTCGGCCACGGTTTGGGCAGCGGCGCCAGCAGTTGCACCAGCAGCTCCGACGCCTGCTGCAGGGGTTTCCTTGGCGGGGGTGAAAATCTGGCCGGCTGCCGTGTGCCCTGCTGCTGCTTGCGGGGCGTTCCACGCGTGGGGCTGCGAGGTGGTGTGAGCACCGACAGCTGCGACTCCAGCCACAACGCCTGCGGCCGCACCGCTGTTCGAGCGTGAAGCTGCAACGTCATGGGTGGCAACCACGGTCTTGGCGGCCGAGGCGCGCGCAACGGCGGGAACGGCGTCGCGCGCTGCAACATGCGCAGGAACTTCAGGCCGGCCGGCAAAATCCGAGGCCAGCATGGGGATCCACTGTGCGCAAACAGTAGCCGTGAGCAGCACCAGCGAACCCACCAGGCCCAGCAAGTAAGCGATACCGAAGGTGGTTACGGTTCCGGTGAAGAAGAAGAACGTGGCGAAACATGCCACAACAGAAGCAAATTGGTCAATGGACAGCGAACCAATGCGGATCTTGACCGCAGGGCTCAGCCGGCGGACCAGGAACAGAGCGCCCACAGCCAGCGGCAGGATGACGCCGACGCCAATGTAGAACAGTCCAGCAGCATTCCACAGGTTGAAGGTTCCGGCGATGGTGACAATAATCGGCACCAGTGAGGCGATGAAAATTAGTGCAACGGATCCCAGCACTGCCAGGTCGCGAATGGTCAAGGGGCCGGCTACAGCAGTGCTGACCGTTGCCACGCCGGGGCCTGTGGTGGCCGGCGCCGATGGCGTTTGTTGCTCTGTCATGGTCTTACTCCTAAATGTCACGATTACTCCCAAGCCTAGTTACCGCAGAGGGCCAACACTAGCGAGCCACAGCAATACCGGGTAGTAATACACCACACGGGGAGAACTGCCCATGCCTTGGTGCATCGCCGGGTCACGTGCAGTTGAGCGCAGAATCGACCCCACTGGCCCCATTCGACTGTGACGGCAGACACGTTTTAAGCTGGAAAGCGCTACAGTGAAAGCAGGACGACAACTTCTGTCCCTGGCACCCAATCTGCGTAAAGCCATCAGCCCTGTCAAGGAGCTGCGGCGCACTGCGCCATGATTGGCGCTGCCTGGGATGTTAGCTAAGTAGGAATGAAGGGATATTAGATGTCTGAGGTCACCTCACCCGCGGTACACGAGTCCGGGGACGCACTGGAAAATCTCCTCACCGAGAGCCGCCAGTTTCCGCCCAGCGCGGAATTCGCCGCCAACTCCATCGTCAAAGCCGACGAATACGATGCCGCCAACGCTGACCGCCCCGCTTTCTGGGGCAAGCAGGCCCGCGAACTGCTTTCCTGGTCCAAACCGTTTACCAAGACCTTGGACTGGAGCAACCCGCCGTTCGCCACCTGGTTCGAGGACGGCGAAATCAATGCCGCCTACAACGCCCTGGACCGCCATGTGGAAGCCGGCAACGGTGACCGCGTCGCCATCCACTTTGAGGGCGAGCCCGGCGATACCCGCACGTACACCTACGCGCAGCTCACGGAAGAGGTCAAGAAGGCAGCCAACGCGTTTGAGGCGCTTGGCCTGGCCAAGGGCGACCGCGTAGCCGTCTACCTTCCCATGATTCCCGAAGCAGTCATCACGCTGCTGGCCTGTGCCCGCATTGGCGCCATCCATTCGGTGGTGTTCGGCGGCTTCTCGGCCGACGCCCTGCGCTCACGCATAGACGACGCCGAGGCCAAGTTGGTTGTCACGGCCGACGGCACCTTCCGCCGCGGCAAGCCCAGCGCGTTGAAGCCTGCCGTGGATGAGGCGTTGGCAGCACCCGGGCACTCCGTGGAGAACGTCGTGGTGGTTAAGCGCAACGGCCAGGACGTCAACTGGGTTGAAGGCCGCGATCAGTGGTGGGACGACACTGTAGGTACAGCCTCCACCGAGCACACCGCCGTCGGACATGCCGCCGAGCACCCGCTGTTTATCCTCTACACCTCCGGCACCACGGGCAAGCCCAAGGGCATCCTGCACACCACCGGCGGCTACCTCACCCAGACCGCGTACACCCACCGCGCCGTGTTTGACCTGCACCCGGAAACGGATGTTTTCTGGTGCACGGCCGACGTCGGATGGGTCACCGGCCACTCCTACGTCACCTACGCGCCGCTCATCAATGGCGCCACGCAGGTCATGTACGAGGGCACCCCGGACTCCCCGCACCAGGGCCGCTTCTGGGAAATTGTTCAAAAGTACAAGGTCTCCATCCTGTATACGGCACCCACGGCCATCCGCACGTTCATGAAGTGGGGCGAGGACATCCCCGCCAAGTACGACCTCTCCTCGATCCGCCTGCTCGGATCCGTGGGCGAGCCCATCAACCCGGAGGCGTGGATGTGGTACCGCCGCGTCATTGGCGGCAATAACGCCCCCATCGTGGACACCTGGTGGCAGACCGAAACCGGCGCCATCATGATTGCCCCGCTGCCCGGGGTCACCAGCGCTAAGCCCGGATCCGCCCAGGTCCCCATGCCCGGCATCGCCGTGGACGTGGTGGATGAGCTCGGGGCTTCCGTGCCGCACGGGCATGGCGGCTATCTGGTGATCCGTGAGCCGTGGCCTTCCATGCTGCGCGGGATTTGGGGCGACAACGAACGCTACAAGGAAACCTACTGGTCCCGCTTTGACGGCATGTATTTCGCCGGTGACGGCGCCAAATGGGATGACGACGGCGACATTTGGCTTCTGGGCCGCGTTGATGACGTCATGAACATTTCCGGGCACCGCCTCTCCACCACGGAGATCGAGTCTGCTTTGGTCAGCCACCCCTCGGTGGCCGAGGCAGCCGTGGTGGGCGCAGCTGATGAGACCACCGGCCAGGCCGTGGTGGCGTTTGTGATCCTGCGCGGCTCTGCCGTGGAAGACGCTGACATTGTCACCACCTTGCGCAACCATGTGGGCAAGGAAATTGGCCCGATCGCCAAGCCCAAGACCATCCTGGTGGTGCCCGAACTGCCCAAGACCCGTTCCGGGAAGATCATGCGCCGCCTGCTCAAGGATGTGGCCGAAGGCCGCGCCGTGGGTGACTCCTCAACCCTGGCTGACAACACAGTCATGAACCAGATTGCCGAGTCCCTGCGCGCCTAGCTTCTTCACAACTGACCCGCAGAAAACGACGAAAAATCGCTATTTTGACGTGATTTTCGGCGTTTTCTGCGGGTCAGTTGCTTAAGTCGGAAGGGTGGCTGCTCCGGTGGGGCATTATTAACCCATGACCTCAACCACTGCAGCGGACCGCGGCGCACTGCTGATCCTCAACGGCCCCAATCTGAACCTTCTGGGCACCCGCGAACCGGAGATTTACGGCTCAGCCACGCTGGCCGACGTCGAACTTCTCGCCACCGAGGCGGCCACGGCTGCCGGGTTCAGTGCAAGCTGCGTGCAGTCCAACCATGAGGGTGTTTTGCTGGATGCCATTCACGCAGCCCGGGGAACGGCTGTGGGGATCATCATCAATGCCGGCGCGTACACGCACACCTCAGTGGCGCTGCGGGACGCGATTGCCGCCGTCGAACTCCCCACCGTGGAGGTGCACATCTCCAACGTGCACCAGCGCGAGGAGTTCAGGCACCACTCCTACCTGTCAGCCGTGTGCGGCACAGTCATTGTTGGCGCTGGCATTCACGGCTACGAGCTTGCGGTGAGCTACCTAGACAAAACCCTGAATTAGAGGCCTAGAAGGGCCGCTAACCCGTCAACCGACCTTGCAGGACCCTGCGGACACGGCACTGTTGAGCTGGGGCGCGGCCGCGATCACAGGTCCGGCTTCTTCCATGGTCAAGGCGAAGCCAATGTTGTTTTGCGTGGTGGCTTTCGCGAAGATGACGCCCACAACGCGGCCATCGCTATCCAGCAAGGGCCCGCCGGAGTTGCCTGACTGGACGTTGCCAGCCAGCTGGTACACGTTCAGGAGGGATTTTTGCCCGCCGGTGATGTCCGGAACCATCATGGGTCCGGAGGACAGCACAGTGGCCGGGCGCACTTGCAAGGGCCCGCCCAGCGGGTAGCCCGCAAACGCCGCAGCCGTGTTGCTGGGTGCCGTTCCTGCCGCGGGCAGTGGCGCAGCGTCCAACGAGTCCACGGCCAGAATTGCCAGATCCTTCACAGGGTCAAAGAACACCACGCGGGCAGGCAGAACACCTTGGGTCTGGGTTTGCACCACCGGCCGCGCAACGCCGGCAACCACGTGTGCGTTGGTCAACACCCGTCCGGGCGAGACCACAAATCCCGTGCCCGTCTGGTTTTGTCCACACTGGAATGCTGTCCCGGAAATCTTCATGACTGAGGTGGCCGCGTTGTTCCAGGCCGCTGTATTCGTGTCGGCATTGGGTGCCGCAACCTGAACATTGGGTCCGGCCGGGTTCAACAGCGCGGGGATCCCCTCATCCAAAACCAGGGAGCGAATTTGGGCGGCAGCCGCCTTGACCGGATCTGGTGTCCAGGCCTCAATTCTGGAGATGACTTTCGAGTCGCTCAGTTGCTTGGAGACGGCCGGGATACCCAGGTTGGACACGCTAAATGCCAGCATCGATATGACTAGTGCGGCGACAAAAACGTTAAGCACGCCACCCAAAAGCCTGTTGACAGTCCTGATGGAGTCCGATTTCACACGCCGGCCAATGGCCCGGCCAAGGCGCATCCCCAATGCATGGCCACTGGCTATCAGCACCACGGTGGCACCCAACACCATGGCGGTACGCCAACCGGGGCTGGGCGCGAATTGGTTGACGAAGGGCGCAGCAAAGAACGCCGCCACGGCGCCTGCCACAAACCCTGCAAGGCCGCCCAGTCCCACTACAAGCCCGGTTTTCAGGCCGTAGATCAACTGCCACAACAGCCACAGGATCAGCACCGCATCTAGCCAGGAAAAACCAAACACCTATGAGCAGAGCTCCTCGCGGGCTGGGCCCGCCATCATCAAAGTTCGGGCACAGAACGTGTCCCGACTGGACATATTACCGGGGCAAGCCGAGCGATCCCTGAGCTTTCGCACGTCTCAATCTGCCAATATGCTGTCAACGAACGTCTTGAATGCCAAATTGGTCACAAAAACAGAAAAGTTCTGAAACAATCAATATTAGGTCAGAACTGATTAGCTACATACTGCAAGGAGATTTCATGGACATCGAGGTACTACGCCGGGCACCCCTTTTCGCTACGCTCGACGACGAGGCATTCCGCCTTTTGACGGACGAACTGGCTGAGGTGGATCTCTCTCGCGGCGCATCTGTCTTCCGTGAAGGCGACCAAGGCGATCAGCTGTACTTCATCGTTTCGGGCAAGGTGAAGCTGGGACGCACTTCCTCCGATGGTCGCGAGTCCCTGGTTGCCATCTTGGGCCCGGGCGAGCTCTTTGGCGAAATGGCACTCTTCGATCCGGCACCCCGCAGCACCACTGCAACAGCCGTTTCTGAGACTCGCCTGGCCGGGTTGAAGAACGAATCCCTGAACAATCTGCTGCGCAACCGCCCCGAGGTCTCCATGCAGTTGCTGCAGGCCCTGGCCCGCCGCCTGCGCCGCACCAACGACAACCTCTCCGACTTGGTCTTCTCCGATGTTCCCGGGCGTGTTGCCAAGGCCATTCTGGACCTGGCAGACCGCTTTGGCCGACCGGCCACCGACGGCATCTTGGTAGCCCACGAGCTCACCCAGGAAGAGTTGGCCCAGCTGGTCGGCGCTTCTCGCGAAACAGTCAACAAGGCCCTGGCCGAATTTGTCCAGCGTGGCTGGCTCCGTCTGGAAGCCCGCGCAGTTGTCATCTTGGACGTCAACCGTCTGCGCCAGCGCAGCCGGTAGTCCCCACCGCCGGCCCGATAAATCGCTGACGCGATTTCCCGGGAACCTGGCGAGCGTGGGCCCACCCGCAAAAAGCACGGGCCCGGCCACCTAATTAGGTGGCCGGGCCCGTGCTTTTTTGTCACGAGAACCGCTCGTGGACGCGAATGCTGACCTTAGCCGCAAAAGAGCCTGTGTAACCATGCATCTCGCGGCTAGGGTCAGCACAGCCGTCAGAAGCAGTGAACCCGTGCCGTTACCGCTCGCGGCAGGCGCCGCCTTCGGACGCTGTTAACACTTCCAGGCAAAACGCCTCAGGGTCCTCGCCAATGAGCCGCGGCTGGTATTCATTGATGGGGCGCTTGTGGTTCAAATATGCAATGCACCCGCGCGCCGCGGCAATTTTCTCCAGAATGATTTCCACACCGGGCACCACCAGCTCACCGAGCGTCAGCCCAACGGTCAGCGGCTGGCCCACTTCATCACCCAGGGCAGTGGTTTCACGATCCGCCAAAATATCCCCGGCACTTGCCCATCGTCCCCACACACCCTTGCTGGTGAGCAGTGACGCCTGCTGGTTGATGGGTGTGGCAGCGGCAAAGTATCGGGTGTCAAAGCGCCTGTGAGCAAAATCCGGGCTCAACCAGTGACTCAGCGGCTTGAGCAGATCCGTGCGCAACGCCAATCCGTACCGCTCCAGCAAGGCAGCGAAAGTGGTTTCCTGCCCGGCAATGGACTCGCGGGCGCGCATCCATTCGGGTCCGGAAATGTTTTCCACGAGGCTCGACGCATCCGGACCGGCCAACAATATGCCGGTCTCCTCGAACGTTTCGCGAATGGCAGCCACCACGTGACGCTTGGCCAGGCCTATGTCTGCCGTGCCCAGGCTCTTGGCCCACACTGTGGGCGAGGGGCCCACCCAGTCGGTGACGTCGTCGTCCGCGGCCTCAATGGTGCCGCCAGGAAACGCAACCGCACCCAGCGGAGATCCCCCGGGGCGGTACGTCAAAAAAGTTTGCAAACCGCTGGGGCTGTCCTTCAACAGCACCACCGACGACGCCGGCCGCGGCTTGCTGGGCGTGCGGGCACCAAATTCCACCCATGTCTGCGCAGCTTCCCGCTGGTCTGCACTCAGCGGGAAACGGCGCTTGCCCATGGGCCGCGCACCCACGGGACTGTTACTGGAATTCGGCAATCAGCTCAACCTCAACAGGAGAATCCAAGGGCAAAACGGAAACTCCGACGGCGGAACGTGCGTGAACTCCGGCGTCGCCGAATACTTCGCCCAGAAGTTCGGAGGCGCCGTTGATGACACCTGGCTGGCCTGTGAAAGATGGGTCCGAGGCAACAAAGCCAACAACTTTAACAATCCGGGTCACCCGGTCCAGGTCACCAATGACGTTTTTGAGCGCCGCAATGGCGTTGATGGCACACGTGGCGGCCATGGACTTTGCGTCCTCAGCTGAAACCTCGGCTCCGACCTTGCCCGTAGCTGTGAGTTTGCCGCCAATAAATGGGAGCTGCCCGGAGGTGTAAACGTGGTTGCCGGAGATGACGGCTGGCACATACACAGCTACAGGGGGGACCACCGGGGGAAGGGTCAAACCCAGCTCGGTCAGGCGTGCCTCAATGCGCGAGGATCCGTGGTTTGATGCGGTTTCCACGGTTACGCCTTCTCTCGTTTAAGGTAGGCCACCAAGCCCCTGCCGTCAGGTCCGGGAACAACCTGGACAAGCTCCCAGCCGTCGTCTCCCCAGCTGTCCAGGATCGCCTTGGTGTTGTGGATAATCAGCGGAATCGTAGAGTACTCCCATTTGGTCATACGTCAAAGAGTATCCCCTGCCGGTAAACTGAGAAAATGGCAGCAAAAAAACACCCCATTTTCGATACCGCCACCACTCTAGGCAAATTGGTCGCCTTCCTGGGCGTCAGCACCATTTGTGGTGTCCTGGTGGCCGGACTCATGGTTCCGGCTGTGGCACTGGCGGGCACAACCACCACCTCATCCATCTCTTTCTTTGATGATCTCCCGGATGAGATGACTGTTGGCACCCCCGCCCTGTCCTCGAAGATTCTTGCTGCCGACGGGTCCGTCATTGCGACTTTCTACGATCAAAACCGTACCGAGGTGGCTCTGGAGAACATTTCCCCGTTCATGAAGAACGCGGTGATTGCTGTTGAAGACGCCCGCTACTACGAGCACGGGGGCATTGACACCCGTGGTTTGATCCGTGCCGTTACCTCCATGGCCCAGGGCGGTGGACGCCAGGGCGCCTCCACCATCACCCAGCAGTACGTGAACAACGTCATCATTCAGACCTACGCTGCCAATGGCGAGAATGACAAGATCAAGCTCGGCTCTGACAAGGGTATCGGCGAGAAAGTGCGCGAGATCAAGCTCGCCATCTCCATGGAGAAGAAATATTCCAAGGACGAAATCCTGCAGGGCTACCTGAACTGGGTGCTTTACGCCAACGGCAACTTCGGCATTGAATCAGCTGCATCCTTCTACTTTGGTGTCCACGCAAAGGATCTCACCTTGCCGCAGTCGGCTCTCCTGGCTGGCGTGGTGAACAGCCCCACCGTTTACGACCCAGTGGCGAACCCCGAGGCCGCAGTTGGCCGCCGCAATTTGGTGCTGGCACACATGCTGGACCAGGGCATGATCGATCAAAAGCAACATGACGAAGCAGTTGCGTCACCCATTGGCCTGAACATCCAGGAGAACCGTCTGGGCTGCACAACGGCCGTCCGTGCTGAGTACTTCTGCGAGTACGTCACCAACCTGATCTCCAATGATCCCGCCTACGGAAAAACTGTGGAGGACCGCGAAAAGCTGCTGCTCCAGGGTGGACTGGCAATCACCACCACACTGGATCCGGGGTTGCAGGATGCTGCACAGGCCCAGCTGCAGAACTTCACACCCATGGAAAACAACCCTGACAGGGTAGGTCAGAGCCTGGTCACAGTGCAGCCTGGCAGCGGCAAGATCCTAGCCATGGCCCAAAACACCAAGCTGGCTCCGCCGGAAGGCCAATGGAAAACCGACTACAACTTCAACGTTGACCGCCTCGACGCCAACGGCAATTCGCTGGGCGGCTCGGGCGGATTTGATGTGGGTTCAACCATCAAGCCCTTTACCTTTGCCGAGTGGCTGAATTCAGGCCACAAGATCAACGAAATTGTCAATGCCTCGGTCCGCAAGTACCCGGCTGGCTTCCAATGGAACAACTCGTGTGGTTCCACGGGCGGAATCTACGACTCCAACAATCCTGACGCCGCGGATGACCTCCAGAATGCAGAAGAAGGCTGGTACCGGAACTTGACGGCGCGTGAGGGCCTCTACAACTCCCTGAACACTGCCACCTTTGCCACAGCCGCAAAACTTGACATCTGCAACATCCAGAAAATGATGACAGCAACGGGAATCCACAATGGTGAGGACCCTAAGCAGCCGTACAATCTGGAGAACGTCAGCTCACTCCTGGGCTCAGGCGAAGTGGCACCGGTGATCATGGCCTCTGCCTTTGCCACCTTTGCTTCCGGCGGCGTCCACTGCGATCCCATTGCCTTGGTTTCAATTTCCAATGCCAAGGGAGATAAGTTCCCGGTACCCTCCGCCAATTGCAAGCAGACGGTAAAGCCTGAAGTTGCCGCAGGCGTCAACTCGGTGCTGGGTGAAGTGCTGGTCCGCGGTTCCGGCTACCAGATTCCGCTGCAGTTCAAGCCCGCAGATCCGCTGCAATACAACTCCGCTGCCAAGACCGGTACCACCAATGACTCCCAGCAAACCTGGACCACGGGCTACACCAAGGGTCTGGTGACCACCTCATGGGTGGGCAGTCCTGAGGAGAAGAACCGTTCCAACAACGGATTGCTGATCGCCAACCAGCGCATCAGCTATGTGGATGGTGCCACCTACGCTGGCAAGGCGTGGCAGGGGTACATGAATCAGGTTGCCGGGTTCTTTGACGTGAGCAGCTTTACACCCCCGCCGGCCAGCATGGTCAACGCCCCCGTGACCGTTGCACCCCAGCCAGCTGCGCCCAAGCCCGCAACGCCAAACTCCGGCGGCTCCGACAAGCCGGCAGACGAAAAACCTGCCGACAACAAAGACAAGAAAGACTAGAGCACGGCTCAGATGTCACGTACACGTACAGCCGGATCCAGCCTCTCCGCGTTGGGAGCAGCGGCGGGGCTCGCCGTAGCCACGGGTGTGGGCGCTGTGGCGTATGGTGCCTTGATTGAGCGCAACTGGTTTGCGATCCGGGAAGAGCGGCTTGCGATTCTGCCGCCAGGTGCAGCGCCTTTCACGGTGCTGCACCTCTCAGACATCCATCTCTCCCCGGGTCAGCACAAGAAGACGCGCTGGTTGAGGGAACTCGCCGCAATTCAACCGGACCTTGTGGTCAATACGGGGGACAACCTCAGCCATCCTGCGGCCATTGCCCCGTTGCTGGAGGCTTTGGGTCCGCTCATGGAGTTTCCTGGCGTCTTTGTGCCCGGTTCCAATGACTACTTCGCGTCGACCTTCAGGAACCCTTTTGCGTACTTTGCCGGGCCGTCCAAGCTTCCCGCTGGAAAAAACCGTGAGCCTGTAGCCCTGGACACCGACGCACTCCATACCGGCTTCGGTTTGGGCGGTTGGGTAAATCTGACCAATAGGGCGCAGTCCATCCCGTTCAACGGTATTCGCTTTGACTTCAGCGGCGTGGATGATCCGCACCTCAATCGCGAACGCTACGCCGGTTGGCCGCGAGGTTCCGTCACCCAAGACAACGCCCCGCACGTGAAAATTGCCGTGGTCCATGCCCCGTATCAACGTGTTTTGGACCATTTCACTGGCGAAGGTGCCGACCTGATCCTGGCCGGACACACCCATGGCGGACAGGTTTGCCTGCCCGGGTACGGCGCCTTGGTCACTAATTGCGATCTGCCCACGTGGCGCGCCAAGGGCCTCAATGACTGGGACGCCCACGGCTTGAGGAGCCCCGTCAACGTCTCAGCCGGCATTGGCACGTCCCGCACAGCACCTTTCCGCTTTGCCTGCCGCCCCGAGGCTGTTGTCCTGACGTTGACAGCCAAAGAGTGACTGCCAAGGATTGACGGCGAAGAACCGACAGCCATAGAGTGGCAACACTCAACGCCGTTATCAATCTTTGGGGACCCGCAGTGAAAAGACATCTGTTTCTTCTGGGAGCAGCGCTGTTGTTGTTGAGCGCCTGCGGCACCACTCCCGGTTCTGGGGGTGGCTCCGGCGGGGCCGCCGGCACAACATCGGATGCCACCGACGTTTCCACGCAGACGCCCGCCCAATGCGCGCCAGTAGCGGGCGGCATTCCCCGCTCGGTGAAGGACTTTGACTGCCTGAACCTCAGCTCAGTGAGCGGCAGTGACTCCACTGGCGAGTTGGCATGGCTGGGCAACGACCCGTTTACTGTGATGACCATGCCTCGAGACGGCGGCGTATCGTTCTCCTCCAAAACTCCCTGCAACACTCTCATGGGCCAAGTTGAAGTCAGCGACACACAATTTGTGGTGGGCTCCAATCTGGCCATGACGATGATGGCTTGCCAGAGCCCCCAAAGTGATTACGAAAAGTGGGTGGTCAAGTTCTTCTCCACACCACTGGACTACACCTTGAACGCGGACTCTCTGATCCTGAGCAACACGGTTGGGACAGTTACTTTCAAGCCCGCAGGCTCCTAGCTGCGGAGCCGCTATGCTCGGCCCAACACCACGATTTCGCGATCACGGCCCCTGTCCGCTATTCTTGAGAGGTTGCTTTTTCAGACCTTCACAGGTCCGGGAAGAGTGGCGGATCGGGGTGTGGCGCAGCTTGGTAGCGCGCGTCGTTCGGGACGACGAGGCCGCAGGTTCAAATCCTGTCACCCCGACCAAATCACAGCAGCGGTATCCACTTCGGATGCCGCTGCTGTTGTTTTATCCCCTGAGGCCGCCATCCCGGGCGCACAGGCACCAACGGGCAGCGGCTCCCAGCTGGCAAGGAGCCGCAACGGCTAAGATGGATCGCATGAGTGAGATTCTTCCCCCCTGCCCTGTCTGCGCCAGCGAATACAGCTACGAGATGGGTGAACTGCTGGTCTGCCCAGAGTGCGCCCACGAGTGGTCTCCGGTGGAGGACGGCAACTCGGAAGAGGCTGCGCAGGAAACTGTGGTGAAGGACGCCGTGGGCAACATCTTGATCGACGGCGACACTGTCAGCATCGTGAAAACCATGAAGATCAAGGGCAGCCCCCAGGACCTGAAGATCGGCACAAAAGTACGCAACATTCGCCTGATTTCCCCTGTCAATGGGCATGACATCGACGCCAAAGTAGACGGTTTTGGCCCCATGAAACTCAAGTCCAGCGTAGTCAAAAAGGTCTAGTCCAGCCCAACTTTTTTTAGACAGGATGTTTGGGTGAGTTCATGGTTTGAAGCGCTGCCGGCCTTTGTCGTGGCGTTGTTGATGCTCGCCCTGCCCGGCGGCGCAGTTCTACTGGCTCTGCGGGTGCGCGGTCTCATGGCGCTCTGTTTGGCCCCTGCAGTGTCGGTGTCCGTCATTGGCGTCAGCGCCGTGGTGGCTCCGCTGATCCATTTGCCCTGGAACGTGGCGGTGGTGCTCTTGGGTACCGCCGTCGCCGCTGGAGCCGGCTGGATGGCCAGGCGCTTCATCCCAGCCCTCAGCGCTGTCTCGCCTGCGCACTCCCCTGCGCAGGACCATAAGGCCAACACGGGGGTCGGCGCAGCAGCCGCAGGCGTTCTCGTTGCACTGGCGATGACGACGGCGATTCTGACGCTCGTTGCCAGCAACCCCGAACAGTTCACGCAGGGCTACGACTCCGTCTTTCACCTCAACGCCACAGCGTATGCCGCGGAAACCTCCAACGCGTCTTCCTTCGCCATTTCCGGGTTCATCCTGCCCACTGTGAAGACAGTTTTTTATCCCGGTGCCTGGCATGGGCTGGCGAGCCTGCTGGCCATTGTCACCGGTGTCAGCATCCCCGCGGCAACAAACATCATGTGGTTGGCAGTGGCGGGCGTGGTGTGGCCACTGAGCTGCGTCTTTTTGACTCGCGTGCTCTTTGGCACGGGGCGCACACTGCTCATTTCGGCAGCCGTTCTGGCGGCTGCCTTCCCCGCCTTTCCATGGCTTTTGCTGCAGTACGGTTCCGCGTACCCCAACGCGCTTTCCAATGCCTTGGTTCCCTTGGGGATTGGCTTGGTGTTGTTGATTATCAGGCCGTCAGCTCACACGGGCCTGCATCCCGCCCAAGCCTTGGCGGTGGTGGTGCTGTTCATGCCGGGGGCCGTCATGGCCCAACCAAACGGAATTTTCAGTATCTTGCTGGTCTTGACTCCGCTCTTGGCCTACCTGATTTTCGCGTGGCTGCGCACTGGCTTTAGACGTTCACGACGTCACGGCTGGAACCGTTTGGGCCTACTCATCCTGGTCACCGCCGTGGCAGCCGCCGCCATGCTGGCCGTACCGCAAATCCGCAGTCTTTTTGGCTACACCAGCCCGGCATTCCTGTTCTTTCCGCTGGCCCTGCTGCGAAACTTCACCCATGCACCGGCCCCCATCTGGTTCCCGGCCCTGGCACTGACGGCCCTGGTCCTGCTGGGTGTGCGCGCCGGATTCCGCAGCCCCGGGCTGAAGTGGCTGGCACCGGCACTCGTTTTGGTGGCTTTCACCTACCCTCTGGCCACCGGCACCAATGCCAGCCTGGCCAACATTGTCATGGCTCCCTGGTGGGACAACCCGGAACGCATTGCCGCCCTCATGCCATTGCTTGCTGTGCCGCTGGCGGCTCTGGGCATGGTCAAGCTGGTGGAATGGCTGATCGGCAGATTCCCAACATTCTTCATCCGCACTGGCTTGCGGGAGACCAAGGGCAGGGCGACGACGGCGGCCGTTCTCGTCGTCGTGCTTGCCTTCTCCAACCCGGGCCTGTGGCAAATCAGGGACCAGGTGGGCGTGATGTACCGCGTCCCCGCCGAGCCTGATGGTCTGGCGCAGGTGGACGCCCATGAGTTGGCGTTGATTCACAGGCTCGGAAATTACACCACCAAAAACGACGTCATCGCCAATAATCCTTACAACGGATCGGCCTTGGCCATGGCGCTGGCGGGGAGTCGAATGCTGTTTCCGTATAGCTCGCAGGGGGATTTGAACCCCGATCTTTACACGCTGCGTTTTTGGCTCAACCGTGTGGGCAGCGATCAAGAAGTATGCTCGGCCGCGAAACGCCAGGGCGTCACGCATCTGCTGGATTTTGGCACCGACTACATCCCTGCGTTTAACGATCCGCGTTCGCTCTATCCTGGAATCACGCTGGCACCCGATTCCGATGCCTTCACCCTGGTGGCCAGCGAAGGGCACGCCAGACTGTACAAGATGACACTTTGCGGCGGAGTACCTATCTAGAAGGACAGCAGCAGCCACTTTTTGACACTTTTGTCATGTTTTCCGCTCCGTTCCATTGTTGACGCCGTAGAGTGTAGCCAACGGTGGCATGCGGCAAGCAAGGAGCAAGCGAGTGGGCAGTAGTTTTGGTGATCGACTCAAACAGGAACGTTTGTCGCGTCAACTCACACAGGCTGAACTGGGCGGTGAGCTCTATTCGGCAAGCTACATTTCCCTGCTGGAGAACGCCCACCGTGAGCCAACGGCTGACATCATCAAACAGTTGGCCTCGCAACTTCAAATGGCCCCTTCTGCGATTGCCGAGTGGGTTCAGGCATCCTCCCCGGCGGAAAGCGAATATCTTCGACTGTCCCTGTGTGCCCGGCAATGCTGGGACACCCGCGACTACCTGGGCGCGGCCAGCAATGCCAAAGCTGCTGCCGATTTGGCCTGCGCCAACCAGAATCCGGTCATCTGGTGGAACATGACTTTCCTGAGCGCCAACTCATTGCTGCGCAACGGCAACCATGCGCAGGCCATTGAGGTGTTGATAGCGCTGTTGAAGCACCCGCTGACAACTGCCAGTGATCCTCTGTCGCTCCGTGCACATCAGGTCATGGCTGCGACCATGCTGGCTCAAGGCTCTCTGTCTGAGGCCATCCAGCACGCCACCGCCGCAGTGGAAATCGGTTCCGGTGACAGCGCCGAAGAATTCAGTGCCTATTTGATGGCGCTTCAAACACTTGTTGGCGCACTCACGGAAGCCGGTCGTCTTGACGAGGCTTGGACACACACACTGATTCTTGCCGATTCCGTCACGGATTCCACCCCCGATCAGATGGCCGGGGAAATCCACTGGGTCATTGGCAACGTTGCGTTTATTCGCCAAGACATCCGGGTGGGCTTGGAACACCACGCGAAGGCAAGCCGCCTTCTGTCCCCTGCCGCCGACCTTGCCCGGTGGGCCCAGTTCAACAAGGCAACAGCCTGGGTGCGGCTCATGGCGGGCGTGGTGGAGCCCGCCACCTTGCAGGCCATTGAACGCAGCGAACTGGCTCACTCCGTGGTGGGGGCAACGGCCTCGGAGACCCTCGAAGTCTCATTGCTTCGGGCCCGGTGGCACTACCTCAATGGCGAGTTGCCTCGGGCATTGGAACTTTTGGCCAACATTGAAGCCAACAAGGAGCAGCTGGCTCCTCATATTGCCGGCGATTCAGCCTTGTTGCTGGGCAGTGCATTGAAAGCCGCTGACAGCTCTGCCCAGGCGCTGGAAGCGTTCACCAACGCCAGAGACAGGTTCGTTCTGGCCGGAGCCGCGGACAGGGCTGCCGTGGCCCAGGAAAACATCACCGAACTTCAAGGTTCCCCCCGCTGAGGCTCCCGGCGCGGCCCAACAAAACTGGCCCGCATAAAACGGCGAAAATCATCCAATTCGGAGCGATTTTCGTCGTTTTCTGCGGGCTAGTTGGAAAAGCTAGATGAAGGTTGCGCCCGTCAGGCGCTCGTACGCTTCCACGTAGCGGGCCCTGGTGCGTTCCACGACGTCGGCCGGAAGGGTTGGCGGCGGCGTATCCGAGGCCTTGTCCCAGCCCGATTCTTCACTGGAGAGCCAATCGCGCACATACTGCTTGTCAAAACTGGGCTGGGCCTGGCCCGGAGCCCACAGTGCCGCATCCCAGAAGCGTGAGGAATCAGGGGTCAGGACCTCGTCACCTAAGGTGATGACGCCGTCGGCCGGGTCTGTGCCAAACTCCACCTTGGTGTCAGCCAGGATGATGCCTCGTTCGCGGGCAATTTCTTCCGCCCGGGTGTAAATCTCCAAGGTCAGGCTGCGCAACGCTTCGGCGTCGTCGGCTCCCACAGTTTCCACCATGGTCTCGAAGCTGATGTTCTCATCATGCTCACCCACCTCGGCTTTGGCCGACGGCGTGAAGATGGCCGGCACCAGGCGTGAGCCATCCACCAACCCGGCCGGCAGCGGCAGGGTGCAGACAGTTTGTGACTGGCGGTACTCGATGAGTCCGGTGCCTGTCAGATAGCCGCGGGAAATGCACTCGATGGGGAACATTTCCAGACGCTTGCACACCATGGCGCGGCCGGCAACCTCCTCCGGAACGCCGGTTTCAACCGTTGCTGCGATCACGTGGTTGGGCACATCGAGCTGCGCAAACCACCACAGGCTCAAACCGGTCAGAATCCGCCCCTTGTCAGGGATCTCGGTGGCCAGGATGTGATCGAAGGCGCTGATGCGATCGCTGGCAACCACCAGAACCACGTCGCTGCGTCCGGCGAAGGGGGTCGCAGCAGACGCGACCGCCGTTGCGGCCGGCTCGTAAAGGTCACGAACCTTGCCCGAGTAGATGTGGGTCCATCCGGGCAGGACGGGGGCCGCGGGGATTGCTGAAGCCATGATTTTCTTGTCCTTAAGCCTGTGCCGAGGTGTTTGTCACGGTGATTTCTCCACGGGCAGCCTTGGCCGCAATGTCATTGCGGTACTGGCCACCTTCTAAGGAAATCTCCTCAATGCCGGCATAGGCACGCTCGCGCGCATCCACCAGGTCAACGCCCAAACCAACCACAGCGAGCACGCGACCGCCGGCGCTCACCGTGTATCCGGCGTCGTCGGCGGCGGTGCCCGCATGCAGCACGTGCACGCCGTCGAGCCGGTTGGCCTTCTTCAGCCCACGGATCCGGTCCCCTGTACGGGGAGCATCGGGGTAGTTTTCGCTGGCCAAAACCACAGCCACGGCCGTTTCAGGCAGCCAGCGCAACTCATCGATGTCTGCCAGCTGGCCCTTGGCCGCCGCCATGAGGACACCGCCCAAGGGGGTCTTCAGACGGGCGAGGACTGCCTGCGTTTCCGGGTCGCCGAAGCGTGCGTTGAATTCAATGACGCGGGTGCCGCGGCTGGTCAGCGCCAACCCGCAGTACAAAACACCCACAAAGGGTGTGCCTCGGCGGGCCATCTCATCAATGGTGGGCTGGGCCACGCGGTCAATGACTTCCTGAACCAGGCCGGCGGGGGCCCACTCGAGCGGGGAATATGCACCCATGCCGCCGGTGTTGGGGCCTTCGTCGCCGTCGAAAATGCGCTTGAAATCCTGGGCAGGAGCCAACGGGACAACGTTGTGGCCGTCGGCAAGGACAAACAGGGAAACTTCGGGGCCGTCAAGGAACTCTTCGATGACAACAGTGCCGCCCACATCAAAGCAGGACTGGGCATGGGCCAAGGCTTCGGCGCGGTCATTGGTAACCACAACCCCCTTGCCGGCGGCCAAGCCGTCATCCTTGACAACATAGGGGGCACCAAAGGTGTCCAGTGCGTCGGCAGCCTCGTCGGCGTTGACAGCAACCTTGGCCATGGCCGTGGGGACCTGTGCCTCCGCCATGACAGCCTTGGCAAACGCCTTGGACGCTTCCAGCTGTGCGGCTTCCTTGCTGGGGCCAAAGACAGGAATTCCGGCCTCGCGCACGGCGTCGGCAACACCTGCAGCCAAGGGAGCCTCGGGCCCCACAACAACAAGGTCGCTTCCAAGCCTCAACGCCAGGGCTGCAACAGCGGCTGGATCGCTGGCGTTGAGCGCATGCGTGGGCACAATGGCTGCGATGCCGGCATTGCCGGGGGCAGCGTGTACCTCACTGACGTTGGGGTCGCTAAGCAACGAGCGGACAATGGCATGTTCGCGGCCTCCGGGGCCAATCACTAGAACCTTCACCCCTCAAGGGTACTTGCCCGAGCGCCCCGAGCCGTAAAGTGTCACATGAGCGGATTGGCCCGCAACTCAGGCTGGCTCCGTCCGAGGAATCTACATACCCACCCATGAAAGCCGGAAACAGTCAATGGGCAGCTCTGACATCGGCGCCATGGCGGCGTTCTACACGTAATGTGACTCGAATCGCCGCCCGTTCATTGCCCGCGTTTCCGCTACTTGATAGCTTGACGATTGGAATTGCCTGAAATATCTCTCCTATGAGGGCAGCGGCGCCCCGCGCGCATCCACAAGCACACACTAGCTCTCTTCACCCCGGTCTCTTCAGGTCAACTCTTCAAGGGGATTTACTTCATGCAAGCATTCACGCGCGGCCACTTAAAGCGCGGGGGTGCGGCCTGTGCCGCAGCCGCCGTGCTGATCGGCGGAACATTCACCGCCGGAGCCGCCTCAGCAGCGCCAGCGCCAACACCAACACCCAGCCCTGTGGTCACCACACCCGCAACCGATGCTGCCCCCGCTGCCGGGGCCGCACTTCCTGGCGGCCTGGCCGAGGCGCTTGAGCGCGACCTTGGCATGAGCCTTGCGGAATTCAACGCCCAGGGCGCCCTTGCAACCCAGGCTTCAGCGATCCAGGCACAAGTTTCCAAGGTTGATCCAACAGCCGTTGTCACCCTCACGGGCGACACCATCGCCGTCCAGACCTCAGCCGCCGGAGTTGCCAAGGCGGCCGCCGGCAACAGCAAGGTCACCGTCACGGCAGCCACCACATCAATCGTGTCCAGGAATGCGACAAACGTGGACGCCCTGTTCGCCGACTACGTCTCCACCTTCGGTGCCGAGAACTTGTTGTCAGTGGCGCTCAATGCCAGCGGCGAATTCATGATCCGCACCGGTGAGCCGGAGAATGGCCTGCCGGTGGCGACGCCGGCATTTACCAAAACGCTGGAGCCCTCCATAGCGGACTTTGCAGCGAAATACGCCAACGTGGTGGTTGAAGACGCCAGCGGCCCCGCCAAGCCCACCTTCGAGGAGGGCGATCCCTTTGACGTGGTCAACGGCCAGGGGTATGCCGCCTTCGATGCTGCCAAAACCAAGGGCGGGCTTTGCAGCACCGGCTGGAACGGTTTCACCAAGGGCGGGGAGCCGGCCATTGTCTCGGCCGGCCACTGCACCATGGATGGATTTCTAACTGACGCATACCTGACCAACCCAATTTTCGACAAGGCGGCAACAGGGGATCCCGCAGTTCGACCCCGGCTCCTTGCCCCGCTGGGCACCATGGGCTTCTCCCAGTTCGGCGGCCCGGGCAACAGCACCACCACCACCGACCCTGACGGGTGGCACGCTGGCAGCAATATTGGCACCGACGTCTCTGTCATTGACGGCCTCCCTGAAAACTTCACCCAGGCACCCAAGGTAGCCAAGTGGACCGGCGCGGCAACATGGGCTGTCCCTGAGCAGGTCTCCACCGACTCCACCAATATCAACGTCACGGCCGTTGCCTCACCCGTGCTGGGAGCGCCCGTGTGCAAATCGGGCCGCACCACCGGCTGGACGTGTGGATCAGTTGACGAAATTGGCGCCTACGCCGTTGCCGGCATCAACTATCCCTCCGAACAAAATCCCAATGGAGACCCATTGGACATCCGCGCCGTTCGAGGTTTCGCGTCCTTCACCAGCACCATCATGAACGACCACGGCGATTCCGGCGGTCCCATCATCTCGGGCACCACCGCAGTGGGCATCACCAGCGGCGGCGGCCAGATGAACGACGGCACGTTCGTTGCCATTGCCGCCGACCTAAAAACCGCTTTAGCCGCCACTGATGGCTACACGGTCAAGATCTTCCTGGAAGCACCCAAGGTCACCACCACATCACCCGTCTTCCGCAAGGGCACCGTCACGGGCACTGTTGCAGGTGCACCGGCCGGAACCACGGTGTCCGTCACTTTCGGCGATGAGGATCCTCTCAACGCGGCAGTGGAATCAGACGGCACCTGGAGCATCGCCGCACCGAACAAGTTCGGCACCTTTGCCGTCACAGCCCAGGCCAAGAACGGTTTCAGCACCTCAGCACCCGGTGAGTCCTCCATTCAGGTCATCAAGGAGACCCTGGCCGCCCCGGCCATCACCTCCCCCGTGGACGGCAGCAGCGTTGGGGCACCTGTCACCGCCATCACCGGAACCGGCAAGGCTGGCGCCACGGTTGAGTTGTCGGGCGATGTCACCGGCACCGCTGTTGTTGGCGAAGACAGCAAATGGTCATTCACGCTGCCGCAGGGCCTGGATGACGTCAGCGTATACCGTGTGAATGCGAAGCAGACCCTGATTGATTGGAACGACTCCTCGGCCACAACCAGCTCCTTCACCGTGGCGCCGGCGGCGCCAGTCATCACCTCGCCGCGCAACGGCCAGGAGTTCGTCTTCAACCAGGGACCGCAGGTCATCTCCGGCACCAACCTGGAACAGGCCAGCGTTCAGGTTACTGTGAACGGCAAGAGCTACACAGCCGTTGTGGAGGGCACCACCTGGAGCGTCGCACTGGCTAACAAGCTGACCAGCGGCAGTTACTCAATCACGGCCGAGCAGCAGTGGGGTGACTTCCGGTCCCTCACGGCTGCGTCCACCGTGACTGTGCTCGCTGAACCCGCGCCGCCGGCAACACCAGAGTCCACAGCGCCCCCCACCACCCCGGGAGCCACAACGTCACCTACGACGGCGCCGATCGTGGCGCCTTTGGCCGCTGACGACCTGGCCAACACGGGGGCCTCAAGCTCCCTACTGATACTCGGTGGAGCCGGTGTGCTGCTGCTTCTGGGCGGTGCAGCGTTCCTGCTGATTCGCCGCCGCAACGCGCGCTAAAAGCAGTAGGCTGTAATACAACAGCTGTAACAACATAGGCAGTGGGTCCCGTTCTCAACGAATGGGACCCACTGTGCTTTGGACAACAGCGACTTTATACAACGGCTTTAGGCCCACAGCAACCTTGGGTCACAACGCCAGCCATCGAGACCAGCACCAGAAAAGGGGGAGGCACCATGAACAGCAAGGCAATCGCCGCAGTTGTCCTCGCAGCCACCATGAGCGGAGCCCTGGGCATGAGCGGATGTGGATCGCCACCGGTTCCGCCAACGCAAACCCCTTCCCCAGCAGCCAGCGATGCCGACACCGATGCCCTGCTGGCGCTCAATGAAAAGCTGCGGTCCCAGCTTGGTGACTCCTATTCCGATTCCTGGATTGAAGCCAATAAACTGCATGTTGCCGTGACCAACCAGGCTGCCGCAGACCTCGTGACAGCCGCCGGCGCCGTGGCGACGATTGTCACGGTGGACGCCGCAGCGTTGGAAGCAGCCCTGCAGGCCGTCGCAACCTGGCGCGCCACGCTCCCCGCCGAACAGGGCGCAGCCATTCACAGCATCATCCCGGACGGCCGGACAGGAACCTTGACAATTTCCGTTGCCATCGAGCAGCTCGAGGCGGTCACCAAAGCCGTGGCGGAGGACAACCCTGCCGGGGCGATTGCTGTGATCGTCAAGGAATCCTCCGGCCTGCCAACACCTCTTTAATCGCTAGGATGTCACCATGATCCATACTTTCCGGGCGCACGACGCCGTTGAACTCGCCGTCCTGGAACGCAGCGGATTTGTTGAGTCCGTCCACATCGGCTCGGCAGTTGTGGTGGCCGGGGACGGATCGGTAGTCACGGAGCTGGGGGACATCAACGCGCCCATCTACCCGCGCTCAGCCATGAAGCCGTTCCAGGCCCTGGCCGCGATGCAGTCCGGTGTTCCGCTCCGTGGAGCCCAGGTGGCCATCGCGGCAGGAAGCCACACGGGTTCGTTGGAGCACATGGATGTGGTCTCCGGCATGCTCAAGGCGGCCGGCTTGAACGAAACACATCTGGGCTGCCCCGCAGCGTGGCCCCGCGATGCCGACGCCCGCGCCTGGCTGGTGCGAACCGAACGCGGCAAGTCCAAAATTGCCATGAACTGTTCCGGCAAGCACGCGGCCTTCCTCTGGGCCTGCACCGAGAATGGTTGGGACACCGCCGGCTATTTGGAACCAAACCACCCCATGCAGCGCGCCGTGCGCACCGTGGTGGAAGAGTACACAGGCGATTCGGTGATGCACACGGGCGTTGACGGCTGCGGCGCTCCCGTCATGGCCGTCACGTTGACTGGTTTGGCGCGCGGCTTCAGCACTCTCGCCAAGGCGCCTTCGGACAAGTTCGCCAACGCCCGGGCCGCCACCATTGCAACGTCCATGCTGGACTACCCGTGGGCCGTGGAGGGCCACGGGCTGCCCAACACTGTTGTCATGGAAGAGCTTGGAATTCTGGCAAAAATGGGGGCCGAAGGCGTGCTGGCCATGGCCACACCCACTGGCGCCAGTGTGGCCGTCAAGGTCTTGGACGGCAACGGCCGGGCAGCCACCTTGGTGGCCCTGACACTCCTGGCCGCCGCTGGCGCACTCGACATTCCGGAGGTGGCCACGGTGTTGGCCCGCGTGGTTCCCCCCGTCATGGGCGGAAACAGCCCGGCCGGCAGCCTGCGCCTGGGCCGAGCCGTCAGCGTACTTCTCGACTAGCGTGGGCCCATCCGCACCCATCCACGCCCTCCAAAACACAACCCGCACAACCACGAGCAAGGAGCAGGACATGAGTGCCCGGCGTCGTATAGATATTGCCGATGGCCAGGCGGCTCTGGTCGCGTGGCAAAACGGGGACACCGCCCGGGCTGTCACGGCCACCGCCGTCCGCTACTCGCTGGAGGAATTGGCTGCACGGGCGCCCGGCAATTCCGTGGAGGTGCGGGTGCCACCCTTCGGCGTGACCCAGTGCATTCCCGGTCCACGGCACACTCGTGGCACGCCGCCAAATGTTGTGGAGTGCGACGCCGGCACCTGGCTAGCGCTGGTGACCGGCCAGACCGCCTGGGCTGACGCCGTCGAACACGGCCAGGTGGCAGCATCCGGGCTGCGCGCTGACCTGTCCGCCGAGCTACCCCTTCAGCGACGCTAAAAAGCGTCCCAGCCTTGTTGCCAGCTTGGGCAGGTACGCTAGAGGCATGACTTCCCAGCCTGAATCCGCTTCCGGAGAGCCCCGCAAACTGACTGTGCGCCGCGCCCCGAAGTACGTCCCGTTCATGATCGCCGGCGCCCTGGCCGGCATTGTGACGGCAGCCATTTTCGCCTCCGTCACCCCGCCCAACGAACAATTTGAAACATCAAGCATTTTTGGCTTCTTTGCCGTGCTGATGGTTCTGCCCGGCGCGGGACTTGGCGCCATTGTGGCACTGGTGCTGGACCGCGCCAGCACCCGCCGCAGCAAAACGCTGTTGGTGACGTCCCTGCCGGATGATGACAGCAACGCCGACGGCGAAACCGCCTAGCCACAACCCGCCACCGGCAGCAACATAACGCACGTCACAGTAGGTCGTGGTGCGCGTCATTACATGAGACAATTTTCAGGTGGCACGCGGAGACGGAAAACTATCCCATGATCTTTTACCCGGCGAAAAGGGACCTCAGGACGCTTGTGGCGTTCTGGGCATCTGGGCACCCGGTGAAGAGGTTGCAAAACTAACCTATTACGGCCTGTATTCACTACAGCACCGTGGTCAGGAATCGGCTGGCATCGCAACAAGCGATGGCAAGCGAATCAGTGTATACAAGGACATGGGACTCGTATCCCAGGTCTTTGACGAACCCACACTGAACACCCTGACGGGGCACATGGCTGTGGGCCATTGCCGGTACTCCACCACGGGCGCAGCCAACTGGGCCAACGCCCAGCCCACCCTCGGTGCAACCGACAGCGGCACTGTGGCCCTGGCACACAACGGCAACCTGACCAACTCTGCTGAACTGCATGAGATGGTCATTGCCAAGTACGGCGTCCCCACCTCAGGTGAAATGGCACAGGGCAACACCACCGACACAGCCTTGGTCACCACCTTGCTGCGCGGTGAAGAAGGCCGTTCCCTGGAAGAAACAGCCATGGAACTGCTGCCCAAGATCCACGGCGCATTCAGCTTCGTCTTCATGGACGAGCACACCCTGTACGCAGCTCGCGACCCGCACGGCGTCCGCCCGCTGGTCCTTGGCCGCCTGGACAGCGGCTGGGTGGTCGCCTCCGAGGGTGCCGCCCTTAACACCATTGGCGCCACACTCATCCGTGAAATCGAGCCCGGCGAATTCATCGCCATCGACGAGGACGGCGTGCGCACCCAGCGCTTCGCACCCGCCACCCCGGCCGGCTGCGTCTTTGAATACGTCTACTTGGCCCGCCCGGATGCCACCATTGCCGGCCGTTCCGTGTACGAGTCCCGCGTGGAAATGGGCCGCCAGCTGGCCCGCGAAAACCATGCCGAGGCTGACCTGGTCATCCCGGTGCCGGAATCCGGCACCCCTGCCGCCATTGGCTACGCCGAGCAGTCAGGCATTCCCTTTGCACACGGGTTCGTCAAGAACGCCTATGTGGGCCGTACCTTCATCCAGCCCAGCGACACCCTGCGCAAGCTCGGCATCAAGCTCAAGCTCAGCGCCCTGGAATCAGTAATCCGCGGCAAGCGCATTGTGGTTGTGGATGACTCCATTGTCCGCGGCAACACCCAGCGCGCAGTGGTCCGCATGCTCAAGGAAGCCGGCGCCGCCGAAATTCATGTGAAGATCTCCTCCCCGCCCGTGCGCTGGCCGTGCTTCTACGGCATCGACTTTGCCTCACGTGCGGAATTGATTGCCAACGGTGCAGCCATTGACGAGATCGGCAAGTCCATTGGCGCCGATTCGCTGGCCTACATCTCCGAAGACGGCATGATCGAAGCCACCCTGCAGCCGCGCGAGCGTCTCTGCACGGCCTGCTTCACCGGCACCTACCCCATTGAACTTCCCAGCAGCGACCGTTTGGGCAAAAACCTGCTCGAACGCACCAATGCTGGCAACTCCACCACCTCCACCGGTTGCGATCCGGGACCTGACTCGGAAATGGAAAACCTCCTGACCGACCAGGACCGCACAGCAGCTGACGGTTCTTAAAGCATTCCAAGAAAGAGACGCCATGACCAACGCCTCCAATGATTTGCCAGCAACGGGAATCACCTACGCCAGCGCCGGTGTTGACACCGAAGCAGGCGACCTCGCCGTTGAATTGATGAAGGAAGCTGTCAAGGCCACCCACGGCCCCAACGTTGTTGGCGGTTTCGGCGGATTTGCCGGCCTGTACGACGTCTCCAAGCTCCTGACGTACAAGAAGCCGTACCTGGCCACCTCCACCGACGGCGTGGGCACCAAGGTTGCCATCGCCCAGGCCATGGACATCCACGACACCATTGGTTTCGACCTGGTGGGCATGGTTGTGGATGACATTGTGGTGGTTGGCGCCGAGCCGCTGTTCATGACCGACTACATTGCCACCGGCAAGGTTGTCCCCCAGCGTGTGGCTGACATTGTCCGCGGCATTGCAGCTGCGTGCAAGGTTGCCGGCACCGCCCTGGTGGGTGGCGAAACGGCCGAGCACCCGGGCCTGTTGGCTCCTGATGAGTACGACGTCGCAGGTGCTTGCACGGGCGTCGTCGAGGCTGACTTGCTGCTGGGTCCGGAACGGGTCCGCGCCGGTGACGTCATCATCGGCATGGCATCCTCCGGCCTGCACTCCAACGGTTACTCCCTGGTGCGCCGCGTCATCAACCACGCTGGCTGGGCCCTGGACCGTCAGGTTTCCGAGCTTGGCCGCACCTTGGGCGAGGAGCTCCTTGAGCCCACCCGCGTCTACGCCGCCGACTGCCTGGATCTGACCCGCTACCTTCCTGTCACCCAGGAAAAGGCAGTTCACGGTTTCAGCCACATCACCGGCGGCGGTCTGGCCGCCAACTTGGCACGCGTACTCCCCCAGGGCCTCATCGCCACGGTGGACCGTTCAACGTGGAGCCTGCCGGCCATCTTCAACCTGGTCTCCCAGCTGGGCAACGTGCCGCTGGCCGACCTGGAGCGCACCCTGAACCTTGGCGTGGGCATGGTGGCAGTGGTTTCCGCTGACGCCGCCGACGACGCCGTGGCCCGTCTGAACTCCCGCGGCCTGCCGTCCTGGGTCATGGGTACTGTCACAGCCGAGGCATCGGATTCAGATAAGACCGGTTCCGATTACACCCAGGGCGCCAAGGGCGTTGACGGCGGCGCTGTCCGCCTGGTGGGCAACTACGCTTCCTAGTTACTAAGTTCGACGGCGGTCCCCACCAAGTGGCGCGGGCCGCCGTCGTGCTTTAACTTCACTCACGAAAAATGCCGCCGCTCCCGCTTTTTGCCACAGGTAAACCTGCGGCATTTTGCGGGAGCGGCGGCATTTCCAAAACTGGTTTTAGCGCAACAAAATCCCCACACGACGCTTCAGCATTTTTGGCTGCGCGTCATGCAGGGTTTGTTGCGTTTGGTGTCTAAACGGTCCTAGCCAATGCGGCGGGAGTCCACGTCGTCGTCGTCCTCAAACTGATCTGCATATTTATCTTCATATGCCGAATAATCCGGTTCTGCAGGAACCTCGATTTGCTGGCTCGGGGCTCGCCGAGTTGTTCCACCGAGCTCTTTCTGCAGAGCTGAATAATCAGTGTTCGGGGAGTAATACTTAATGTCCCGAGCCTGCTTGGTTGCCTTCGCCTTTTGACGGCCGCGCCCCATGGCGTGACCCCCTTTTTACACTTGGACCGGAGGTGGTCGCTCGGGCTAAGAGCGAGGCTCCGGAATATTCGGTCAATTTGTCGTACTCATAGATTACATGAGTTCTGGAGCAATCGCGGCAGGCATGGGCTGTTCTGCCCATAGCCAAACATCAAATTTGACGCTGCGGCCACCCAATATTCGATAGAGTCAGCTGTAGGCGGAGAATTTGTTCCGCAATGACGGCTCTTTTGCGGCCAGCACGAAGACGAAACACTGTGTCAGCCACCAACTTCAGTCCATCGATTTTGCGTCAGATCCTTAACGCAGCACGGAAGGTTTAGTACCCATGAACGAAAGCAGCGACGCCAACGGTCAGGGCGCTGAAGAATTCCCCACCCCCACGTCCGGCGAGCCTGAGACAGGCAGTGCCGAAGCGACGCTTTCCGGCACTGACTACAAGTTTGCCGAGCCCACGCTGGGCGACGCCGCGATCAGCGAGGACGTCGCTGAAAGCGTTGACCTTGAAGCCGCTGAAGCCGAGGCCGCCGCAGTGGAACACGAGGCCGAGCTGGCAGCCCGGGGTGTCTCCTCCGGTCTTGGCGAGGACCTCCCCGGCACCCCGGCAGCCAGTGAGCCCGACTGGGACTCCGCCACCACTGTTTTGCGCACCGATTTTTCCCAGCCGCCGGTAGCCACCAACCCATGGACACAGCCCGCGCAGGAAGCCGCACCCGAACAGCCTGCAGCCACGGAGCCCGTTGCGGCCCCGGCTGTACCTGAAGCTGACCTGCCGCCCGCTCCGGAGGCTGCCCCGGGGCAGTTCGACGCCGGAGCTGGCGCACCCCACACGGACCCTGCCCAGGACGCCGCAGCGGCGACGACTCTTGGCCACAGCGTGGACGATGGGCACGGCTGGCACCGCCCGGAAACGCAGTGGCAGCAATCTGCCACGCCTTGGCAGCCTAAGGCCGGTGCCTGGCAGTCCCCGGCACAGATTGCCCGTGGTGAGGCCGATGCCGCAAGCGCAGCTGCTGCTGTCGGAGGCACGGATGCGGCCGCATCGGCCGGACAGCCGGAATTCACCCAAGCCATCCCCGCAGTTCCGCCTGTCCCGCCTGCGGCCACTGCACCCGCTGCGCCGTACGGCCAGCCTGCCCAGGCAGCGCAGCAGCCCTACCAGTCCAGTCAGCAGCCAGGAGTTGCCTCCCAGTTTGGCTCGGCCACGCCTTCCGCTCCGCAAGGTTCCGCCGCGGGCGCCCAGCCGCCCTACGGCCAGGCACAGCCCCCGTATGGTCAGCAGCCCGCCCAGTCCGGCGCCCAGCCGCCCTACGGCCAGGCACAGCCTCCCTACGGTGCACCAACACCCTTTGGCCAGCCGGCAACCCCGGGCGGACAACCCCCGTACGGCGCGCCCGGCATGCCCCCAGTACCCGGCGGCCCCCAAGGTCCCCAGGGCCCCGGTTTCCCCGGCGGCCCCCAAGGTCCCCAGGGCCCCGGTTTCCCCGGCGGCCCCCAAGGTCCCCAGGGCCCCGGTTTCCCCGGCGGCCCCCAGGGTCTTCAGGGTCCCGGCGGCAGTGGCGGCGGAAACGGCAAGAAGAAGCTCTTCATCATTTTGGCCATCGTGGTCCTCGCCGTTGTGCTGCTGGGTGTTCTGGTGACACTGCTCATCGGATTCATCACCTCCAGCTTGAACAATGCCGGACCCGCCCCGGCACCGACCACGCAGTCGCAGGAATCCCCGAGTGACGACCCCAGCAGTGAGGACGTGGATCCGGGCTTAGATGTGGTGGTGCCGCAAGCATCACCGCTGGACTGGATTCAGGGTGACTGCCTGCGCGACTTCAAGGGCGTTTCCGCAGCGGCTGATGTTGTGCTGTGCAACAGCCCGCACTCGGCGCAGCTCGTGGGTACGTTCTACTACGGTGACGACGAGACGTTCCCCGGCGGTGACGCCCTGAAGGCCAAGGCTGCCGAGATTTGCAAGGACGTGCAGCTGACCACCGAGGCGGAGAGCATGAAGGACTTGAAACAGCTCACTGCCTACCCGTCCCAGTCGACCTGGGACGACTCCGGTGATCGTCGCGTGGACTGCCTCATCCAGGACACCAGCGGCAACAACTTGTTGTCCTCGTTGACCAAGTAGCAACGTCTTAAAAAGCTGAAGGGCTGTGGGATTCGGAAATACACTTCCGAATCCCACAGCCCTTCTGTTTGCCCTAGCGGCGGGCGTCGGCGGGCGAGTCTGCCGGAACCCGGCTCACGCTCAAGCCGGAACTGCTGGGCGATTCCATGTCCAACTCATCAAAGACGGCCGCGGTGTCCACCAGAACCGTGTCGCCGTCGGCCACGGTGCCAGCCAGGATCTCCTTGGCCAGGCGGTCGCCAATCTCGCGCTGCACCAGCCGGCGCAACGGCCGGGCGCCGTAGGCGGGGTCGTAACCCGTCAAGGCCAGCCACGCCTTGGCGGCGTCGGTGACCTCCAGCGTCAGGCGGCGTGAATGCAGCCGCGTGGACAGCGCCTGCACCTGCAGGTCCACAATGTGGGATAGCTCTTCCACACTAAGGGCGTCGAACATGACAATCTCATCGAGCCTGTTCAAGAACTCAGGCTTGAACGATGACTCCACCACGCCCATGACAGCCTTGCGCTTTTGCTCATCGGACAGGTTCTGATCCACCAGGAACTGCGAGCCCAGGTTGGATGTCAGCACAATGATCACATTGCGGAAGTCCACTGTGCGGCCCTGCCCGTCGGTGAGCCGGCCGTCGTCGAACACCTGCAAGAGGATGTCAAAGACTTCCGGGTGCGCCTTCTCCACCTCGTCAAGCAGCACCACCGAGTACGGGCGACGGCGCACGGCCTCAGTCAGCTGGCCGCCCTCGTCGTACCCAACGTAGCCCGGAGGCGCACCCACCAGGCGGGACACCGAATGCTTCTCGGAGTACTCGCTCATGTCGATGCGGATCATGGCGCGTTCGTCGTCGAAGAGGAAGTCGGCAAGAGCCTTGGCCAGCTCCGTCTTTCCCACACCTGTGGGGCCCAGGAACAGGAAGGATCCCGTGGGCCGGTCCGGATCGCTGATGCCGGCCCGGGCACGGCGGACCGCGTCGGAGACAGCCGTCACGGCCTTGGACTGGCCAATCAAGCGCGAACCCAGGACCTGCTCCATCTGCAGCAGCTTCTGGCTCTCACCTTGCAACATACGCCCGGCAGGAATTCCCGTCCAGGCAGAGATGACCTCGGCGATGTCGTCGGCCGTGACTTCCTCCGCGACCATCAGGTCAGCCTTTTCAATGGACTCTTCTTCCGCGGCTGCGGCCTCCAAGTCACGCTGCAACGCCGGAATTTCCCCGTACAACACCCGGGAGGCTTGCTCCAGGTCGCCGTCGCGCTGGGCCTTGTCCGCAATGGAACGCAGCTCATCCAGCTTGGCCTTCAAGTCACCAACCCGGTTCAGGCCCGCCTTCTCTGCTTCCCAGCGGGCGTTGAGCCCGGCCAGCTCCTCCTTCTTGTCAGCCATGTCGGCGCGCAATGCCGCCAACCGTTCCACCGATGCGGCGTCCGTTTCTCCACTGAGAGCCAGTTCCTCCATGGTCAAACGGTCGACGGCGCGGCGGAGCTGGTCGATTTCTTCCGGTGCGGAATCGATCTCCATGCGCAGCCTGGACGCCGCCTCATCCATCAGGTCGATCGCCTTGTCGGGCAGCTGACGACCGGTGATGTAGCGGTTGGACAGCGTCGCGGCGGCAACCAGGGCGGAGTCGGCGATGGCCACCTTGTGGTGCGCCTCGTAGCGTTCCTTCAAGCCACGAAGGATGCCGATGGTGTCATCGACGCTGGGCTCGCCCACGAACACCTGCTGGAAACGGCGCTCCAGCGCAGGATCCTTTTCGATGTTCTCGCGGAATTCGTCCAGCGTGGTGGCACCAATCAAGCGCAGCTCGCCACGGGCCAGCATGGGCTTGAGCATGTTGCCCGCATCCATGGAGCCCTCGGAAGCGCCCGCGCCGACCACCGTGTGGATCTCGTCGATGAACGTGACGATCTGACCGTCGGAGGCCTTAATCTCCTCCAACACAGCCTTCAGCCGCTCTTCAAACTCGCCGCGGTATTTGGCCCCGGCCACCATGGCAGCCAGGTCCAGGCTGATGAGCGTTTTCCCGCGCAGGGACTCCGGCACATCTCCAGCCACCATGCGCTGGGCCAGACCTTCCACCACGGCCGTCTTGCCAACGCCGGGCTCACCGATGAGCACGGGGTTGTTCTTGGTGCGGCGGCTGAGGACCTGCATGACGCGGCGAATCTCGGAGTCTCGGCCAATGACGGGGTCCAGCTTGCCCGAGCGGGCAATGGCTGTCATGTCCACCCCGAACTTTTCCAGCGCCTCGAAGGTGTTTTCCGGATCGGGTGAGGTGACCTTGCCGTCGCCTCTAACGGAAGGCAGCGCGGCGTCCAACGCAGCCCGGGAGGCACCTGCCTGGCGCAGGGCGTTTCCTGTTGCTCCGGCGTCGTTCGCGAGACCCAGAAGGAGATGCTCGGTGGAAACGTAGCTGTCTCCCATGGACTCGGCGGCCTGCTGGGCAGCTTGCACGGCCATCAAGGTGTTGCGGCTGAGCTGGGCCTGGGCAACGGAAGTGCCCGACGACGACGGCAGCTCGCGGATCGCGGCGCTGGCGGCGACGCTGACAGCGTCCGGATCAACTGCGGCGGCCCTCAGTAAAGCGACAGCAACGCCTTGGCGCTGATCCATCAGGGCCTTGAGGAGGTGCGCTGGCTCCACGGTGGGATTGCCGGCGGTGGAAGCGTTCATGGCAGCGGAGGAAAGAGCCTCCTGGCTCTTTGTGGTGAATTTGGCGTCCAAGAGGGGTCCTTTCGTTGTGTGTCAACAATGTGTGGCGACTCAGCTCCTACAAAGTTGAGTCTACTACGCTCAACTTACGATCGCGAGAAGTTATTCCGGAATTCTTGATGTGCGCGAAAAATTCTTGACATTGACGATGCGTCAACCTTTACCGTGGTGTTCATGGACCTTTCAATTCAACAGCTGGCCCAACAGAGCGGCACTACAAGCCGCACTCTACGTCACTATGGCGACATTGGCCTACTACCCCCGAGCCGCATCGCCAGCAATGGCTACAGGCACTACGACCAGGCCGCCCTGGTGCGGTTGCAGCGTATTTTACTGCTGCGGGAACTGGGCTTGGGCCTGCCCGCCATTGCCTCGGTACTGGAACATGAAACCTCACCCGCTGCGGCCCTGCGCACGCACGTCGACTTGCTGCGGGCCGAACAGGCGCGGCTGGTGCGGCTGATTGCGTCCGTCGAAAAAACCATTGCAGCCCAAGAAAAAGGAGAAGAAATCATGGCCGAGAAAATGTTTGACGGCTTTGACCACACGCACTACAAGGAGGAAGTGCAGCAACGCTGGGGCAAGGATGCCTATGCACGCAGTGATTCATGGTGGCGCGGCATGGATGCCGCCTCGCAGCAAACCTGGAAGGACCGGCTTGCCACACTGAATAGCGATTGGAGCGCCGCAGCCGCAAGCGGGATGGCCGCCGATTCGACAGCCGCCCAGAAACTGGCGCGGCGCCACGTCGAATGGCTGGGTTCCATCCCGGGGACGCCCGCGTCCACCTCCGGCTCTACGCCCCGGGGCAACCTCAAGGACTACATCCTCGGGCTCAGCGAAATCTACGTGGCCGATGAGCGCTTTGCGGCCAACTACGGCGGCACGGCCGGGGCCACGTTTGTGCGGGACGCCCTGGCTGTCTATGCGGAACGGGAGCTGTAGCGGGGCGCGGGGCCACTGCGTGCGCTCACACAGGTCCTGACCGCACGGTCAGTGTGCAGATAATGCCCTCAAAATCGATATTGAGGGCATTATCTGCACACTCGAGAGACCGGGCGCGCGAAAAGTAAAGTTTCCCTTACATATCTGCGTGACTGACGGGGCAAAAGTTGAAGAAGCAGATAGCAAGTGTGCTCATTGCGGGCCTGGCCCTGCTGGCGGTGTTGCTGGCCTGGGCCAATGCAGCGGAATCGCCAGACGATTGGCCCGCCCGCATTCTGGCTGCCGCTGTGGTGATCGCGGCTCCACTCACAATTCAAGCCCTGAAGAAACGTCATCAGGTACGGACACTGGAGCAGGCCGAAGGCAGCTTCGAGCGGTAAGTCTCCGTCCGGGCCCAATCCGCCGCTTACCTTGATGCCCTCGTGATCCTTGTGCTGGCCCTTGCCATGGTGGCCACATTCGGACATTCACTCCTCGCCACCATGATCACGTTGGGCGCCGCCGTGCTTGTCATCTTGTCCTTTTGGATCCGCTACCAACAGACAAAGAACGCATGCTGGCCGGAGACGGTCGATGAAGAATCGCATAGCTGAGTCGCGCAAGGCGGCAGCGTTGTCGCAGGAAAGCCTGGCTGCCATGCTGTCCGTTTCCAGACAAGCAGTCATCGCCTTGGAGCGCGGGAAATACAATCCCAGCCTTCCGCTGGCATTCCGGCTCGCGAGGGTGTTCAATACGACCATTGAGGGACTTTTCACCGACGAGGAACTGGGGCCATGATCTTCATCGATCCGCCGTATTGGCCGGCACACGGGACAGTGTTCTCACATCTCATCTCCGATGCCTCCTTGGCAGAACTGCATGACTTTGCCGCAGCCAATGACGTGGCCAAGCGTGCCTTTGACCTGGACCATTACGATGTCCCAGCGCGCCGCTACGACGATCTGGTGGCGGCGGGGGCCATGGCGGTCTCTGGCAAGGACCTGGCCCGCGCCCTGGTGGCGTCGGGGCTTCGCATCAAGGCCAAGTACCGGGTCAAGTCGACTGGGTCAGTTCTGGAAGTGCGCTGGGACGCGCTACTTCCGGGGCAGCGGGAGCTGGGGGCTGAGTTGCTGCGCCGCTGGAACGAACCCCACCGGCACTACCATTCGGCCAGCCACCTCTTGGCGGTTTTGGAGTCCCTGGACCTGCTCACAAACAGTGCACCGCCGCCCGCTGTGGCCCTGGCAGCCTGGTTTCATGACGCCGTCTACAACGGGGTGCCGGGCACGGACGAAGAGGAATCAGCCGAGCTGGCCCAGCAGCACCTCAAGGGGCTGGCGCCACCGGCCGTCGTCACCGAAGTGGCCCGTTTGGTGCGGCTGACGGCGCAGCACTCCCCTGCCGCGGATGATCACGCGGGAGCCTTGCTGTGCGACGCCGATCTGGCCATTCTGGGTTCGGCACCCTTGCGTTATGCGCAGTATGTGACGGATGTTCGCAAGGACTACGCGCACATTCCCGAGGACCAGTTCAGCTTGGGACGGGCAGCCGTACTGAGTCAGCTATTGGCGTTGGAGCCGCTGTTCCGCACGGAGCTGGGGCAGCAGCTCTGGGCGGTTCAGGCCCGGATCAACATGTCCACCGAGTTGGCGCAACTGGACCACACGGTCATCGACGCCGGTAGGCTGGCACCATGACCGGCTACAGCTCCCTGCCCGTGTGTGAATTCGCGTTCCCCGGCCCCTTGCGGGACCAACTTGTTGCCGCCGTCCTTGACGGTTCCAAGACCTCAACCACCGCCACCTGCATTGAATACGAGATTGAGCAGGAGGCGCTTCCCTTTGTTGGAGCGCAGGAAGTGGTCATCGACTCCGCGGGCAAGCCTGTGGCTGTCATTGAAATGACCGACGTTCGCTTTGCCCGCCTCGCGGACGTGGACCTGCAACATGCCATCGACGAGGGCGAGGGCTTCAGCACCGTGGCCCAGTGGCGGGCCGGCCACGAGGAATTTTGGCATTCACAGGACATGCGCGACGCCATGGGAGACCCCCGTTTCACGGTGGATGACGGCACGGAGCTGGTGCTTCAGCGCTTCAAGGTGGTGGCGCGGCTGCCCTAGCGCCGCCAGGCATGGGGCACCTATTCTGGGGCCATGGAAACCTTGGGGACGGTCCGGATTTGGCACGACGAAGAAGGCTGGGGAGTCATTGACTCAGAGCCCACGCCCGGCGGTTGCTGGGCTCATTTCTCCCACATTGCCGTGCCCGGCTACGCTTCGCTGAAAAACGGCCAGGCGGTAATTCTTGAGTGGGAGGCCGCGGACCAGGACGGTTTCACCTTCCGGGCAACACGGTTGTGGCCCGCCGGTGCGGTGCCCATCACCAATGAACCCACGCCCGCCGACGGCCCGTACTCTTCCAGTCTGTCCATCACCTTTGAGGGGTAAGCGGTATCATAATTTCGGTGCCGCCGCAGCTGGCTAAGCTGGTGCCATGGCCCCGAAAAAAGAATCTCGCGAACCCCGGCTGACACCGCTTCATCTGCATGACCTGGTGGAGAACGACGATGCGTTCTTTGGCCCGGGCGACACCTATGACGGCCAACTCTTCGACAAGCCGTCCTTTGACGAAGCCAACCTGACCTCCACGGACTTCCTGGAATGCCAGCTCAACGGGCCAACCCTGAACAACACCGAACTGCGCGGCGTACGCTTCCGTGGCACGGTGATCAATGACAGCTTTGCTCCCGTGATGCATGGCGCGCGGACCAGCTGGCGGGACACTGAAGTCACGGCCCCGCGCTGGGGATCGGCAGAGCTTTACGACAGCAGCTGGCAGTCAGTGCGCATTGACGGCGGCAAAATCGACTTCCTCAACCTGCGCGCCGCCAAGATCACGGACCTGCTCATCAGCGACGCCATCATCGGCGAACTGGATCTGGGCGGGGCCACCGTGACCCGAATGGCTCTGAAGAATTGCCGGATTGGCACCCTTGACCTGCAGCAGGCCACGCTGAAGGACCTTGATCTGCGCGGCACGGAATTCCGCACCCTCAACGGCGTCGGATCCATGTCCGGGGTGGTCATGGACGACTATCAACTGGGCCTGCTGGCACCCATTCTGGCGACGCATTTGGGCATCACCATCGCCTAGCGGGCTAGACTCGGCATGTGAAGCTACGTCCTACCTCATCGGAACATGTTCTTGCCCGTCGCGGAATTGCCGGCCACCGCCAGTATCGCATCCCGGCCCTGGCTGTCTCCCCGCGCGGCACCCTGCTGGCCGCCTATGACGGCCGCCCCAATTTGGATGATCTGCCCAACCCGATCGACCTGCTGATCCGCCGCAGCCTGGACAATGGCGCCACCTGGGAACCGCAGCAAACAGTCCGCACGGGCACCGGATTGGACGGCTATGGCGATCCCAGCCTGCTGATCGACACCCAGACACAACGAATCTTCATGTTCCACGCGGCGGGCACGCATGCCGGCTTCTTTGAGGCCATTGAAGGGCTGGAGGATCAAGACAGCATCCAGCACGCCGATCTCAGCTTTTCCGACGACGACGGCGTCACCTGGCAACACCGCAGGCTCACCGCCATGCTCAAACGCGAGGGCATGACAGGCTTGTTTGCCGCAGCCGGCGCAGGCATCCAAATCCACACGGGCCCCTTTGCCGGACGCCTGGTCCAGCAATTTGTGGTGCTGTCCCGCGGCGAGATTGCCTCCGCCAGCGCGCACAGCGACGACCACGGAGACACCTGGACCCTGGGCGAATTCATCGCCGGCGGCAATGAGAATAAGGTGGTGGCCCGCACTGATGGGAGCCTGTTGATGCACTCCCGCGCCACCCCGTACCGACTCACGGCCGTTTCCACCGACGGCGGCCACAGCTACTCCCCCGCGCAGCCCCACCACGAGCTGCCGGACCCCAGCGACAACGGCTCCGTAGCACGCTTTGACGGACTCCCCAACGTCACCGGGCTCGCTTCCCCAGAGACTGACAGCTGGCTCATTGCCACCCACAACCACGACCCGCTGCTGCGCCGGAACACTGTTTTGAAGCTCTCGCAAGACAACGGCGCAACGTGGCCCTACGCCGTCGTACTGTGCGCTGGAAGTTCCGAGTACTCCACGGCAGCCCGCCTGCCCGATGGCCGGATTGGCGTGCTCTATGAACGCCAGGGCTACCAGGAGATTGTGTATGTGGTGCTCGACCCGGCGGACTTGTTGGCCTCCCCTGCTGCTGATTTGACGCACGACGGCGGCACCACCTACGCCGGCGGGCTCGCTTTGGACGTGGCGTTGCGGTCCATTACCCCGGGCCGCCCCGCTGTGTGGGAAAGTGTTGGCGAGAGTTTTGTGCTGACACAGACCGACGGGGATTGGGATCCGGCGGCGTGGAAGGAAGTGGGGCAGGGCTATTCCGCGGACGCGCCCCAGGTGCTGTCCAACCGTGAATCGCAGGATCTGAACTACGGGCCGGTGATCTCCGGATACAAGGTGGGGGACGTGCTGGCGTTCAGCGGCCGGGTGCGCAATGGCGACGCGGTGCCTTCAGTGGTGGCTGTTTTCCTTGAGGGCGCCGCTGTGGCTGTTGAGGTTCTGCTGGCGGCGGAGCCATTGGACCCCGGTCAGGCCCGCGGGTTCACGGCCAGCTACACGGTGACGGCAGAGGATGTTGCCGCCGGCAGTGCCACCGTCACGTTCACCCTGAATGCCGGCGACACCTCGCAGGCCGCCAAGAAGGCCTTTGCCTTCGGCATGGTGACGGGCAACGTCACCGAGTCCTGACCCGGGTTCGTTCAAACACGGCGGGCTAGCGTGCCGGTCCGTCCAGATCATCCAGCGAGCTGGCTATTTTGTGGCGGGCATCGGCCGCCGTGTGCACGGCTTTGAGCGTCTCGGCAGTGACGTTGAAACCCGCCACCCTAGCCTGCAGCTGGGTCAAGGCAGCTATCAGCATGGTCTCCTGCTCGGCCAGGGCGTCGCGTTGGGAGAGCAGGTCGGCCATTTGCTCGCCCATGATGAGGTGGCGGCCCAGGGCAGTTTGCGCCGCTGCCCCATCCCCGGCGGCCTGAGATTCCTCGGTCTGGGCGGACAGCTGATCCATGGCACCTTGCAGGTGGCTTGCCTGCAGGTCCAGTCGCTGCCGGCTCACCGACACATCGGCCACGCCGCGGCGCATCTTCTGCACGGCAGCCTGCTGCTTAATCTGCGCGTCCGCCAAGGTGAGTTGATTGGTGGAGGAGGCACCGGCGTCGTACGTCTTCTTGGCCCGCTTGGGACCGAAGAAAGCTGCAAGCCGGGCAAAAAAACTCATGAGGACGGCTAGTCCTTGCCGAGATCCGTGTAGGTGGCGGACCAGTTCTTGAGCATGGTGGCTTCAATTTCCAGGGTGCGGGTGAGGTCCTTCAGATCCACGTCGCCGGCGGGCGCGGCGGCGCTGGCTAAGGCGTTGCGAACACCCTTGGCCGTCTGGGTGATTTGTTCCACCTGGACGCCAAGCGTCTTGGAATAGAGGCCCTGCACCGCGGGGTCGGGCTCCTGCTGGGCCACCAACAGCTGGTGCTCCATGACGGTGCCGGTTTGTTGGAGGGTGTTGAAGATCTGCTCAAGATTGCCGGTGTACTGGCCGGTGCTCTGGGCCACGGCCAGGGAACGCCGGGTGGCTTCCAGGGACTCCGCCAAGGCAACTCGCTGTTTGAGGATCTCGGCCACAGGCCCGGTGCTTGTCTCGGCCCGGGCCTTGAGGGCATTGCGTTTGGCCGACTCGTATTTGGGCTTGGAAATTTTCACCAGGCCCAGCACCCCGCGGCGGATCAGCACCCCCATGACGATGGCCACACCCACCACAATCGCGATGATGACCAGCATGAGGATTAAAAAGACTGTGCCGAAGTCCATGGTTTCTTCGTTTTCCTGCCGTTGAAAATCGCTGAGAGATCGTGGAAATTAGCCTAGCACCGGCCGCTGGGGAAAGCTCAGGGTCATCCCCGATGCCATTGTGGGTGCCAGCAGGGCACAATGGGGTGATGAAGACACTCTTGAACATCATCTGGCTGGTTTTCGGCGGTTTTTGGCTGGCTCTTAGCTACTTTCTGGCCGGAATTGTGTGCTGCATTCTCATCATCACCATTCCGTGGGGCATAGCTTCCTTCCGCATTGCCGGCTACGCCCTGTGGCCGTTTGGCCGGACTGTGGTGGACAAGCCCGGCGGCACGGGCATTGCCAGCACCCTGGGCAATGTCATTTGGATTCTGGTGGCCGGGATCTGGATTGTCATCAGCCACATCACCACAGCAGTTGCCATGGCCGTGACCATCATTGGCATCCCGCTGGCCATCGCCAACATCAAGATGATCCCCATCTCCTTGATGCCGTTGGGCAAGGAAATTGTGCCCACCAGTCAGCCCTTTGTGCGCAGCTACCACTAAAGGCCCTGCCCAGATGACGCCCCTGGAGGACCCGCCGGGGCAATGCCGCGTAAGCTGGTGCCATGCGTATTAAGTCCGACTGGCTGGACATCATTGTCAACTTCGCCAGCTTTACAGCCATGATCCTGGTGCTTACCTTTGCCCGGTTCTCGCTGCCCATCAAGATCGTGCTGGCCTTTGCCGTTTCCCTGGCCATCACGGGAGGCTGGTCTTACTACAAACGCAAGCTCCGCCGTCGCCCCTCAGACCCCAAGCGCCTGCACGTGTACAGCGTCAAGAATGAGGACGAAAAGTAGTGGAAATTATTCGTTACGCCTCACTCAAGACCATGCCCTGGCCCAACGGCGGCGGAGTGAGCCGGCAACTCGCTGCGGCTCCGGCCACTGACGGCGGTTTCGATTGGCGCATCAGCATTGCCGAGGTTGCCAAGGCCGGGCCGTTTTCACCCATGCCCGGGATGGACCGGATCATCACCGTGATCGACGGCGAACTCATCGCTCTCACGGTTGACGGTGCCGAGCAGGCACTGGAAAAGTTCCGCCCGTTCCGCTTTTCCGGCGACTCCGAGACGTCCGCAGCCCTGCCCACCGGCACGCTGAAGGACCTGAATTTGATCACCCGCCGGAGCGCCTTCAAGGGCTATGCGGCCATCATCGAGCTGTCCAAAAAGCGCCCGCACCCCGTCTTTGCCGACCAGTTTGCCGTGCTGCTGCAAGGTGCTGCCACTGTTTCCCCCGCTGCGGTTTCAGTTGTCGACGCCGGAGCCTCCTCCGCTGCGCCCGTCACCTCAGCCGAGTCGCTGGGCAAGTTCGACACAGTGGTGGGGTCCGAGGACGCACCCGAAATTTCAGGCCGCGGGTTCCTCGCCATACTGAGCATCGATCCCGTCGGGTAGCACTGCCCACCCCTGCATAATTCCCCAACTTCATCCCTTGGTCTGATGTTCCGCGCCCCTTGGCTCTCCTAGGCTGGCCGTTCTGGGGAAAGGGTTCAACCGTGAGATTTTCAATTCGCGCAACGATGGGTTCGGTGGCGGTGGCGGCTTTGTTGGGACTGGGCGCATGCGCCGCCCCACCCACCACCACGTACACCAATGAGGCGGGCCAAGAAGTCACCGTGAATTGGAAAGACTATCCTGTGCATGCTTACTCCCTGCCCGCGGAACTGCTGGATGCCCCCGTCAAAGAGGACACCGAAGCCGTCGCGGCGGAACTGTTCGAGGAAATCAAAACAGCCCTCACCGCTGAATATCGAATGGAATGGGAAGCCCGTGGCGAAGCCGGCTGGTTCCCCACCACGGGCAATGGCTACGGCGGCCAGGCCATGACTTACACGTACAACTCCGTTGAGTGGAGAAGCACCACACTTCCCCCATCCACTGCCGAGTGGAAGAAAATCATGAGTGTCATCAATGGGTTCACCACTGCCTCTGGATTGGGCCGCGTGAAGCTCACCCCTGACAGCGACTCATTGGCGAACGACCCTGAACGGCAAAAAGAGCTGGTGGAAGAATACGGCACGGCTGATCTGGACAAACTGTATTGGTGGGCCGGTACAGCGTATTCGGGTTCCCAGTGGCTCTCCGTCAATTTGGTCAATGTGGATAGAGATACCAGCGGCAAAGCAGCCAAGGAATATCAAGAATCCGAGCTTCCGGCACGCTCCATCTCCATCACCTACGGCACTACCACCGTGTCCCGAGCGGATCTGCCTGCGTTCAAGAAAGCCTTGGAACAGTTTGAAGGACTGACGCCCCCGGAACCCACCACCTCGGACTGAGGCCGCCGTCATCTTCACCGTCGGCCCACCAAAACTCTTGGGCAATTTGGCGCTGCCATGCACAATGGGCATATGGAACAGCCTCGTTTGTCCACCCACCCCCGGCCTGGTCCATGACCTTCCCCATCCTGGCCCTCATTTGCGTGGCCGCCCTGCTGGGCCCGCTGCTGGCGCTCCCGGCACGGTGGCGCATTCCGGTGGTGATCGGAGAGCTGCTCGCGGGGATCCTCATTGGCCGCTCCGGACTGGGTTTGGTGGATCCGGCCGAACCCACCTTCACGTTCCTAGCGGACATGGGGTTTGCCCTCATCATGTTCGTGGTGGGCACGCACGTCCCGGTCCGAAACAAGCAAATTCGCGCCGCCCTGGGCAGTGGCGCCCTGCGCCTCATGGTGGTGGCAGCGGCTGCCGCAGCGGTGGGCATTGGCCTGGCTGCTATTTTTGGCGGCGGGCACGCACCGCTCTACATCGTGTTGCTCGCTTCGTCGTCCGCAGCACTGGCGTTGCCCATGATTGGCTCCCTGAAATTATCAGGGCCTCCTGTCCTTGCCATGACAGCCCAAGTGGCCATGGCCGATACTCTGGCCATCATCGCCCTGCCGCTTGTTCTCAACCCGGCCACAGCGGGCAGGGCGGCACTGGGCTCCTTGGCAGTTATGGCGAGTACCGGCGCCGTGTTTTTGTTGTTGCGCACAGCGGACGCAAACGGCACTTGGCGACGTATTCACAAGGTTTCTGAAAACAGGAAGTTTGCCTTTGAACTGCGATTCCAGCTGGTGGTCCTGTTTGCCTTGGCAGGCCTGGCGGTGTGGAGCCATGTGTCCATCATGCTTGCCGGATTTGCGTTCGGGCTGGCGGTTTCGGCCGTGGGAGAGCCGCGCCGGCTGGCCCATCAATTATTTGCCCTCACCGAGGGATTTTTGGGCCCACTATTTTTTCTCTGGCTTGGCGCGTCCTTGGACCTACGCGAACTTGCCGCCCATCCCCCGATGATCGCGCTGGGGCTGTCCCTGGGGTTTGGTGCCATAGCCGTCCATTGCGTGACGTGCTTCCTTGGTCAACCACTGCCGCTGGGCGTGCTCTCCGCTTCGCAGCTGGGCGTGCCCGTCGCCGCTGCCACGATTGGCATTCAGCAGAATCTGCTGGCTCCTGGCGAGCCGGCCGCCCTGATTCTGGGCGCCCTTGTCACGATTGCTGCGGCCACCGTTGCCGCTAGTCGTTACCGAGCTGCTGCACCAGCGCGCCGCCGGTGAGTGCCGCCGTCGTACATCATGCCATTAACCAAAACTGACCCGCAGTTATGGTCGAAAAACACCGCGAAATCGCGATTTTTCGACCATTACTGCGGGTCAGTTGCTTGGGCCCACGCGCCCGAGGGTTCCCTGGCCGAGCTTGCGAGGTTGGGGCGGGCGTGGGGACTAGTTAGCGGGCGCGGCGCTGGTTGGACGCAGGCGCTGACGCGCGGCGCGGTCCGCCGGAGCGTGCACCGCCACCGTTGGAGTTGAAGCTGCCACCGGAGTTGCCGCCAGTGTTGGAGGACCACACTGCGCCACCCTGGCCGGCACCGCGTGAGTTGCTGCGCGGGGCGTCGTTGGTGTGCGAGGAGCTGCGCGTTGCTGAACCCTGGCCTGCGCGGTTGCCGCGAGCCACGTCACCGTCGCGAGACGGGCGGCTCTCGCCGGAACGTGCCGGACGACCTTCACCGGCGGCACGGGCCGGACGGCCCTGACCGGCAAAGCGACCACCAGCAGGCTGGCCTTCGCGACGCTCGGAACGGTTCCCGGCAGCTGCCGGACGCTCAGAGGAATCGGCGGAAACGCGACCGCGTCCACCACGACCGCCACGGCCACCGGCTGTGGGGGCTGCGCCTGTGCGGGCACGCTTGCGCTGAGCGTTGGCGCCGGTTGAGGTGCCACCACCCTGTGCCGGCTGCTTGGAAGCAAGCAGGGCTGCGCGGGTGCGGGGATCAATCTTGTCAGCAACATCGCCCACCAGGTTGGCAATGGTCGGTGAGCTGGCGTTGACGCGCTCAAAGTTCACGTCAACACCGGCTGCCTTCATGAGCTTCTTGACGTCGCTCTGCTGCTCGGGGAGCGTCAGGGTGACAACAACGCCGTCGGACCCGGCGCGAGCCGTACGCCCTGATCGGTGCAGGTATGCCTTGTGCTCTGTGGGCGGGTCAACGTGGATGACCAGTTCAATGTCATCAACGTGCACGCCGCGGGCGGCAACGTCGGTGGCAACCAGGACGCGCACGTCACCGGTGGAGAACTCGGCCAGGTTCCTGTCACGGGCATTCTGTGACAGGTTTCCGTGCAGATCAACGGCGGGGATACCGGCGTCGGTCAGGGTCTTGGCCAGCTTGCGGGCGTGGTGCTTGGTCCGCATGAACAGGATGCGACGGCCGGCACCGGAGGCCAGTTCAACAATGACCTGCTTCTTGATGGTCTGGTCGCCAACAACCAGAACATGGTGCTCCATGGTGGAAACCGAAGCAACCGGCTCATCCACTGAGTGGGTGAGCTGGTTGGAGAGGTAACGCTGAACAATCTTGTCCACGCCGTTGTCCAACGTTGCGGAGAACAGCATGCGCTGGCCCTGGGTGGGCGTGGTGTCCAGCAGGCGCTTGACGACGGGCAGGAAGCCGAGGTCAGCCATGTGGTCGGCCTCATCCAAAACAGTGATCTCGACACTTTCCAGTGAGACGATGCGCTGCTTCATGAGGTCTTCGAGGCGGCCCGGGCAGGCGATGACGATGTCGACGCCGGCGCGCAGTGCCTTTTCCTGGCGAGCCTGGGAGACACCGCCGTAAATGACTGTGGTGTTCAAGCCCATGGCCTTGGCCAACGGCTCGATCGTGTTGTTCAGCTGGGTGGCCAGCTCACGGGTGGGTGCCAGCACCAGGCCCATGGGGCGGCCGGGCTTGCGGAAGTAAGGGGCTTCGCGCTCGGCCAGACGGGCAACGAGCGGGATAGCGAAGGCAATGGTCTTGCCGGAGCCGGTGCGGCCGCGTCCCAGAACATCGCGACCTGCCAGTGTGTCAGGCAAGGTCTTGATCTGGATGGGGAATGCTTCTTCAATGCCCTGAGCGGCGAGTGAAGCAACGATTTCCTTGGGCGCACCAAGGGCAGCAAAAGTTGTCATGTAAAGAGAGAATCTTTCGTAAGGCGGTTCAACGTCCCAGGATCAGTTTTGAGCCCGGGTTCGCCGATTCAATGCCAGAGCGTGTCAACCGCGGGCCGCACAGTGCAAAATTACTGTGCAAATCTTTGCGGGACAAGTTGCATGCGTTCATCGACGCAGAATGCGCTTGATGCACATTAAGTATTCCCAGTCTAACAGGGGCACGACGCCGGGCGCTCACCTTAGTGCCGCATCTCACCTTCTGCGGCGAATGCTGACCGCAACTGCGAGCTGCATGGTTACACGCGGTCTTTTGTGGCCAAGGTCAGCACTCGCGGTCATAGCTGCAGTTATCCACCGTTGTCGCAGCCAAAACCACCCCGCGTGTTCAGCGACATGGCAGGTCACGCCCTCAAGGCCGGCTATAAGGGCGTGGTCTGCCATCTTTTTGCGTAGGCGGTGATCTGGAAGGTGTCGGGGCTGCTCAGCAATCGAAACAGCAGCAGATGTGGGTTGCGGGCCCCGGAACCCGCATCAGCTGCAGTTTCGATGACAGAACTCGCTGCCAACCCGCATCAGCTGCTGTTTCGAATGCAGGAATCTCACCAATACCGGTAAGGGCCAGCCTTCAGAAGAAGCCCGGTACCCTTAAAGGGATGAGTGAAATCCCAGCTTCCGTCCCCGAATCCCCCGCAACAGCGACTGACGCGCCCGCAGAGCAGCGTGCGCCGCGTTCGCAGGACGGAACAGCGCGCCCCGTCACCCCGGGCAGCCAGGCTGCGGAGGGGACCTACCGCGCCCAGCCGGTGTCTTTTGTGCGCCGCGGCACGCGTTTGCAGGGACGGCGCCAGCAGGCCTGGGACGATCACTCCGACACCCTCGCAGTGGACGTTCCCCGCCACATTGCCGACACCTCGGTTCACCCCGAGTACGTTTTTGACGCCGAGGCGGAGTTCGGCCGCACGGCCCCCCTGGTCGTGGAGATTGGTTCAGGTCTGGGAGATGCCGTGGTCCACGCCGCCATGGAAAACCCCGACAAGGACTTTCTCGCCGTCGAGGTGTACACGCCCGGCCTGGCGCAGACCATCCAAAAGATCGTGGCCAAGCAGCTGACCAATGTCCGCGTGGTGCAGGCCAACGCGCCGGAGGTCCTGAGCACCATGCTCCCGCCCGGTTCCGTCAGCCAAGTCTGGGTGTTTTTCCCGGACCCCTGGCACAAGTCCAAGCACAATAAGCGCCGCATGGTGAAGGACACCTTCGCCCCTCTGGTTGCCCGCGTACTGGTCCCCGGCGGAATCTGGCGCCTAGCCACCGACTGGTCCACCTACGCCGAGCAAATGCAGCAAGTGGGCCAGGCATCTACTGACTTCACCAACATGCACGACGGCGAGCGCACCGGAGCCGAGAGCCCCCTCACCGAGGCTCGGCTCAGCGGAGTCGACTGCGAGCAAAGTGAGGAGCCCGACGCAGTGGGCGGTTGGGCTCCGCGCTTTGACGGCCGCATACTGACCAGTTTTGAGAACAAGGCCCACAATGCTGGCCGTGTCATCTTTGACCTGGCCTTCCGCCGCAACTAGTCCCCTCGCCCTCCCTAACAACTGGCCCGCAGAAAACGGCGAAAATTCACGGATTTGACGTGTTTTTCGGCGTTTTCTGCGGGCTAGTTGCTTTAAAAACTGGGGCGCACGCTTCGTCATGTTGGCGCATACCCATGACACAAAAGTCACCACAAAAAACAAAAGTCGCATGATCATGGCAACAATTAGCACAGCACTTTGTCGACTAATCCAGTGACTGTAGTAAACCGCCCGAATGCCCCCTAGGGTGGGGCCATGACTGCTGAACCTTTTGTTGCTGGAGTCGATGGCCCGGCGTCGGACGCGATGTTGAAGCTGGGGCGTTTCTTCACCAAGTGGGATGTGAGCGATGATTCCCGCGCGGTTTTCCGGGAGGGCGGACGGGCCGGCGACATCTTTTATCGCGACAGGTGGAGTCATGACAAGGTGGTGCGGTCAACCCACGGCGTGAACTGCACGGGGTCGTGTTCTTGGAAGGTGTACGTCAAGGACGGCATCATCACCTGGGAATCCCAGCAGACCGACTACCCCAGCGTGGGCCCGGACAGCCCCGAGTATGAGCCCCGCGGCTGCCCCCGCGGCGCGGCGTTCTCCTGGTACACCTACTCCCCCACCAGGGTTCGCTTCCCCTACGCCCGCGGCGTGCTCGTGGAAATGTACCGCGAAGCTAAGGCACGCCTCAAGGACCCCGTGCTGGCGTTTGCCGAAGTCGCTGCCGACCCGGAAAAACGCAAGCGGTATCAAAATGCCCGCGGCAAGGGCGGCCTGGTCCGTACTTCCTGGGCCGAGGCACTGGAAATAGCTGCCGCCGCGCACGTGAACACCATCAAGACGTACGGCCCGGACCGGGTGGCGGGCTTCTCCCCCATCCCGGCCATGTCCATTGTCAGCCACGCCATTGGCACCCGCTTTGTGCAGCTGATCGGCGGGGTCATGACCTCCTTTTATGACTGGTACGCGGATCTTCCCGTGGCCAGCCCTCAGGTCTTTGGTGACCAAACCGACGTCCCGGAGTCCGGCGACTGGTGGGATGCCACGTACCTGATGATGTGGGGCTCCAACGTCCCCGTCACCCGCACCCCCGACGCCCATTGGATGACTGAAGTGCGCTACCGCGGCACCAAGGTCATCGCTGTGAGCCCCGACTATGCGGACAACACCAAGTTCGCCGACGAATGGCTGCCTGCCGCGGCCGGCACCGACGCCGCCCTGGCCATGGGCATGGGCCACGTGATGCTCAAGGAATTTTTCGTGGACCGCCAGGTGCCGTTCTTCCAAAGCTATGTCCGCCAGTTCACCGACCTGCCGTTCCTCATCAGGCTGGTGAAGCGCGACGACGGGACATATAGTCCCGGCAAATTCCTCACCGCCGCGCTGGTCCCCGGCCAGGAAAACCAGGAGGATGCCGCGTTCAAGACGATGCTCTTTGACCGGGTGAGCGGCAAGGCCATTGTCCCCAACGGCACCCTGGGGCACCGGTACTCCAAAACCGGCGAGGGCAAATGGAACCTTGACTTGGAGGGCATTGAACCGGCCCTAAGCATGGCCGAGGTGTCCAGCGAATCGTTGGAGATCCTGTTGCCCTGCTTTGAGGACCCCGAGGGTGCCGGCTCCATCCTCAAACGCGGGGTTCCCGTCAAGATGGTTGAGGGCCATCTTGTCACCACCGTGTATGACTTGATGCTGGCCCAATACGGGGTGGGCCGCGAAGGTCTGCCGGGCGACTGGGCAAGCGACTACAACGACGCCTCCACCCCGTACACTCCCGCCTGGCAGGAAGAAATCACCTCAGTCCCCGCCCAGGCGTGCATCCGGATTGCCCGCGAATTTGCCCGCAATGCGGAGCAGTCCAAGGGCCGTTCCATGATCATCATGGGCGCCGGCATTTGCCAGTGGTTCCACGGCGACACCACCTACCGGGCCATTTTGGCGCTCGTCATGCTCACTGGCTGCATGGGCCGCAACGGCGGCGGCTGGGCCCACTATGTGGGGCAGGAAAAGTGCCGCCCCATCACCGGCTGGGTGTCCCTGGCCAATGCCCTCGACTGGTCGCGCCCGCCGCGCACCATGATCGGCACCGGCTATTGGTACATGCACACTGACCAGTGGCGCCAGGACGGCTACTCCGCAGATGCCCTGAAGTCCCCACTGTCCACGGGCAGTTTGGATGGCATGCACACGGCCGACGCGCTGGCGCAGTCGGCACGACTGGGCTGGATGCCGTTTTATCCGCAGTTCGATGCGAACCCGCTGGATCTGGCAGACCAAGCCATCGCAGCGGTGGCGGCAGGTGAGGCGCCGGATGAGAAGACGTGGGTTGCGCAATCATTGCAGAACGGGACCATCAACCCGGCCATTGAGGATGTTGACGCACCGGAAAACTGGCCACGCACGCTGGTGCTGTGGCGTTCGAACCTGTTTGGTTCCTCGGCTAAGGGTAACGAGTACTTTTTGCGCAACCTGCTCGGCACCCACAACAACGTCATGGGCCAGGACAGCGAAGCCTCACTCAAGCCCAAAGACGTGAAATGGCATGAGCAGGGCCCCGAGGGCAAGCTGGATTTCCTGGTCTCCGCCGACTTCCGCATGACCAGCACAACCCTGCTGTCCGACGTCGTTTTTCCGGCGGCAACCTGGTACGAGAAGCACGACCTCTCCTCCACCGACATGCACCCGTTTGTGCACGCTTTCACCCCGGCCATTGACCCGCCGTGGGAGACCAAGACTGACTTTGAGATGTTCCAACTGCTCGCCGAGGAGTTTTCGCGCCAGGCAGTGCAGCACTTGGGCACCCGCAAGGATCTGGTCAGCGTCCCGCTCATTCACGACACCGTGGGGCAGATCGCCCAGCCAGGCGGGGTGGTTCGCGACTGGCGCGAGGACGGCATTGAGGGTGTCCCGGGACAGAACATGCCCAACTTCATGGTGGTGGAACGCGACTACACGGCCATCGCCAACAAGCTCACGGCTGTGGGCCCGCTGGCGGACAAACTGGGCTTCACCGTCAAGGACGTCAACTACAAACTCGACAAAGCGCTCACCCACCTGGCCAAGGCGAACGGGGTCATGATGGGCGGTGCGGCGCACGGCCGCCCGGCCATCGACACGGACGCGAAACTGGCCGAGGCCATCTTGACGTTCTCCGGCACCACCAATGGCCAGCTGGCTGTCAGCGGCTTCAAAGAGCTGGAAAAGCGCACCGGCGTGAAGCTGGTGGATTTGGCCGAGGGCAGCGAGGAAAAGCATATTTCCTTCGCCATGACCCAGGCCGGGCCGGTTCCGGTGATCACCTCCCCGGAATGGTCCGGCTCGGAGACGGGCGGGCGGCGCTATTCACCGTTCACCATCAACATTGAGCGACTCAAACCCTTCCACACGCTCACGGGGCGCATGCATTTCTTCCTTGACCACGACTGGATCATCGACATTGGTGAGGCGCTGCCCATCTACCGGCCACCGCTGGACATGCACAAACTCTTTGGCGAACCCAAGCTGGGACCCACGGGCGAGCAGGAAATTGTGGTCCGCTACCTGACCCCGCACTCCAAATGGTCCATCCACTCCGAATACCAGGACAACCTGCTCATGCTCTCGCTCTCGCGTGGCGGCCCCACCGTGTGGATGAGCCCGCAGGATGCCAACTCAATCTGCGTCTTGGACAACGAATGGGTTGAGTGCGTGAACATGAACGGCGTGTTCGTGGGCAGGGCGGTGGTCAGCCACCGCATGCCGGCAGGTGTCGCCTACATTCACCACGCCCAGGAGCGCACCATCGACGTGCCCAAGTCGGAGGCCACGGGCCGGCGCGGCGGCATTCACAATTCGGTGACCCGGCTGCTCGTGAAACCCTCGCACCTGATTGGCGGCTACGCCCAGCTCACGTACGCGTTCAACTACCTTGGCCCCACGGGAAACCAGCGGGACAACGTTTCCACCATCCGCCGTCGCTCTCAGGAGGTGCAGTACTAATGCGTGTAATGGCTCAAATGGGCATGGTCATGAATCTGGACAAATGCATTGGCTGCCACACCTGCTCCGTCACGTGCAAGCAGGCCTGGACCAACCGGGCAGGCGTGGAGTACGTCTGGTTCAACAATGTGGAGACCCGCCCCGGGCAGGGCTATCCGCGCCGCTACGAGGACCAGGAAAAGTGGAAGGGCGGCTGGGAGCTGAACAAGCGCGGCCGCCTCAAACTCAAAGCCGGCGGGCGCGTGAAGAAACTGTTCGGGCTGTTCGCCAACCCCATCCAGCCCGAGCTCAAGGACTACTACGAGCCGTGGACCTACGACTACAAGACGCTGGTGGACGCACCCCTGGGCGATGATTTCCCCGTGGCCCGGCCCAAAAGTCTGATCACCGGCAAGGACACCAAAATCACCTGGAGCGCCAACTGGGATGACAATTTGGGCGGCACCACGGAGCTGGGCCATCTGGATCCCATCGTGGAGAAGGTGCGCCGCGAGTCAGAAGACAAAATCAAGTTTGAGTACGAGCAGACGTTCATGTTTTACCTGCCGCGCATTTGCGAGCACTGCCTAAACCCTTCCTGCATGGCTTCCTGCCCGTCCGGCGCCATCTACAAACGCGTTGAAGACGGCATTGTGCTGGTGGATCAGGACCAGTGCCGCGGCTGGCGCCAGTGCATGACGGGCTGCCCCTACAAGAAGATTTACTTCAACCACAAAACCGGCAAGGCCGAGAAGTGCACCTTCTGCTACCCGCGCATCGAGGTCGGTTTGCCTACCGTGTGCTCGGAAACCTGTGTGGGCCGGCTGCGGTATCTGGGGCTTTTCCTGTACGACGCCGACGCCGTCACCGCTGCCGCCTCGGTCACCGATCCCAAGGACCTGTACCAAGCGCAGATGGACGTGCTGCTTGACCCCAACGATCCTGACGTGATCAAGGCGGCCCGCGAGCAAGGAATACAGGAGGACTGGATTGAGGCGGCGCAAAAGTCGCCCGTGTATGCGCTGACCAAGGTGTACAAACTGGCCCTGCCGCTGCACCCCGAGTACCGGACCATGCCCATGGTTTGGTACATCCCGCCGCTGTCCCCCGTGGTTGATTTACTCCGCGATCAAGGGCACGACGCCGAGAACCAGGACGTGCTGTTCGGCGCCATTGACGCCCTGCGCATCCCCGTGGAGTACCTGGCCGAGCTGTTCACGGCCGGGGATACCGAACGTGTCACGGAGGTGCTGCGCAAGTTGGCGGCCATGCGCGCCTATATGCGCGGCATTTCCCTGGGCAATGACCCCGACGAGTCCATCCCGGCCAGTGTGGGCATGGACGGGGCCACCATGTATGAGATGTACCGGCTCATGGCCATCGCCAAATACAGCGAACGCTACGTGATCCCCAAGGCGCACGCCGAGCAGGCGCACGACCTTGAGGAGATGGGCTGTTCCTTGGACTTCGACGGCGGACCCGGCATGGGTGCCATGGGCAACTCACCCTTCGGCGAAGCCAGCGGGCGCCCCACACCTGTGGCCGTGGAAACGTTCAATGCCCTGTCGGACCGGCAAAGCTCGGATTCCGTGGCGGGAGCTGACACGCTGCGCGGCCGGGTGAACCTGCTCAATTGGGACGGCAACGGTGCACCGCCCGGATTGTTCCCGCAAGATCACCCCACCGGGCCGGCCGTTGATGCCCGGGCGGATGCCCTTGACGGCGGTGGCTCATGAGCAGGCAGACCGGCAAACAAGACCAGGTTTCATTTCTGGCCGCCGCCTGGTGCCTGTCCTACCCCGATGCCGCACTGGTGGCCAGGGTGCCGCTTATGCGCGCCGCACTTGGCGAGTTTCCGGGCGCAAGCCAGCCGTTCGCCGTCGTGCTTGCCATGCTGGAGTCCACCGACTTGATGGAACTGCAAACCCAGTACGTCCAGGAGTTCGACTTGGGCAAGCGCCACGCCCTGCACCTTTCCTACTGGACGGACGGAGACACGCGCCGCCGCGGGGAAGTGTTGGGGGCGTTCAAGAAGGTGTACCGCGGCTCAGACACCCTGGTGGACACGCACGGGGAACTGCCGGACTACCTGCCCATGGTGCTGGAATATGCGGCCACGGTGGACATGGTCGCCGGCAAGGAGTTATTGCAGCAGTACCGGCCCAGCCTTGAACTGATCAAGTTTGGGCTGCTGCGGGACAATCTTCCCCACGCCGCCATGGTGCAGGCCGTGTGCAACTCCCTGCCCGGGGCTTCGCCCGCCGATGAACAAGCTGTCATGCGGATGGCCGGTTACGGCCCACCCACCGAGTCCGTGGGCCTGGACCCCTATGATCCGCGGCTGCTGCCCATGAAAGGTGCCTGAGCAATGGACATTTTCTTGTGGGGCGTGCTGCCCTACGTCATGGTGGTCATCCTGGTGGGCGGCAGCATCTGGCGCTACAAATACGATCAATTTGGTTGGACCACCAGATCCTCCCAACTGTATGAATCCAGGCTGCTGCGGATTGGTTCCCCGCTGTTCCATTTTGGCTTGCTGGCCGTCATTGCCGGGCACTTCTTTGGCCTGGTCATCCCAAAATCGTGGACAGAAGCTGTGGGCATGACCGAAGACCTTTACCACTTCAACGCCTTGTTTGTGGGCTCCATTGCCGGGGTGGGGACCCTGGCCGGGATCGCATTGCTGATTTACCGCCGCCGCAAGACCGGTCCCGTGTTCATGGCCACCACCAAAAACGACAAACTCATGTATGTGGTGCTGCTGGCCGCCATTCTCTTCGGACTGTGGACCACCCTGGCCAGCGTGTTCTTTGACGAACACGGGGTGACGTATCGCGACACTGTCTCTCCCTGGTTCCGCTCACTGTTTATTTTCCAACCCGATGTTGGTGCCATGGCTGCCGCTCCGACGTCGTTCCACATTCACACGCTGGTGGGCATGCTGCTGTTCATGGTGTGGCCCTTCACCCGGCTGGTCCACGCCTTCACAGCACCCCTGCACTACTTGTTCCGGCCTTACATTGTGTACCGCTCCCGGGACAAGGGCGCCAGCGTTGCCAACCGTGACGGCTGGTCGGACGTGGGCACGCGAGACCGCGACACCCGCAACCGCTAACTGACAACAGGAGAGAGCATGGCACAGACCAAAGCAGCACCCGCACTGAAGGGCCAGGCGCTGAATCTGGCCCTCGCCACTGCCGCCTCCGTGGTGGGGTTTTGGGCCTGGAACGTGATTGCCACCCTCAGCTCGCACTATGCCAAAAACCTGGAGCTTTCCGCAGGGACCATGGGCATCCTGGTGGCCATGCCCATCTTTGTGGGCTCCCTGGGCCGCATTGTTGTGGGCATCATGACCGACAAATACGGCGGCCGGGCCCTCTTTACGTTTGTGCTGGTGGCCACCATCCCCACGGTGTTGTTGGTGGCCTTGGGCGGCGCCCTGAATTCCCTTGCCCTGGTGCTTGTTGCAGGCTTCCTGCTGGGTGTTGCGGGCACGGTGTTTGCCGTGGGCATTCCCTTCGTCAGCGCCTGGTACCCGCCGGCGCGGCGCGGATTTGCCACCGGCGTTTTTGGTGCAGGCATGGGAGGCACAGCACTGGCGGCGTTTCTCAACCCACGTTTAGTGAAGTCCATCGGCTACGTGCCAACCCACCTGGTGATCGCCGGGCTGCTGGCAGTCATGGCCGTGCTGGTGTGGTGTTTCATGAAGAACGCCCCCGGCTGGCAGCCCAGCACGGCGCCGGTGGTGCCCCGGCTCGTCGAGGCATCCAAGCTGGCCGTCACATGGAAGATGTGCTTCCTGTACGCTGTGGTCTTTGGCGGCTTCGTCTCCTTCGCCACCTACCTGCCCACGTATCTGCGCGACGTTTACGCTTTTGACCCGAGCGCTGCCGGCGCACGGACTGCCGGCTTTGCCCTTGCCGCAGTGATTGCCCGGCCCATTGGCGGAGCGTTGGCGGACAAGATTGGGTCCAAGCCTGTTGTGCTGGCATCTCTGGCGGGCGTTGCGGTCCTGGGCTTCCTCGTGGCACTGGAACCTGCCGCAGATGTTCAAGCCGGCCCCATTTTCATTGGCCTCGCGGCAGCACTTGGTTTGGGCACAGGCGGGGTGTTCGCCTGGGTTGGCGCGCTTTCCCCCGAGGGCAAGGTGGGGACCATCAGCGGCATTGTCAGTGCTGCCGGCGGTTTGGGCGGCTACTTCCCGCCGCTGATCATGGGCTGGACCTACAACCCCGACGCCGAGCATTACAAGTACGCCATTGGGCTATCCCTGCTGGTGGTCACGGCCATCGTGGCGTTGCTCTTCGCCTTGTTCCTCGTGAAAACACCCGCAAAGGAGGCCGCTGCTCACCCCACCACATAAAAACCTTATCCATCGAATGGAGGCGGCCAAGACCTGCATTGGGGGCAGTTCTTGGCCGCCGTGGTGTGCACAGGGCTTCTTGGGGTAATCGAGGGCCCCAATGCTGCGTAAGATTGATAGATGTGGTTCTTGGCCTTGGATCACACCCCAACCGACAGGTGGAAAAGTTCCGTGACGTACTCCGCCGCCGATTCACGTTTGCTAACGCGAGTCGCCGAGTTCACCGAGAATTCCATTGCCTCTGGCCGTGCCTACGCTGACGAGGACCGTGTCGCCGACATCGTCCTGGAACCAGCAACGGGTCTGCTCTCCGGCACGGTATTTGGCGCCCAGAAATACAAGACGACAGCCAAGCTTGTGCGCGAGCACGACGGCGTCATCGCGTGCCGTGTGGGCATCTGCAGCTGCCCCGTGCGGCAAAACTGCAAGCACGTTGTGGCGTTGATTGCCGCCGCCGAGGCGGAACAATCATTCACCGACTTCTTTGTTCCGGAGGAAGCCCCCCGCGAACCCACGTATCTTGAAACACTGCTGGCAAAGGCCAAGGGCGGCAAGTCTGCAGCTCCAGCCCCCGTTGAGGGCGGGGCGGAACTTGCGCCCGAATCGTGGGAAGCGGCGTTGTCTGCGTTGCTGCCGCCAACCACCGCAGCACCCAGCCCCGACACACCCGCCTTGGGCCTGCAATTTGAGCTTCACGTCCCGCCGCCGCGGTTCTCCTACCGCGGCCGCGGCAGCACCGTCCCCGCCGAAGCAGTGCTGAACGTTCGCCCCGTGGTGATGGGAACGCGCGGAAAGTGGGTCAAGTCAGGCGTCAGCTGGGCCACTCTGGGCTATCTGGCGTACGGCGGCGTCCATGACAAGACCCAGCTGGAATGGCTCAGCGAGTTCCTGTCCTCGCACAGCCCCCGCCAATACAGCCACGGCAACGCAAGCGCCTGGCTGGCACTAAATGACTTTGCCGGCCGGAATTTGTGGCAGCTGCTGGCCAGCGCGCACAAAAACGGCGTGGCCTTAATCCAGTCAGGGACCGGCGATCCCATCCGGGTCAGCACCCTCGAGGCCACACTGTCCCTTGATGTGACCCGTCCGGAAGCCGGGGGCCTGGATGTTGGTCCGCTCATTGAAGTGGACGGTGTCCCCGTCACGCAAGAGGTCGTTGGCCGGATAGGCACCCCCGTCAGCGGGCTGTTTATCAGTGACCAAAGCGAGCCGGCACCCAGTTCGGGCAGCACATCGTTGGCGCGCAACGGCGTCGTGCGGGGAAACATCACCGTGGCACCCCTGCCGGCGGACACCTCCGCGCAGCTGCTCGATTTTGCGCTGCGCAAAGAGAACGTGCACGTTCCGGAGCTGGCGCGCGAGAAGTTCCTCACCCAGTTCTACCCGCAACTCAAGCAGGCGGCGGCCGTGGTCTCCGCGGACCACTCGGTGGAATTGCCGGCATATGTGGAGCCGACACTGTCCTTGTTGGCGGCGTACGGCACCGACCACACGGTGCGCCTGCACTGGGAGTGGCACTACCCCGTGGGCAGCCGCATCACATCGCTGCCGCTCTGGCCGGAGCTGGGCGAGGGTGCCGTGCGTGATGTCGGCGCCGAGGCAAGGCTCATCGCCAGTGTCGGGCAGCCGTGGGAAGAGATCACTGCCATGGGTGTGGCGGCCAACAATGCCTGGGGTGACCCCATTTTGGCGGCCTCCGCGCAATTGAACGGCCTTGACACCCTGGCGTTCACCGAAGTGGTTGCGCCGCTGATTGCCGAACTGCCCGGGGTCACGGTGGAAACCTCCGGAGACATTGCCAGCTACCGCGAGGTCACCGAGGCCCCCGTCGTCACCATTTCCACCAAGGCCACCGATGAGCGCGACTGGTTTGATCTGGGCATCGTCATCACCTTGGAGGGCCAGTACGTCTCCTTCGCCGCCGTGTTCTCGGCACTGGCCGCCGGGAACACCCGCATGCTGCTGCCCAGCGGCGCCTACTTCTCGCTGGACCGCCCGGAGCTGCACCAGCTGCGGGCACTGATTGAGGAAGCCCGCGGCCTGAACGACCATAAGGACGGCGAGCTGCGGATCAGCCGCTTCCAGGCCGGCCTGTGGGACGAGCTGGCCCAGCTGGGCATTGTTGATGAGCAGGCGCAGGCCTGGAGCAAGGCCATTTCTGGACTGCTCGACGGCGGTCCTCCCGTTGCGCTGCCGTCGCCACCGACGCTGAACGCCACCTTGCGTCCGTACCAGCTGGACGGTTTCAATTGGCTGCACTTCCTTTACAGCTTCGGTTTGGGCGGCGTGCTGGCCGATGACATGGGTTTGGGCAAGACCGTCCAGACACTGGCGCTGATGTGCCAGGTCAAGGCCGAAGACCCCGATTTGAACAAACCGTTCCTGGTGGTGGCACCCACCTCCGTGGTGGGCAACTGGGCCAGTGAAAGCCTAAAGTTCGCCCCTGGTTTGAAGGTGGTGACCGTCTCCGAGACCTTTGCCAAGAGCGGGTTGAACTCAGCCGAGTTCTTTGCAGGTGCTGACATCGTCATCACCTCCTACGCCTTGTTCCGCATCGATTTTGCCGAATACGGGATGCAGCCATTTGCCGGGTTGATCCTGGATGAGGCCCAGTTCGTCAAGAACCACCAGTCCAAGGCTTATCAATGTGCCCGCAAGATCAAGGCCCCGTTCAAGCTGGCCGTGACGGGTACCCCCATGGAAAACAACCTCATGGAGTTGTGGGCTCTGCTGTCCATCGTGGCCCCGGGTCTTTTCCCCAGCCCCAAACGCTTTGCCGAGTTTTACCAGCGACCCATTGAAAAGAACGCCGACTCCGAGCTGCTGAGCAAGCTGCGGGCCCGGGTCAAGCCGCTCATGCTGCGCCGCACCAAGGAAGCGGTCATTGCGGACCTTCCCGCCAAGCAGGAACAAATCCTTGAAGTGGAATTGAATCCTCGGCACCAGAAGATCTACCAAACACATCTGCAACGTGAACGCGCCAAAATCCTTGGCCTGCTGGAGGATGTGAACAAGAACAGGTTCACCATTTTCCAGTCCCTGACGCTGCTGCGCCAGCTCAGTTTGGATGTCTCCCTGGTGGATGAAACGCAGGCGGGCGTGCGCTCCTCCAAGCTGGATGTTTTGTTTGAGCAGCTGGAGGACGTGGTCAAGGAAGGCCACAGGGCGTTGATCTTCAGCCAGTTCACAGGTTTCCTGGGCAAGGTTCGCGACCGGCTGGTCGCCGAGGGCATCGACTTCACCTACCTGGACGGCAGCACCCGCAACAGGGCCGCCGTCGTGGATGAATTCAAGACCGGCACGGCGCCGCTGTTCCTCATCAGCCTCAAGGCCGGTGGCTTTGGTTTGAACCTGACCGAGGCCGACTATGTCTTCATCCTGGACCCGTGGTGGAACCCCGCCTCGGAGGCGCAGGCAGTGGACCGCACCCACCGCATTGGCCAGAAGAAGAACGTGATGGTGTACCGACTGGTTGCCAAGGACACCATCGAAGAAAAGGTTATGGCGCTCAAGGCCAAGAAGTCCCAGCTTTTCTCCGATGTGATGAGCGGGGACTCCTTGTCCAGCGGCGCGTTGACGGCCACGGACCTGGCCGGCCTGTTCCGCGACTAGTCCCCACGCCCTCCCCAGACTCGTACCTCGGCCGGGGCCCCTCGGGCGCGTAGGCCCAAAACAACTGACCCGCAGTAGTGGTCGAAAAAACGCGATTTCTCGACGTTTTTCGACCACTACTGCGGGTCAGTTTGTATTTGCAACTGTTAGCGCTGCGGGCGCCATACCACCATGGCCTGGCTGCGGGGGCGTGGACGCTGGCCGCGGGCCAGGGCAACAATGTCATCGCCGGTCAGGCCGGCAGCAAAAACGCGGCTGTTGGCCCGAAGCGGGCCCGATTTCAGCGCCGCTGTGACAGTTTCCAGCTGCTCGCTGAGGTCAAGCACCTGGGACCGCAGCAACTCCACCTGGTTTTCCAGCTGCATGATCCGGCGAATGCCCTCAAGGGATACACCGGCCTGAGAGAGCCGTTGCACCTCACGGAGCATATCCACATCATGCTGAGAATAACGCCGCGCCCTGCCAGGGGCGCGGGTCGGCATCACAATGCCCAAACGGTCGTATTGGCGCAATGTTTGCGGGTGCATCTCCGCCAACTCCGCCGCCACGGAGATCACAAAGATGGGCGCGTACGGGTCAACATTCATGGTGATCTCCTTCCTAGCGACGTGGTTGGGCCCAAGCGGGGGTTGTTGCTACAGTCTGGCTTTGTCTTTCAACGCGGCCCGGGGGTCGCCGTCGGCCGTTGCCGCCGCATACGCGCGAACAGCCTCTTCGGCTTCCTTGTTGAGTTTCTGCGGCACGGCCACGTCAATGGTGACGAGCAGATCGCCGTCGCCCTTGGACGTTTTCACGCCGGCGCCCTTGACGCGCAAGGTCCGCCCGGAGGGGGTTCCGGCTGGAACGCGAACCCGGACTGTGTCCCCGGTCAAAGTTGGCACGCTGATGTCTGCACCCAACGCCGCTTCGGGGAACGTCACGGGGACGTGGATGCGGATGTTGTTGCCATCGCGGACAAAGAAGTCGTGCGGTTTGACGTTGACGCTCACCATCAAGTCGCCCGGTCCCGCAGCGCCCGGCTGGCCCTTGCCCTTGACGCGGACCTTCTGGCCGTCCTTGATGCCAGCAGGAATCCGGACGTCAATGACCTCGCCGTTGGGTTCGCGCAGGGCAATCTTGGTGCCGTTGATGGAACCGCCAAAGGATATGGAGGTCGACGCCGTACGGTCCGCACCCTTGCTGGGAGGCGGGGGCTGGTATCCGCCAAAGCCTCCACCGCCGCCACCGAAGAGGTCCGCGAATTCCGGCGGAAGGCCGGAGCCATTAAAGCCTTGTGAACCGCCGCGCGGTGCACGTCCGCCGCGTCCGCCACCAAAAAGGTCGCCGAACACATCTTCAAAGCCTGCGTTCCCGCCGCCCTGGCCGGCTCCGCCTGCACTGAAACGGGCGCCTCCGCCCATGGCCCGGATGGCGTCGTACTGCTCGCGATCTTCCTTGCTGGAGAGCACCGAATACGCTTCGGAGACGTCCTTGAAAGTCTTCTCCGCAGTGGGGTCGCCGGAGTTGGTGTCCGGATGGTACTTCCGCGCCAACTTCCGGTATGCCTTCTTGATGTCGGCGTCCGATGCATCTTTGGCCACACCGAGAATTTTGTAGAAGTCCTTTTCTGCCCAGTCCTGACTTGCCAAGACGCCTCCTTTCTAAAAGTTTGTGGGGTGGTGCTGTGCCGATGGTGGGGCTGATCGGGACTTTGTGTCTCGAACAGCCCCACCAAGGGATTGAATCAGTTGTTACTCCGGTACTGCCACGATCACCTGGGCGGCGCGCAGGATACGCTCGCCGGACTTGTAACCGTTGCGCAGCACCTGGCTGACGGTGTCGATCTCAACCTCAGCTGAAGGCTGCTGAATGAGCGCCTCGTGCACTGTCGGGTCGAAAGGAACGCCTGTGGCGTCAATCTTTTCCAAACCGTACGTGGCCAAGGCTGCCTCCAGCTTGCTGGCAATCGCAGCAAACGGGCCGTCTACGATGTCGCCGTGGGCTCGCCCTGCATCAATGCCATCAAGGACAGGAAGCAGCGAGTTCAGCACACCGATGACTGCCATCTGTCCGGCAACTGCCCGGTCACGCTCAACGCGCTTGCGGTAGTTGACGTACTCGGCCTGCAGTCGAAGAAGGTCATTCTTCAACTCGGCAGCATCGTCGGCAGCTGCACCCTGGGCCACGGCGTCCTCGGCGGGAACCTCAACACCGTTGAGGATGTCTTCTGCCTGGGACAGTGCATCACCGTCGGCGGAACCGGCGGGATTGACCACGGGGTCGTTCTCCGGGACCTCTTCGGGGTTTACTGAGTCAGCCATGGTTACTTCTTCTCGTCTGCGTCTTCGTCGATGATCTCGGCGTCAACGATGTCCTCGTCAGCGGCACCGTCCGATGCAGCACCTTCGGAAGCTCCGGCGTCGGCCGGTGCACCCTCAGCGGCGGAGGCAGCGTAGATAGCCTCGCCCAACTTGGACTGTGAAGCCTGCAGCTTCTCGAACGCAGCCTTCACAGCATCGTCGTCGTCGCCGGCCAGTGCCGTCTTCAACTCGGTGACATCAGCCTTGACCTCGGTCTTGACGTCCTCGGGCAGCTTGTCATCGTTGTCGGCCAAAACCTTGTCCACCGAGTAGTGCAGCTGCTCGGCGCTGTTGCGCAGATCTGCTGCCTCACGGCGGGCCTTGTCCTCGGAAGCGTGCTCTTCAGCATCGCGAACCATGCGCTCGATGTCTTCCTTGGAGAGCGAGGAACCACCGGTGATAGTCATGGACTGCTCAACACCTGTGCCCTTGTCCTTGGCGGAAACGTGCACAATGCCGTTGGCATCGATGTCGAAGGTGACCTCAACCTGCGGGACGCCGCGAGGAGCAGGCGCAATGCCTGTCAGCTCGAACGTGCCCAGCGGCTTGTTGTCGCGGGTGAACTGACGCTCGCCCTGGAAGACCTGGATGGCCACTGACGGCTGGTTGTCATCAGCGGTGGTGAAGGTCTCGCTACGCTTCGTGGGGATGGCCGTGTTGCGCTCGATCAGGTGCGTCATGACACCACCCTTGGTTTCAATGCCCAGGGACAGCGGGGTGACATCGATGAGCAGAACGTCCTTGCGCTCGCCCTTCAAAACGCCAGCCTGCAGTGCGGCACCAACGGCCACAACCTCATCCGGGTTGACGCCCTTGTTGGGCTCCTGACCGCCGGCGAGCTGCTTGACCAGTTCGGAGACGGCGGGCATGCGGGTGGATCCACCAACAAGAACGATGTGGTCAATGTCAGAAACCTTGATGCCGGCTTCCTTGATGACGTCGTTGAACGGCTTCTTGGTGCGGTCCAGCAGGTCAGCTGTGAGCTCCTGGAACTTGGCGCGGGTCAGCTGCTCGTCCAAGTGAACCGGGCCGTCGGGGGTGACGGAGAGGTACTGGAGTGAGACGCTGGTGCTGGAGGCCGAGGAGAGTTCCTTCTTGGCCTGCTCAGCAGCTTCCTTCAGGCGCTGCAGGGCGATTTTGTCCTTGGACAGGTCGATTCCCTTGACCTTGAGCTGGTTCAGCAGGTAGTCAACAACGCGCTGGTCCCAGTCGTCGCCGCCGAGGCGGTTGTCACCGGCGGTGGAGCGAACCTGAATGGTGGAGAAGTTGTCTTCATCCTTGCCAACTTCAAGCAGGGAAACGTCAAACGTTCCGCCACCGAGGTCGAATACCAGGATGAGCTCGTCTTCCTTGCCCTTTTCCAGGCCGTAAGCCAAGGCAGCAGCCGTGGGCTCGTTGACAATGCGCAGCACCTTCAAGCCGGCAATTTCGCCGGCTTCCTTCGTGGCCTGGCGCTCGGCGTCGTTGAAGTAGGCAGGGACGGTGATAACAGCGTCGGTAACCTTTTCACCCAAGTAGGATTCGGCGTCGTTCTTGAGCTTCATCAGGATGCGGGCGGAAATTTCCTGCGCCGTGTACTTCTTGCCGTCAATGTCGACGTTCCAGTCGGTGCCCATGTGGCGCTTGACGGAAGCAATGGTGCGGTCAATGTTGTTGACGGCCTGGCGCTTGGCGATTTCGCCAACCAGGACTTCGCCGCTCTTGGAGAAGGCAACTACTGAGGGGGTGGTGCGGCCGCCTTCGGCGTTGGCGATAACCGTGGGCTCGCCGCCTTCCAGGACGGATACAACAGAGTTGGTGGTTCCGAGGTCAATACCTACAGCACGTGACATAAGTGGTTCCTTTCATGAGCCGCTGCGTTAACAAGTCCGGCCACCGAGAGTGGTGAAAGGTTCGCCCAAGCAGCGGGTTTGAGCGTTCTGCACTCAACTTTACTCAGGCTCGTTTGGATGTCAAGCCAAGTTGAGCGTACTTGACTCAACTTTCACTTTGGGCGAACGGCACGACGCCGGATGGCCGGGTTTTGTGCCGCACGCCACCTCATGGGGCTGGCGCCTTGGGCGGCGCGGAACCCCACAATGTGGAAACCTCTGGCCGCAGCGGCGTTGCGGGCGTACGCTCCCCTGTATGAGTGAGCAATCCAGCAACGATCAAGGCGATGTTTACACCCACGGACACCATGAGAGCGTGCTGCGTTCCCATGCGTCACGGACAGCTGACAATTCCGCAGCATACTTAATACCGCACCTGAGCCATGGGCTCCGCGTGCTGGATGTGGGCTCGGGGCCCGGCACCATCACGGCCGATTTTGCCCTTTTGGTGGCTCCGGGCGAGGTACTTGGTCTCGATCGGGCCCCCGAAGTGGTTGCCGCTGCCACGGCGCTGGCCAGCGAACGGCACCTGCGCAATCTCAGCTTTGACACAGGCGATGTGTACAACCTCGATTTCCCGGACAACACCTTTGACGTGACGCACGCCCATCAGGTGTTGCAGCACCTGACAGACCCGGTGGAGGCACTGAGGGAGATGCGCCGGGTGACAAAGCCCGGCGGCATTGTGGCTGTGCGCGACGCGGACTTCCACGGCATGTCCTGGTACCCGGAGCTTCCCGAACTCGATGAGTGGATGGCCCTGTATCAGCAGGTGGCCAGGCACAATCAGGCCCAACCGGACGCTGGCCGGCGGCTGCTGCACTGGGCTAAGGCTGCAGGCTTCACGGAGGTGACGCCGTCGAGCGCCAACTGGCTCTACGCAACGCCGGAGCAGCGCGCATGGTTGGCAGGAGTCTGGGCGGACAGGGTGGTGGGTTCAGCCTTTGCCGAACAAGTTGTGGCCTACGGCTTTGGCGACTCCGCAACGTTGGCCCGGATCGCGGCCGGCTGGCGGGCCTGGGGCGCCGCGGAGGACGGCTGGTTTGTGATGCCCAACGGGGAAATCATCGCCCGGGCCTGACTGGGCTCAGCTCCCGATGAGCATGACCGCACTTTGTCCGCATGCAGGCCGTTGCGCAACCACCTGCAAGCGGACAAAGTACGGTCATGGGGGCCCGGCGTCTGCCACGTGGGCGGCGCAATGAAACGCGCGCCCGGCCACGTAAGCTTGGCGGGTGGAATTTTCTTTGTGGCTGGCCCTTGCCGGCGCCGGCGCCATGATCAGCCTGACTCCCGGCGCGGGCGCCATCAACACCATGTCCAACGCGCTGACCTCCGGCTTCCGGCGCTCCTTTTGGGGCATTTTGGGCCAGCAGCTGGCGCTGGTCATTCATGTGGTCATCGTGGCGGCAGGTGTGGGCATCCTGGTATCAAGCTCGCCGTTCCTGTTCATGATGATCCGCTATGTGGGCGCCGCCTATCTGGTCTATCTAGGTATCCGGAAGTTGCTGGCCAAGGCTGAAAAGACTGACGACGCCAACTCCCCCGCCGTGGTGGAGTCCGGTTTCTCCATGTTCCGCCGCGGGCTGTGGGTGAACCTGCTTAATCCGAAGGCGATTGTTTTCTTCCTGGCGTTCATGCCCCAGTTCATTCGGCCCAATGAACCATTGCTGCCGCAGTACGTGATCCTGACGGCAACCGTGGTGGTCATCGACATCATCGTCATGTGGTTCATCTTTGCCGCGGGCGCCAAACAGCTCAAGCACTTGACCACCAGCGAGCGCGGGCAGCTGATTCTCAACCGGATCTTTGGCATCTTGTTCATTGTTGTGGGCATCTTGTTGGCACTGGTGTAGGCCTCAGGCCCAACACCTTGGGTCCGCGCTGCGGCCTGCGGCGTCGATAGACTTATCCAATGACCAAGCCCTACCGGATCATCACCGTCTGCACCGGCAACATCTGCCGCTCACCCATGGCCGAATTCATATTGGCGAACGCCGCCAGGGATGCTGGACTCGATGTTGAGGTCGACTCGGCAGGCACCACGCAATGGGAGATCGGCAATCCCCTGGACTCCCGTGCCGCGGATGTGCTCAGCCGCCACGGCATCCCGACCACAGCCCACACTGCACGCCACTTCAACACCGCCTGGTTTGCTGAACGCGAGCTGATCCTGGCCCTGGACACCGACCACTTTGATGCGCTCCTGGCCCTTGCCCCCACCCCCGAGGCCGCCGCGAAGGTGCGCATGCTGCGCTCCTTCGACCCTGCCGTGGCCCATGTGGGCAGTCAGGCGCAAGGCATCTATGATCCCTGGTTCGGCGACGACCATGATTTTGAAGTCAGTTGGGCCTTGATTTCGGCAGCCGTCCCAGGCATCCTGGCCTACGTCACCGCCAACGGCGCAGCACAGGGCACAGACCGTGGCTAGTCCCCAGCCGCTCCCACCGCTCGCAAGCTCGCAGCGGGCCCCTCGCGACGGTGGGCCCACCCAGCCGCTCCCACCGCTCGCAAGCTCGCAGCGGGCCCCTCGCGACGGTGGGCCCACGCAACGGCCCGTCATCATCGCCGTCGACGGCCGCTCCGGTGCCGGAAAGACCACTGTCGCGGTGGAATTGGCGGCCATGCTGCGCCGTCACCGCACGGTCTCCCTGTTTCATCTGGAAGATATTTACCCCGGCTGGGATGGCCTGGCCGGCGGGGTTGAACGCTACATTGACCAGGTGCTGGCCCCCCTGAGCCAGGGCTCCCCGGCCACGTGGACGGCATGGGATTGGGAAGCTAAGAATAGCGGCGCTACCCGCACCACCGAGCTTGCCCACGTGGTGCTTGTGGAGGGTGTGGGATCTTCACTGGGCCGGGCCGGGAAATTCCTGGATGCCGTGATTTGGGTGGATGCTCCCAGCCATGTCCGCAAGCAGCGGGCCCTGGCCCGTGACGGCGAGACGTACGCACCTTTTTGGGATAGTTGGGCCGCCCAGGAGGAACTCCTACTCAGCGAGTCTGGCAGCGCTGCGAGGGCCGACGTGGTGGTGGACGGCACCCACGGCGTGGCCCGCGCCCCGGAATTTGTCCTTGACGCACTGACCCAGTTGCCTGCCTTGGAACATGTCCTGAGCCCGGAACTGGCACGCCGCCGGGGCTTGGATTTTTCGGCCGTGCGCATCGATGCGCTGCCGACCGGCGCAGATCTGTTCCAGGCCCTGTACGGGAGTTCCACCAACGCCGTCTGGCTGGACAGCTCCATCGCGGAAAGCGGTGGCATTTCGGCAGCGCAACCCAACCGGGCCCGGTTTTCCATCATGGCCGATGACTCCGGCTGTTTTGGCCAGCTGGCCCGTTACCACCAGGGCCTGACAACAGTTAGCTGCGGGCAGGTGACCACCCGCATTCGCGGCACCTTCTTCCACTGGCTGGACTCCGTCTGGGGCCGCAAGGCAGTCCGCGCACCCCAGCACTACCCCGGCGATTTCACCCTGGGGTGGCTGGGCTATTTGGGTTACGAGCTCAAGGCCGAAACAGGCGGAACGGACACGACACCGCGGGCCGGAAACGCCGCAGACCTGCCCACTGCCGCATTGCTGTTTGCCGGCCGGGCAGTGGTGCTTGACCATGAAGAAAAGTGCCTCTACGTTTTGACCCTGACGGCAGCCCACCACCCAGCGTCCACCGAGGAAGCCGCCAACTACGTGGCATTGGTTCGCCATGCGGTGCGGACCACCGCTCCCTCCCCACAGCATGGGACCGCCGGGGTAGCACCCACTCCCACCACCGCGCCCCGCTTCGTGGCCCGTGACGGCGAGCGCCGCTACAAGGACATGATCGCCGCGGCCAAGGCGCAAATCCACGACGGCAATTCCTACGAGGTTTGCCTGACCACGCAATTGACAGCGCACACGCCCGAGAAAGTGGATGCCTGGGCGGCCTACACGGCCCTGCGCACGCGCAGCCCAGCCCCCTTTGCGGCGTTCATGCGTTTGGACTCGATCAGTGTTTGCAGCACCTCACCGGAACGCTTCTTGCGTTTTGACGCCGCCGGACTGATGCGCGCCGAACCCATCAAGGGCACGCGGCGCCGCGACCTGGACCCTGCCGTGGATGCTGCCCTCAAGGCGGATTTGGCCACCTCCCTCAAGGACAGGGCGGAGAACGTGATGATTGTTGACCTGTTACGCAACGATCTCTCCCGCTTTGCCCTGCCGCACACCTTGATGGTGCCGCGCCTGTGCGCCATTGAAAGTTACGCCACGGTGCATCAAATGGTCAGCACCATTGAGGCGCAGCTGATCCCGGGCAGTTCGCGTGCTGCTGCCGTGGCCGCCGCCTTCCCGGCCGGGTCCATGACGGGTGCGCCAAAAATCAGCACCATGGCCATTCTCGACTCGCTTGAGGCCGGGCCGCGTGGCATTTACTCCGGCGCGTTGGGCTACTTCTCCCTCAATGCCGCCATGGACCTCTCAGTGGTGATCCGCACGCTGGTCCTCACAGATACGCACGACGGCGGCACGCACTTTACGCTGGGGGTCGGCGGCGCCATCACGGCCGACTCAGACGACGAGGCCGAATGGCAGGAGATCCAAGCCAAAGCCTTCGGCGTCCTGTCCACCCTGGGCTCAGAGTTCCCGGCGTAACCGGCGACGGCCCGCCATTTTCCGGCGACTATCCGACTCCTCGGCCGCGGGCGGCCTGCGGGTCTCCTCTACGTCGCCTACAAAAAATGCCGGCTCCGCTGCCGCGTAAGACGCGTTACTGGAGGGTGGCGGTCAGGCGTGCCACGTTGTCCACGTAGCGGGCCAAAACGGGCCGGTTGACCCATTCCTCCAAGTTCAGCTCACGCGAGACGGCCCGGTAGTGGTCTTCCACGGTGTGCATCTGCTGGACCACCTCGCGGTCAATCATCATGACGGTGACTTCAAGGTTGAGGGAGAAGCTGCGCATGTCCATGTTGGAGGAGCCAATGACGGCAACGTCGGAGTCCACGGTGAAGTGCTTGGCGTGCAACACCAACGGCTTGGGGTACAGGTAGATCCGCACACCAGCCTTCAGCAGCGCCTCATAGTAGGAGCGTTGGGCGTGGTGAACCAGGAACTGGTCGCCCTGCTCGGAGACGAACAGTTCCACCAGCACCCCGCGCTGGGCGGCCGTGGTGATGGCGTAGAGCAGTGAATCGTCGGGCACAAAGTAGGGGCTGGAAATGGTGATGCAGTCCTTGGCCGAGTACAGCAGGGTGTTGAACAGGCGCAAGTTGTTCTCGGTGACGAACCCCGGACCACTGGGCACCACCTGACACAGAGAACCGCCGGAAAAGGATTCCCAATGGTGGGTGGCCAGCTGCGACTCAAGGTTTTCCTCGGTCTCGGATGACCAGTCGGTGGCGAACATGATGTTCAGGGTGCCCACGATGGGTCCCTCCAGACGGGACATGAGCTCCACCCACTTGCGTCCAATCTTGTGGTTTTTCTTGTTCCGGTAGGACGGCTCAATAACGTTTTGGGAGCCGGTGAAGCCAACGCGCCCATCCACCACAAGAATTTTTCGGTGGTTGCGCAGATCCGGTCGGCGCCATTGGCCCTTGACGGGCAGGAGCGGCAGCATGCGCCGCCACTGGATCGAGCTGGCCTTCAGGCGCTTAATCATGTCCCCGTAGCCGGGCACCCGCAAGGAGCCAATATGGTCAAAGAGCACGCGGACACGCACACCACGCTCCGCCGCCGCCTCGAGCTCCCTAAAGAGCCTGTCGGTGCAGTCATCCGAGCTCATGATGTAAAACTCTGCGTTAACATAGTCCGTGGCCCGGCTGACCTCATCAGCCATGGCATCCAGAGACTCCTGGTACCCCTCAATCAGCTCAACGGAGTTGCCCCCCAACACCGGGAAGTAACCCAAGTTGCGGTTCAGTTCCATGACGGATTTCACCCACGCAGGGCCCTCATATTCGGGAACCTGGGCCGCAATGTCCGCGGTTCCTTCCAGAATCCGCAGGTTGACGGCGTCCTGGGTCTCCCGCCGGCGTCGTGAGAGCCTGAAGTTGCCGAACATGAGGAACAGGATCAAGCCAATATAGGGCAGGAAGAAAATACATAGCAGCCATGCCATGGCAGTTGTGGGGCGCCGGTTGCCGGGAATAACGCCAAGCACCACAATACGGATGGCCAAATCCACCAACAAAAGCAGCGCGGAAACCCAAGGACTCACTGTTGGCAGACTAAACGCCGTCCAGATCATGCGGGCCTCCCAGATTTCGTAAGCTCGTTCCTAAGCCAAGTGACAATAGCCTAACGGTAGTTCGTGTCTGGGCAGTTCCTGACCCGTCGGGTAACCTGCTGAGGCTATGCTGGGCGTAATTTTCCATCCGCGTTTTGAAACTTTGCAGAAAGAAGTTCAACTATGAGCAACTCCAGCCAGCCTGAAGTCTCCGTCGACATTTTTGCCCTCGACCCACTCAAACTAACGCAACAAGCCGTCAAGGGCCTGCGCATGGCCTTTGCCATCAGCGGCGCTGTGGCATTGATCCTGGGCATTGTCCTGCTGTTCTGGCCCACTAAAACCCTGGCCGTTATTGCCATCTTCCTGGGTATCAACTTCCTCATTGCCGGCGGTGTGAGGGTGGCGTTGGGTATTTTCAGCCACGGCCTCTCCACCGGCTTGCGCATCCTGGATGTGGTTCTGGGCCTGCTAGTTCTGGTTGCAGGCGTCATTATCCTGCGCAATTCAGCGGCCAGCGGCGAAGCTCTCCTGCTGTTCACGGTCATCTTCATGGGCATCGGCTGGATCATTGAAGGCATTGTGGCCATCGCCGAAGCCGGCAGGGGATCCACCCGCACCTGGGCCATTGTCTTTGGTATTCTGAGCGTTCTTGCGGGCATTGTGGTGCTGGTTGTTCCGGTCTGGACCGCGCAGTGGCTGCTGCTCGTGAGCGCCATCATGCTGATCATCCTGGGCATTGTTGGCCTGGTCCGCGCATTCACCTTTGGCAAGGCGATCCTGCAGGCCAGCTAAGCTCTACTGCATGACAGTTTTGGTATTTCTGGATCCCGTTCACCCCGCTGGCCGGCTGGCCGACGCCTCATCCCCCACCATTTTGGCTACGGATCAAGGCGTGACGCGGGGGGACGGGATTTTTGAATCCCTGCTCGCCATCAATGGTGTCCCCCGCAAAGTCCAGGCCCACCTTGACCGGCTGGCGGGTTCGGCACTGACCATGGATCTGGCGATTCCGGCGGCGGAGGTTTGGCTGGCAGCCATTACGACGGCGCTCACGGCTTACGCCGGCGGCTCGGCTGCCGAGGGGCAGGCAGTGGTGAAGTTGATTGCCACCCGCGGCCCCGAAGGCGGCAACACCCCCACCGCCTGGGTGCAGGTCTCAGCCGTCTCACCGGCCTTGGCCAAGCAGCGCGACGCCGGACTGTCGGTGATCTTGTTGGAGCGCGGCTATGACAGCGACATTGCCGCACGGGCGCCGTGGCTGCTTTTAGGCGCGAAAACCCTTTCCTACGCGGTGAACATGGCCGCCCTGCGCCACGCCCACAGCCAGGGGGCCGATGACGTGATCTTCACCAGTGGTGACCAGCTGGTGCTGGAGGGACCCACGTCGTCAGTTCTGTTGGCACATATCTCGGATGATTCAGGTGTCCCGGTGAAGCGGCTCATCACACCCCATCTGGATACCGGAATTTTGCCCGGCACCACTCAGGGAGCGCTCTTTGCAGCGGCCAAGGAGGCTGGTTGGGAACTGGGCTACGGCCCCGTCACCCCGGCGGACTTGCTGGACGCTGACGCCGTCTGGCTCATTTCCAGCTTGCGGCTGCTGGCCCCCGTGAACACCATTGACGGTGTGGAGATCGGCACGGCGGCCAACCGGGCGCAGCTCAGCGCCGAACTCAGCGCACTGTTGGCCACAACACTGTAGGAGACTATGCGGTTAGGCGGCTACGCTGTCTGACTCCCACTGAACAGGCACCAGTGGACGGAACTTGTTGGCCAACAGGATCAACACAATAGTCGTCGCTATGAACGCCACGGCAATGAACAGGCAGGTGATGGCCACGGCGCCGTAGCCGCCGTTGGCCGGATTCAGGAACGGGTAGGCATACCAGCCGGTGATGGCACCGCGGACCAGCGAGTAGGCCAAATAGGCCAAGGGGAAAAACACGGCGATCCAGAGGCTGCGCAGCGAAAGGGGCTTGCGGGGGGACTGGATGAGCCAGTCTGCCACCACTACCACCGGCATAACGTAGTGCAGCCAGGTGTTGATCCACGGGAGCAGCGAGCCAAGGTCCACATCACGCAACAACGCGCTGAACACCATACCCACCAGCGCCATGGCAACCACTGAAACGCAGCGCAAAACCTGCCACAGCGGCCCCAGCTCCTTGCCACGCCACGTCAGCACCGACTCCACCAACAGCACCACCGCAGCAAAAATGTTGCCAAGATTGGTGAAGTAGCTGAAGAAGTTCAGCACTGGGAAGCCATTGCTGATGTGAATACCCAGTTGGGTTCCCACGGCAATAAGCGTTACGGCACCGAACAGGAAACGGACTGCGGCAAAGGCGCGGGTCAAGGTCATGCGTTTATCTTGCCACTTGGCGGGGTTGCCGTGTTGCAACGCGCCCGTCATGTTGAGCCACACTGACACATTCTTGGGCCCGCTGCACGGCTCATGTGCTATTTTTTCAAGTAAGTAATGAGTGCCAGCGTCAAGCCCTGACTCGCTGGCCGGCAACCCTCTTTCCGGCGGGGTGCCTCAGGTGAATACTTGGCAAACCCAGCTACCCAAGCCACAGGTTTGCAAGCGTGAACGTCTTATTGCGTGCTTATCAGCCAACCCTCGTTAAGCGCAGTCTCCCGCTTGCAGATTTAGCGCTTTCTTGCAATGAGGAGAACACATGTCCGCGGACGAATCCCCCCTGGCCTACCGGCTCATCACCGGCCCCGATGACAAGTCTTTTTGTGAGCGCATTTCAGAAGCTCTGGCCGAAGGCTACGTGCTCCACGGAGGACCGGCCGTAACCTTCAACGGGACCAGCGTCATCTGTGCCCAAGCATTGATCCTCCCACAGGCCATTGCCGTCAGTGACGCAGCAGTTGCCACGGCCGTGGATGAGCTCGATGCTGAGCTGGAGTTCGACGGCGAGGGCATCGCATGAGCTACGCAGGAGACCTTGCCCCGGCCACGGCTTGGGAACACCTGGCAGCAGGCGCGGTACTCCTTGATGTGCGCACCGAGGGAGAATGGGCGCACATTGGCGTTCCAGACACCTCGGCACTGAACACTGAGCCTGTCTTCATCCAATGGAACCTGGCCAGCGGACACAACAACCCTGACTTTCTGGCGCAGCTATTGGCGGCAGTGCCCACGGAAAAGCCGCTGGTGGTGTTGTGCCGCTCCGGCGCCCGTTCCATCGCCGCGGCCCACGCCGCCACGGCTGCCGGGTACACGGCCTATAACGTCCTGGAGGGCTTTGAGGGTGAGCCGGACAGCTACGGCGAGCGGGTCATCAACGGCTGGAAGAACCGCAGCCTGCCCTGGCGCTAGCAACGCAGCGCCCCGCGCCGCCGCCGTAAGTCAGTCAGTCAGTCAGTCAGTCAGGACCGCACCACCAGCGAAATAGGGTAAGTCATTGAGTAACTTTAACGAGCACGCCGCCACCTGGGCGCAGGACACCCAGGCCGTGCGCGGCGGGCTTGACCGCAGCAATTTCTCCGAAACCTCCGAGGCCTTGTTCCTGAATTCAGGGTTCGTGTACGAATCGGCTGAGGCCGCCGAACAGGCCTTCACCGGCGAGGCGGACCGGTTCGTGTACTCCCGCTACGGCAACCCGTCCGTGGCAACCTTCCAGGAACGCCTGCGCCTGCTCGAGGGCAAGGAGGCCTGCTTTGCCACGGCCTCGGGCATGTCCGCCGTTTTCACGGCCTTGGGTGCCTTGCTGGCGGCCGGGGACAGGGTGGTTGCCTCACGATCACTCTTTGGCTCCTGCTTTGTCATCTTGAACGAGTTGCTGCCGCGGTGGGGCGTGGAAACGGTGTTCGTGGACGGACCGGATCTGGATCAGTGGCGCGAGGCCCTTTCGGTGCCGACCACTGCCGTGTTCTTTGAGTCCCCGTCGAACCCCATGCAGGAAATCATTGACATACAGGCGGTGTGCGACCTGGCCCATGCCGCGGGCGCGCAGGTGGTGGCCGACAACGTGTTTGCCACCCCCCTGCTGCAGCGATGTGGCGATTTTGGTGCGGACATCATTGTGTACTCCGGCACCAAGCACATTGACGGTCAGGGGCGTGTTCTGGGCGGCGCCATCCTGGGCAGCAAGGAGTTCATTGACGGTCCCGTCAAGAACTTGATGCGGCACACGGGCCCCGCCTTGTCGGCGTTCAACGCGTGGGTCCTGACCAAGGGCTTGGAAACCATGAACCTGCGCGTCACGCATTCGTGCAACAACGCCCTGGCCCTGGGCGAGTTCCTTGAGGCCCAGCCACAAGTTAGTCTCGTGCTGTACCCGCATCTGCCGTCCCACCCACAGTACGAGCTGGCTAAGAAGCAGATGAAGGCCGGCGGCACGGTGCTGACGTTTGAACTGGCGCAGCCGGGCACCGGAACCACCAAGGATGCAGCGTTTGCCCTGCTCAATGCCCTGCAAATCATTGACATTTCCAATAATTTGGGCGACGCCAAATCCCTGATCACCCACCCTGCCACAACAACCCACCGCGCCATGGGCGCGGAGGCCCGTGCGGCCATTGGCCTGCGCAACGGCTTCCTGCGCTTGTCAGTGGGTCTGGAGGATGTGGAAGACTTGAAGGCTGATCTGGCGCAGGCGTTGTCCGCTATTTAGCGAGCTTGCGCGCCCATGCGGAGAAGCTGGCCACGTCGGATCCGGACATGACGGCGGCCGGCGGTTCGCTCACGGGGACAACCATCAGCGCCAGCGCGTCCGCGGGAAATACTGCCATCCATTTTCCGGCCTCGGAGGCCCTACCGGCCGTCGCCGCAGCATCAACCCCCACCGCGTTGCACAGGAAGACATCCGGGCTGGCCCCCATCGGATCGACCATGCTGATCCGCCCGTCGAGCAGTTCGAGGATTTCCGCGTGAAGCATGGTCACGGTGAGGTCGCTCGTGGTCAGCTGCACGCAGTGCATCAGCTTGGCGCCTTTGCGCCCGCGCGGCAGGTCCACCTCGGTGGCCGTCAACCCAGCACCCTGCCACGGGATTCCGCCGTCCCGCGGGATGGCGGCGGGCGGAAGGGGTGCTGCGGCATCGCGTTTAGTCCAAGGAAACATGTTGCTGAGCCTAGCGGAACCACCGTCGTGCGTTAAAAAACTGTGGCCGCGCCCGTCTCCCGTTTTCGCGCCCGTTCGGACGGGCGCGACATGCGGGGACGGGCGCGGCGGCCCGAAAGTCCGGCGTTTCTAGTCTTGGAAGTACTCGATCTCCGCGCCAATGGTGTTGAGGCGTTCGGCCAGGTCCTCGTAGCCGCGCTCAATCACGTAAATGTTGCGCAGCTCGGAGGTGCCCTTGGCGGCGAGCATTGCCAGGAGGATGCAGGCGGCCGGGCGCAGTGCCGGGGGGCAGCCAATTTCCGCTGCACGCCAGGCCGTGGGGCCGGTGATGTCGATTCGGTGCGGGTCCAGCAGGCGAACGCCGGCACCGAGGCGGTTGAGTTCCGTCAGGTAGATGGCCCGGCCCTCATACACCCAGTCGTGGATGAGCGTAGTGCCCTCCGCGCAGGAGGCAATCACGGCGAAGAACGGCAAGTTGTCAATGTTCAGGCCCGGGAAGGGCATGGGGTGGATCTTGTCCGGCGCCGCCTTCAACTCGGACGGCAGCGTGGTGATGTCCACCAGGCGGGTCTTGCCGTTGCGGGCCACGTACTCGGCGGACTTGAGGTACTTGAAGCCCATTTGCTCCAACACCTTCAGTTCAATTTCCATGAACTCAATGGGAACCCGTGTCACGGTGACTTCAGACTTGGTGACGATGCCGGCCGTAATCAGGCTCATGGCCTCGATGGGGTCCTCGGACGGCGCGTATTCAATACCCACGTCAATGCGGGACTTGCCGGTGATGGTCAGTGTTGTTGAGCCAACACCTTCCACCGTGACGCCCAGGCCCTGCAGGTAGAAGCAAAGGTCCTGCACCATGTAGTTGGGGCTGGCGTTGCGAATGATTGTTTTGCCTTCGCGGTGCGCGGCGGCCATAATGGCGTTTTCGGTGACCGTGTCGCCACGTTCCGTCAGCACAAAGGTCCTGTCCAGGGCATCACTCACAGGGGCGTGGACCTGGTAGAAACCGTCATGGGCTATGACTGTGAGGCCAAATTCGCGCAGTGCCTGCATGTGCGGTTCCACTGTGCGTGTGCCCAGGTCACAGCCGCCGGCGTAGGGAATCCGGTAGGATTCCTGCTCATCAAGGAGGGGGCCCAGCAACATGATGACGCTGCGGGTGCGCTTGGCTGCAGCGATGTCCATGGAGGCAAGGTCCAACACGGCGGGCCGGCGAATCTGAAGGTCGTTGTCTTCCATCCAGGTGCACTCAACACCAATGGATGTCAACAGTTCAACAATGCGGTTGACCTCTTCAATGCGGGCCAGGCGACGCAAGGTGGTGGTGCCGCGGTTCAGCAAGCTGGCGCAGAGCAGGGCAACGCCGGCATTCTTGCTGGTGTTGACCTGGACGCTTCCGGAAAGTTGGCGCTCCCCGTGCACACGCAGGTGCGTGACAGCGTTCTTGGTGGTGGCTCCCACGCTGAAGAGGTTGGCCTCCAACAGTGCTTCCATCCGCTGGATCATCCGCAGACTCAGGTTTTGTTTGCCTTGTTCCATCCTGGCGACAGCACTTTGGCTGGTGCCCAATTGGGACGCCAATTCACCTTGGGTCCAGCCTTTTTCGGTGCGGGCATCGCGCACCAATACGCCAACTGTTGCTGCAGCCATTTGAGTCATAACAACTTTTATATCACAGGATGCATATTTTGCTTGACATTTGTGACCCAATGGGCAGTTTGTGCGAAAAACGGTCAAAATTAACCGTTATATGCGATAACCCTTAAGTGAGCGCGGCCGCGGAAGTCGGCGTCACACTCAACGGTACCCCGACCTCGGCCGCACGTACCAAAACACCCAGCAACTTTGAGCCAATCGGCTAGCCCCGCTCGGCCTCGGTGGCACCTTTCGCGGGACCCAGATGAACTCCGCCCTAGCTGAACAAGGCGATGGAAGCGGCCAGGGTCTCGGCCGAGTGCTGGAGCTGGGCTTCCTCCCTATGGTCCATGTGCGTGTCGAGCACACGCTGCACGCCGCCAGCGCCAACGATCGACGGCACACTCAGGGCCACGCCGTCGATCCCCCGGTAGCCGTGCAGCACGCTCGAGACGGGAAGGATGCTCCGCTCGTCCTGCAAAACGGCCTCGACAATGCGGGCACCCGAGAGCCCGATCGCATAGTTCGTGGCACCCTTGCCGGCGATGACCTTGTAGGCGGCATGGACCACGTCGTGGGTGAGTGATTCGAGCCGTTCACGGGGAAACAGCAGGGACCCGGAGGAGTCGGTCCATTCCGGTAGCGGGGTCTGGCCGATGGTCGCGGTGGACCACAAGGGGAATTCCGTGTCGCCGTGCTCGCCGACGATCAGCGCATGCACGCTTTGCGGCGCCACCTGCGCAGCCTCTGCCACGAGCCAGCGCAGCCGGGCGGAATCAAGCACTGTGCCCGTGCTGAAGATGCGCCCGTGCGGCAGATCCGTGATGCGCTCGGCTACTGCCGTGAGCACATCGCACGGGTTCGTCACCAGGATGAACACGGCATTGGGTGCCAGGGCCACCAGTTGCGGCAGCATCTTCTCCAGGATTGCCACGTTGACGCCCGCCAGCTCAAGCCGGGTCTGGCCAGGCTCCTGCTTGGCCCCGGCCGTGATGACCACGACGTCGGAATCGGCCACCAGCTCAATGTCACTTCCGCCCGTGATGCGCGGGGCACCCACAAAGGGGGTGCCGTGGGCTAGGTCAAGGACTTCGGCCTCCACCTTGGCCGTGGCGATGTCATACAAGACAACCTCGCGTGCGGAACCTCGAATGAGGGCGGCATAGGCCAGCGACGTGCCGACGCTGCCGGCGCCGACAATGGTGAGCTTGGTGCTGCGTGCGATCGTCATGCCCCCAGTATCCCAGCCACCCAGACGCTTCCACAGTATGTGTCCGGCTGTTTCCTGGCGGCGATCACACCGGCAAAGGAAAGGCCCGCCCTGCACGCCTCAAGGCGCCAAGGGCGGGCCGGTTGCTGTCTAGCTAGCCAAACACGGGATTCCAGCTGCCCAGCAGCACGGCAGCGCTCACCGATACGGCTGCGATCACCAGCCCCCCAGCGACAACCCACAGGTCATGACGGGCGAACGAGGATTCACGGGCCCAGGTGCGCGGACCTGCCCCGAAACCCTTGGCCTCCATGGTGACAGCAAGCCGTGACGCCCGGCGCACGGCCTGCACCAGTAACGCCATGGCCTGGCCCAGCTGGGCCTTGACGCCACGGAACAGCCCGGGCTCACCGCCCACCCCGCGGGCACGGCGCGCCATGCCGAGAGTTTGCCATTCCGCGACCAACAAACCCACCAGCCGCATGGCCGCCAGCGCCCCAAGGACAAAACGGTGCGGCAGCCTGAGTTTTTGTGCCAACGCGTCGGCCAGATCCGTGGGATCGGTGGAAGCCAGCACAATGATTCCCGGCAAGGCGATGGCCAAACCACGCAGGGCAATGGCCACCCCGGCTTCCAGCGACCCGCTGGTAAAGGTCAAGGGCCCCCACTCCAACAAAAGCTCACCGGTTTTGGGCGCCAGCAGGGCCGTCCCGTAGCCGCCCACCACTGCTGCCACCAGAATGGGCCAGCCGCGCAGCAACAGCATGCGCGCGCTCAGTCCAGCCAACGGCAGGAGCATGCATTCAAGCACCAGGGCAACGGTTGCCGAGACCCAGTCAACGCTGACCAGCAGAACCACTGTGATCGCCATGCCGGCGCCCAGCTTCGCCAGCGGGTTGGCACGGGCCAACCACGCCGTGGAGCGGGGCGTGGCGATGATGTCGACGCTCATCGCTGCACCACCGACTCCGCTGAAAGCAGGGAGGCCGCACCTTGCGGCATCTGTTCGGGGGCGCCCAGCACCAGCTGTTCTCCACCCAGCACAGCACTAAAGGCTGCATCGTGTGTCACGGAAATCACGGCTGTCCCCGCATCCAGCAGCTCAGTCAGCAGGGATGCCAGCTCGGCCCAGGTGTTGGCGTCCTGGCCAAAAGTTGGCTCATCCAAGATCAGCACCTGCGGGCTGGCCGCCAACACTGTGGCCACGGACAGGCGCCGCTTTTCCCCGCCGGAGAGCGTGAAAGGGTTGGCATCGGCCAAATGGTCCAGCCGCAACCGCGTCAGAAGCCCATCCACCGAATCTCCGCCGCGCCCCAAGAGTTTCGGTGCAAACAACAGCTCCGCACGGACGCTGCCGGTAACAAATTGGTGCTCAGGTTCCTGAAACACCGTTCCGATCCGGCTGATCAGCTGGCGCCCGCGCCACTTCAACGGAGCAGTTCCGGCCCCGCGGGCCAGCGGCTCCGTTGCCAGCAACTGCCCGCCTGCTGGCGCCAGCAAGCCCGCCAGGGTCAGTGCCAGTGTTGATTTTCCTGCCCCGTTGGGGCCCGTCACGCTCAGCGCCTGCCCGGCGCTGACCCGCACGGAAGGAACCACAGCGATTGGAACGCCCGGGTGCCTGCGCCGTCCCTTGGTGCGGGAGACGGCAAGACCGCACGCCTCAAGCAGGAGCAGCTCCCCGGCGTCGTGCGTGGATGAGGCTTCCCTGGGCCGGACCGCCGGCACGTAGCCCGGCACCCAAATCCCGGCCGCCGTCAGCAGTTCCCGGCTTTGCGCCAAGACGGCGGCCGGCGGGCCGTCAAACAACACCCCGCCTGGCTCGCCCAGCGCGGCTGGCGCCAGGACAATGATCCTGTCCACGACCTCAAGCCACACGGAAACCCGGTGCTCAACCACCACAAGGGTTGCCCCGGATTCATCCAGGCTGCGGCGCACGGCATCGCGCACCTCCACCACACCGGCAGGATCCAGATTGGCCGTGGGCTCATCCAACAACAACAGGCCGGGGCGCATGGCCAGCATGCCAGCGAGCCCCAGCCGCTGTTTTTGCCCGCCAGACAGGGCCGAGCTTGGATGATCCAGGGGCAGCTTCAACCCCACGGACTCCAACGAAGCGCTCACGCGGCGCCAGATCTCATCCCGGGGGACGGCCATGTTTTCTGCACCAAAGGCAACGTCGTCACCAATGCGCGAGAGCACCACCTGAGCGTCGGGGTCTTGCTGCATGAGCCCTGCCCGGCCGCGTGATTCCGCCACTGGATAGCCGTCGATGAGCAGTTCACCGGCCTCATTGGCGTCCTCATCGTCCCCCAGCACCCCAGCAAGGGCGTGCAAGAGTGTCGACTTGCCAGCACCCGAGGGACCCAGCAACAAGACCCGCTCCCCGGGGGCAATCTCCAGATCCAGGTCATGTACGGCCTTGTTGGTGCGGCCCGAATGCTGCCAACCCCAGCCCTTTGCACTGATCCGCGCCGGAGTTGTCCCCCGGTGCGCCCAGGAGCCCACGCCTAGACCGCTCGTTCGATCGCGGCGCCGCGCGAAGGCAGATTGGACAACGCACCCGTGCGTGCCAGTCCGCGCACGGCCAGCCAGGACACCAATCCGGCAATGATGGCGCCAGAGATCATGGCCAGGACCACGTAGACGAGCTTCCACTCCATGGCCCAGGCGACATTCCAGACCAGGGAGTCGTTGATGCCCATGGCCAGGCCTGCCAGCGCTCCGGCCAGCAGGGCCACAGGCAGGTTGAACTTGCGGTAGCGGAACAGCGCAAAGCCCAGCTCAGCACCGAGGCCCTGGACCAGTCCGGAGAGCAACACCGTGAAGCCGAAGTGGGTGCCCAGCAGCCCCTCCACACTGGCGGCAATCAGTTCACAGTAGAGCGCTGCGCCGGGCTTGCGGATGACCAAGCCGCCCAAGACGCCGGCGATCAACCAGCCGCCACCGTACAGTGCGCCAACGGGCGGGAAGGCGACGGTGAAAGCGCTGATCAGGCCGTACCCGGCGGACCAGAGCCAGAAAATGACGCCGATGGCGACACCCAGAACGGACACCACCACAATGTCCACAACACGCCATGTGGACTTGCGTGCCGCCTGGTTTTGATTGCTTGGTGCGGCGTTTTTGCTCGCGATTGACTTACTCATGGTTCCTCCTTCGCAGGAGGGGCGGCAGGCGGACTTTCCGCGCAGCCGAAGAGAACTCGACTCCCTTCGCCGGTACTAACCGGAGCAGGTTCGAGGGTCTGCGGCTAACCGCACTCTCAGCGCCGGTACCCAAGGCGGGTAGACGCTCCCCTGTCGTGTTTGAATTGCGGCTTCAGTTTACCCCCGCCGGATGCCGCGCACTAATACTTCCGCACGACCTGACGTAATGCACCCGTTCGCCCACCCGTTCCTCGAGGTAGCCGGTTGCCCTCGTGCGGGGCGTCCGGTGAACGGGGCTAACGACGCCGGGCGGGCACCGAAGGGAATCCCGGTGCCCGCCCGACGGACAAGCTGAGGTACGACTCGCTGCCCGCTGTTGTTAGTGGCTCGCCACCCTGCGACGGGTCACCGCGAACACGCCCGCACCAGCAATGAGCAGCAACACGGCGAGCCCACCCAACATCGTGGCGTTGGCGCCAGTACTGGCCAAGCCATCCGCAGCAGCCGGGGTGGTTACCGCAGCGGTGGCCGCACCAGTGATGGTCAGCGGTGCGCTCAGCTGGCGGGAGGTCCCGTCAACTCCCACACCGTCAATGACGATGCTGTGCAGTCCGGGCGCAACATCCACAGGCAGGTTCACGCTCAAGGTCACAACACCCTGGGCATCAGCCGTGACCGTCCCCAGCAACACCGGTGTGGAATGCAGGGTGAAACTCGCCTCACTGCCCGGCTTGAAGCCCGTGCCACTAACTGTCAGCCTCCCACCCGGCGCCAGAGTTCCAGCGCTCAAGGTGATGCCAGCCGACGGCGTGCCCGACGGGGTAGCGCTCGGCGTGCCCGACGGGGTAGCCGTTGCCGACGATGACGCACTCGGGGTGGTCGTGGGGCTTGGCGTCGCTGTGGGCGTTGCCGTGGGGCTTGGCTCAACCACGTCGCCAACATAAGGCCCGCTGCCAACAGGGCCTGTGGCCCGGACTCCCAGCTCGTAAACGACCGGCCCGGCACCCACTGCCCGGCCAGCCCCGGACTTGAACAGGATCCGAACTCCGGAAATGGTGGCCTGCGTCAGGACAGCTTCCTGGAAGCTCACTGCCGGATTCAAGGCACCCAGGGTGACCCATTCGTCGTCGGACTTTACCTGCAAATCACCCGCCATGTGACCAACCACAGCCACCGACTTCATGGCTGCGGGGGCATCCAAAACATAGCTCAGGTGGGAGCCGGCAACGGGTGCGGTGGCTGCCTCGAAAGCACTGTTGATGGTGGCATCGAAGGCACTGGCCGGACCAGTCCCATTGGCACCGGCCAAGTTAGTGGTGAGCTTCTGGGTGGCTTCGAAGGCTTGGAACTCGCGAATCTTCACCCACTGGCCCCCGGAGTTGGCAGCCGCAGCCACCAGGCGGATGTACCGGGCGCTGACAGGGGTGTCAAAGCTCTGCTCGATGCGCGGCTTGCTCGCAAACGTGCCCGCCGAGGTCCATGTGCTGTTGTCGGCGGAGTACTCTAGTCGTGCGTTGTAGATCATGTCGCCGGCCTGAAAATCTGAATCGGCCTGTTGGATCAAAACCTTGCCAACCGGCTTCACTGCACCCAAATCAAGGGTGACGGTGGATCCGACCACCGGCGGGGCACTTGACCACCAGAGGGTGCTGGCGTTGCCGTCAACCATTTTGCCGGGTGTGTTTTGCTGGTAGGTTGCCAACGAAGAAGACGCGGTCCCCGGGAAGTTGTTCGCTGCTGCCACGGGGGTCAGGTTCAGCCAGGTGTTGTAGCGTGCCTGGGCTGCTGCGGTGAAGATTTCAAAGACGCCGTCACCCACAGACGGGATGATCTGGTTGGGTGTGATGCCAATGTTGTTCGGACCAACATCGGGCACGGTGGCGCGCATGGCCAACGCCATTTCTGCGTTGGCTTCCAATGCGGCATCCGTTGCGACAACGCCGTTTCCGGACTTGATGGCGATCAGCATGGCGACTTGCTCTTCCATGGCCGTGGCCCAATGGGCAGCAGCGTCGATCCATGGCTTGGAATCGTCGTAGAAGCCCTTCATGGCCATGGTTGCCAATGTCTCAGGGCCTGCCTTGATAGTGGCCAGGCGGTCCTGCAGCGACTTCATCCCTGCCACGTTACCGGCGTCGTACGCTGTCCAGAAAGCGGCTACATCGGCACTGAGGGCAGGGGCTGTCTTGGAGTTGGGGCGGTAGGGCTTCCAGCTCTGGTTCAAGTCGACGAAGGTTTCCAGCGACTTGCGCACGGCAGCCTCTGCACCGGCAAGCTCTGTGATGATTGCCGACTGTGTGGTTGCAGCGTTGTAGGCGGGACTGTTCCACGAGTAGTCACCAAACCCGGCCAGGGCGATCATGGAGGCGTAGGCCTCGATCATCGGGTTGGAGGTGATGCCGTCGATGTGCTTGTACAAGTTGGGATCGCGCCCTTCCAGCGGGTTCAGGAACAGGCGCCCGCGCTGGCCGTCGTTGACCGGCAGGTTGTCCCAGATGTAGAAGTGTTCGGCGTTGTAGGTGTCCACAGCCTTGGTCACCGATGCCTCGGTGATGGTGTTTGAAAAGACGCCCTCCCCTGTCCATTGGATCAGGATGGAATCATCGGTGGCCAGGCCAAACTGGTCCTTGTAAGGATCTTCGGCGGAACCGTTGTAGTTGGTGGGAACGGTTTGCAGGGGCTGCAGATTGTGCACCTTGACGTAATCGTTGACAATCCGGTTGAGGTAGAACGCCTGTCCGTCGGCGAGCTTCCTGAATCCGGAACTGGTGAACTTTGCCAGGTCGGCAGCACACTTCAGTGACGGATCAATGTCATCCAAGGCAATGTAGAAGCTGCTCACGCCAATGCTGCGGAGCTGGTCAAATTTAGCCACCGTGGAGTTGTAGTCGGCGTCGGAGGAGTAGCAAACATCGTTGCCCGGAGACAGGGCAAAAGTGAAGTTCACATGGTTTGCGTTGGCCTCATCGACGAGTTCCTTCAGGTCGGCCAGTTCTGCTGCGGGGTACAGGTCACGCCACTTGGCGCGCAGGTAATTGTCATCTTTGGGCGTGTAGATGTAGGTGTTCAACTTGTGCTTGCCGTAGAAGTCCAGCTGGTCCAGACGGGCCTGATGCGACCAGGGAATGCCATAGAAACCTTCAATGGCGCCTCGGATGGACATCAGTGGCCAGTCCTTGACAGTCATCGCCGGGGCTGAGCCGTTTGCGACCGCCTGGCTCAGGCTCTGCACGGCGTAGAAGGTGCCTGTGGCATCTTTACCGTTGAGTACCAGTGCGGGTTTGCCAGCGATGGTTCCGGTGGCAATCACATAGCCGTCAGTCGCCAAGGCGTCAGCACTTGTGGCACCCACAGCTGCCAGGGCCGCTGGGATGGCGGAGTTGTTGGCGGCGGTGCCCAGAAATACTGTGGCACCCGCGGCTGTTCCGGCATCCACGAATGACGCGGTTCCGCCTGCTTTGTTGATGACCTGGCCGAGCAGGTCCTTGGCGGCGGCGTCAGTTGTGGCGCCCACGGCGACCTTGACCGTGCCTGTCAACGGGACGGAAACGCCCGTTGTGTTCACTTCCTGCGGCGTGGGCAGAATCCCTGTAGGCGTCGCAGCCGCCTGGGCCATTGGAAGCGCGGCTGGCGACAACGCAGCCATGCCACTTCCGGCAATGATGGCCAGAGCCAGCGCTCCGGTGGCAACGTTCTTTAAGGCACGTTTCACACTGTTCCCCTTGGTGTTTTGCAAGCGGGCGTCATCACCATGATGATATGGATCACAATTTCCGGCCAATTGGGTGAAACTCTACTGACCTGCCAAGGATTCCGTCAATTGATTACGTACGACAATTGGAGGTGGCTAGCGAGCAAAATATGGCAACCCATCCGCACGTGAAAATGCCGCAAAACAATTGCCTGGACCTGAGAGGCTAGGCTAAACGCAAGGCATTTTCCCGCTTTGGGTCAGCCCCACACACTGAGGAGCGCTTTATGAACATCGTCTACAAATTGCTCGGCCCTGCCGTGACCTTGGGTGCAGGTCTTGTGGCTAGCAAGCTGGTGGACACGGTTTGGGAGAAAAGCACTGGCAACAAGCCCCCGCACGACGGGACGGACTTGAAGAACAGCCTCCGCTCCGCCCTGACATTTGCATTGGTGTCCTCGGCGGTGGCCGCCATCATTCAGGTTTTGGCCGGACGAACCACCCAAAAAGCCATCGCCCGGTTTGGCCAGCACCACGAAGACGTCTAAAACACCCGCCGGCGCGCGCCAAGCAAAAATCGAACGGGCAGTAGTTGTTGATGTTTTTGTTAAACATCAACAACTACTGCCCGTTCGGCGAGGTGCGGGAGGAGTTGGGGACTAGTCCTTGCGGTCGCCTTCTACGGCTGCAGCGACAACTTGGTCCAACTCATCAACACTGAGCAGTTCCGGCCTGCGGTGTTTTGTCCGGTAGCCGGCACGGCCCACCATGTGGGCAGAGACGGGCACCGTGAGCAGCTGAAAGAGCCACGCCACGATCAAGATCGGCAGCAGCGACCACAACCGCATCTGCAATCCCATGGCGGAGAGCATGAGCAGCAGACCCAAGACCTGTGGCTTGGTAGCCGCGTGCATGCGACTCATCAAGTCCGGGAAGCGCAGCAGGCCAATGGCCGCTGCAAGACTCATCAGCGCCCCGCCCAGCAGGCAGACGGCCGTCAGCACATCAATCAGGACGTTCATCCTTCTTCCTTCCTGTGGGCCACAAAGCGCGCCACGGTGACTGAGCCGATGAAGCCAATGACTGTCAGCACCACCAGGAGCGCCAAATTGTCGGTGTGCTTGTTCATGGCCATTTCAGTGGCCAGCGACGCTCCGAAAATAGCCAACAAAACATCCGCAGCGATGACACGGTCCAGCAGGGAAGGCCCGGCGGCAATGCGGTAAATGGTTCCTGCCGCGGCCAGCGTCAGTATGGCGGCAACAATGATGACAACAATGCTCATGGCGGTCATTTCTCCTCCTGCGAAGATGTGGCAGGCGCCGCAGGAGCCACGTGGGTCACCATGGGCGCACCGGTGGCTTCTGCCTTCAGTGCGGCCAGCTCTTCCTTGGTGCCCATCACCCGTATCAATCCGGCCTCGATGTCCTGGATACCTCGACGAACCTGTTCAGCAGCTGCCGGTGTCTCCACGTTCATGGCATGGACGTACAGTGTGGCCGTGCCGCGATCCACCTCCACCACCAGGGACCCCGGGATGAGTGACAGCACATGACCAACGGCCGTCATGAGCAGATCCGAGGTGCTGCGCAGGGGTACGGCAATGACCGCGTTGCGAATCCGCGGGCCCTTGGTGAAGGCCCAATACAGGACCTGAACACTGGCCACCGTGACTTCCTTGATGAACCACAGGACAAAAGTCAGGGCACGCAGCACGTTGAAGCGTCCGCTGAGTTCAACCGGTGGCAGGTAAAAAGCGCGTGATACACCCACGGCAATCAAGGCGCCAAAGAGCAGGTTGCCGGCGCTGAAGTCCTGCCACAGTGCACCCCACACCACAACAAGCCACACGAGCAGCGGCAACTTCTGCATGACGGTCCCATTGCGTTTCATTTTTACACCTTGGCTCATGGGTTGCCCGCCCCCAATCCCAGGACGGCTTCAATGTAGGCAGTCCGTTCCAGCATGCTGGTGGCTGCGTCCTGGCTCAAGTCAAAGAGCGGACCGGCAAAAACGGTCATGGCAACACCGAGCACCACCAGCCCCATGGTGGAATACACCATCATCTTTGGCAGGATGGGTACCTCGTTTTCACCCGAGAAACGACCCTCTGTGGCATCCACATGCTTGCTGCTGCGCAGGGCGCGCATGCTTTCCTTCCCCGAGGCGTCCGGAGCGGTGGAGAGCAGCACGGCGTCTGGATCTTCGGCGTCGGCGGCGCTGCGCCAAAATACACGGTTCCAGACGCGAGCCACCACCAGCAATGTCAGCAGGCTGGCTACGACACCGCCCACAACCACCGCATAGGCCAGCGGAGAGCCGTCGGCAACACCTGCTTGCAGGAGCCCCAGCTTGCCCAGGAAACCTGAGAACGGCGGAATGCCGGCAAGGTTCATGGCGGGGATGAAGTACAGCACGGCCAGAATGGGCGACAGCTTCGCCAGCCCGCCCAGGCGCATAATCGAGGAATTGCCGCCGCGCCGCTCCACCAGGCCTGTGACCATGAACAGGGACGTCTGGATGGTGATGTGGTGGATGACGTAGAAAATGGTGGCGGCCAGACCAATGACCGACGACAGTGCGACGCCGAAAATCATGTACCCGATATGACTCACCAGGGTGAAGGAAAGCATACGTTTTATGTCAGTCTGGGCTATGGCACCCAGAATTCCCACCAGCATGGTCAGCAACGCCACCACAAGAAGCACCGAGTTGAAATGGTCCGTGGGAAAGAGCAGCGTTTCGGTCCGGACGATGGCATAGACACCCACTTTGGTCAGCAATCCGGCGAACACTGCGGTCACGGGAGCAGGGGCTGTGGGGTAGGAGTCGGGGAGCCAGAAGGAGAGCGGGAACACAGCCGCCTTGATCCCGAACGCCACCAGCAGCAGCACGTGCAGCAGGTGTTGGGTGCCGGGATCCAGTTCACCGAGCTTGATGGCAAGGTCGGCCAGATTGACTGTTCCGGTGGCACCATAAATCATGGCGATGGCTATGAGGAACAGTAGTGAGGACACCACGCTGACAACAACGTAGGTGATGCCTGCACGGATGCGTGAGCCGGTTCCGCCAAGGGTCATGAGCACATAACTGGCGGTCAGCAGGATTTCAAAGCCCACGTAGAGGTTGAAGAGATCCCCGGCCAAAAATGCGTTGGAAACGCCTGCTACCAGAATCAAATAGGTGGGGTGGAAGACGGAAACGGGTCCGCTTTCTTCACCGTCGGCGGCGCCCTGCCCCGTGGCATAGGCAAGAACTGCCAGGCTCACTGCGGAGGAGACCACCAAGAGCAGGGATGAGAATTGATCGGCGACCATGACAATGCCAAAGGGTGGCGCCCACCCGCCAAGCTCCACGGCTATGGGTCCGGACTGCCACACGTGGGCCAGCACCCAGACCTCCAAGGCCAAGGTGACGGTGAGGGTGCCCAAGCTGACACGGCGCTGGGCACGCGGATGCCTGATCAGCACGAATGCCCAGGCGGCGCCCAGGAAGGGCAGGACTACGGCAAGTGGTGCCAGGCTGGCAACATTCATTCCTTCTCCCCCGTCGGCGATTGAACCTCTGGCGTTTTCAGGACCGGTGATTCTGGGTGCACATCCTTCTTGGATGTCGCGACCGCTTTGGCGTCAATCACTCTCTTGGGCACAATTCCTGGAATTGTCTCGCGCTTCCCTAGTGGCTGGTTATTCTCGTGGAAGTCGGAGACCTCAATGGCAATCTCGGAGTCCTCCTCGTCGTCGTACAGATCCTGCATGGCCACGCGAATATCCTCCTGGTCCACCTGGATGTGGTCGGCGCGGCTGAGTAGCCATGACCTGTAGATCAGGCTGAGCATGAATGCTGTCACGGCGAAGGAGATCACAATGGACGTCAGAATGAACGCCTGCGGCAGGGGATCGTTATATGCGCTGGAGGGAATGTCTTTGTTGAAGATCGGGGCCAGTCCGGCATAGCCGCCGGTGGCGAGCAGGAGGATGTTGGTGGCGTTGGCCAGCAGCATCAGACCGAGCAGCACTCGTGTCAGGCTCCGCTCCAGCAAGAGGTAGAGCCCCACCGCATACAGCACGCCCATCACCAATAGGAGGGTTATATTGATGCTCACTTGGCCACCTCCAACGGCTCGTCATCCTGAATTAGCGCGACGCCGTCCATGCCATCCTCTTCGTGCTTGTCAATCTCGGAGCCCAAGCTGCGCAGAACATCTACAACCAAACCAACAACCACCAGGTAGACGCCTATGTCGAAGAGTGTGGAGGTCACAAACTTCACGTGACCAAAGATGGGCAGCTCGAAGGCAATGATGGCGCTTTGGAACACGTCGCCGCCCAGGAAGAGCGGGGCCAATCCGGTCAAAGCCGCGATGGTCAAGCCCAAGCCCAAAAGAGTTCCCGCTGAAATCCTTGTTGCCTCAGCCAGTTCAAAGCGCCCACCCGCCAAATAACGGATGGTGAGGGCCAGGCCTGCAACCAGTCCGCCGGCGAAGCCTCCGCCGGTGGCGTTGTGGCCGGCGAGCAGCAGGTAGATGGAGATGACAATAATGCTGTGGAATACCAGCCGTGCCACCACTTCAATGATGATGGAGCGGCGCTCCGGGGCCAGGGTGCGCCCGGCAACGAGCCACGGGTTGCCAGGTGCTGCCGCGAACCGCTTGGCGATCTCAACGGTTGGTTCAAAGGAGGCGGCTTGCAGCTTGCCAACGCTTCCGGTGGCTACAGTCTCCGCCCGCGGAAGCCGCTGCCCGCGTCCACGCACAAAGATCAGGCTGGCAACACCTGTGGCCGCAATGGCCAGCACGGAAATTTCACCGAACGTGTCCCAAGCGCGAATGTCCACAAGGGTCACGTTGACAACATTGAGACCCCCACCACCCTCATATGCCATGATGGGCATATCAAGGCTCACGGGAACATGAATGCGCGATCCCATCGCCACGATGGCCACCACCACCATGGTGGCGCCAAAGGCGATGCCAATAATCAGCCGGGCAGCCTTGTGGCTGCCTGCCGTGCGTTCCAAAAGGCTTGCCGGCAGGGAGCGCATGGCGAGGACAAAGGCCACAAGAATAATGGTTTCAACCAACATCTGGGTCAGGGCAAGGTCCGGGGCGCCCTGCAGGGCAAAGATCAACGCAATGCCATAACCGGTCACCGAGACCATCAGGACAGCCATGAACCGTTTGCTGGCCCTGGCCGCGGCAATGGCGCCAATGACTATCACCGCACCAGCAATGAGCTGGAAGGGTGAACCTGGATCCACAAAGTAAAGGTCGTGGCTCCAGTGCTGATCGGTCAGGAAAAGGACCGCCAATACCGAGGCTATGGACGTGGACAAAATGACCGCCAGGTAGAAGAACAAGGAACCACGCTGGGTGCGTCCCGTAACCCAAATGGCCACCCTGTCCAGAACAACAATGGATTGGCGGTAGCCGCGCTCAAAATCGACAGTGGCAGGGATCTTGCCTTGGAATACTTCAACCTTGTTGCGCAGCAGGAACAGGGCCGTGCCGGCGGTCACCACTAGGGCACTGAGCCCCAGGGCAGGGGTAAATCCATGCCACAGCAACAGGTGCATGCCGTGGGGGTCATAGGCCGGGAATTGGTCGCTGTAGGGCTTGACCCAGCTCTCCACGAGTTGCGAGAAGAAACCGTAGGCCACCGTGAGCAGGCTCAGCAGCGCGGGCGCCGCCAGGAAGAGCCAACCAACGGGTTTGAACACTGTGGCCATGCCCTTGGCCTTGGGCGCAAAACCACCCCACATGAACCTGGCACTGTAGGCGAACGTCAGCACGGAGCCAAGCACTATGCCCACCAAGACTGTCCAGCCAATGACCGGGCCCGCCGGGCCGTGGTTTGCTGAAGCGATGAAGGCTTGGAAGATGCCCTCCTTGGCGATGAAACCTGCCAAGGGCGGCAGCCCCGCCATGGAGGCTACGCCAATGAGCGCCACAACGCCCAGCATGGGGGCCGATTTAAAGACCCCCGATAATTCGCGGATGTCGCGGGTGCCGCTTTGGTGGTCAATAATGCCCACCACCAAAAAGAGTGCCGCCTTGAACAAACCGTGCGCCAAAACCATGGCCATGCCTGCCATGGCGGCCTCCTGGCCGCCCAAGCCAACCACCAGGGTCAGGAAGCCCAGCTGGCTGACAGTGCCGTAGGCCAAAATGAGTTTCAGATCGTACTGGCGCAACGCACGCCAGCCACCCAGAAGCATGGTGCCCAGGCCCAGCACCACAATCATGGCCTGCCAATATTCGGTCTGTGCAAAACCTGGCGCGAGGCGGGCAATGAGGTAAATTCCGGCCTTGACCATCGCGGCGGCGTGCAGGTAGGCGCTGACGGGGGTGGGTGCAGCCATGGCGCCCGGGAGCCAGAAGTGGAACGGCAGGAGCGCCGATTTTGTTACGGCACCCACCAAAATCAAGGCGATACCAATATCCAGGAGCACCTGTGCGGTGCCGTCCATTGACAGCAACTCCGGGGCCTTAGCCAGGACGGCCGAAATGCTGTAGGTGCCAGCACTTTCGCCCACCATGATCAGGCCCACCAGCATGGCGAGCCCACCAAAGGTTGTCACGATCAGGGCCTGCAGGGCGGCGCGCCGGGCCGCAATGCGGGTGCGTGCATAGCCAATAAGGAGGTAGGAAAGAACTGTTGTCAGTTCCCAGAAAACAAACAAAAGAATGAGGTTGTCGGCCGTGACCAGCCCAAACATGACCCCCGCGAAGGCCAGCAGCTGGGCACCAAAGCCGCCCAGGCCGGCGTCGTCCGTCTTGAAGTATCTGGCGCAATAGGCCAGAACCAAGGCTCCCACACCTAAAACCAGCAGCGACATCAGCCACGACAGCTGGTCCATGCGGAAGGTGAGGTTCAGGTCCAGGACAGGAATCCAGGGAATGTCCACGGTGGGGCTGGGCGCCGTGTCCGAGTAGACGTTTTGGTACTGCACCAGGAGCCACACAAAGCTGGCGGCGGGAACGGCGGCGAGGACATAGAAGGCTGCTCTGCCCCAGCGGGCGAACAAAATGGGCGCGATAATGGCCACAATGAAATGCGCACAGAGGACAAACAACACTAAGGGCTCCGCATGTTTCGGGCTGGAAATGAGCGAATCACGGGGGTAACAGTCGGTTCCCGACCCCTCAACCCTATCAAGACCAGCGCACCGTCCACGCCCACAAAGCCGCGGGACGACTCACTGGCGGATCACCGGCGGAGGGCACACGCTTAATGTTCTTGATGCATATGCTCCCCGGACCACTGCGGCAGATAGCATGTGGCGTATGACGAACCCTCCCCCAGCTACCGTGTTGCCGCCCGCAGCGAACGCCAAGACCCCTGGCACCACATGGCAGGTCGTGGCATGGTCCCTGTGGGACTGGGGCGGGGCAGCCTTTAACGCTGTCATGACCACCTTCATTTTCACCGCCCTCTACCTGACGGGCGACGATTTTGGCGGAGCCGACAAGGCCACGGCAACACTCGCCTTTGCCTTGTCCATCTCCGGTTTTGCCATTGCGCTGCTGGCCCCGGTGGCCGGGCAACGCTCCGACCACAGTGGGCGGCGCAAGCTTTGGCTGGGCATCAACACACTCATTGTGGTGGTGCTGACGGGGGCATGCTTCTTTGTCCAACCCCACGAGTCCTACTTGCTGTTTGGCTGTCTGCTCATTGCCGCCGGTCACGTGTTCTTTGAACTTGCCGGCGTGAACTACAACGCCATGCTGCTGCAGATCTCCACCAAGAAGACGATTGGCCGGATCAGCGGTTATGGCTGGGCGGCTGGCTACCTGGGCGGCATCGTGGCCTTGCTGGTTGTCTACTACGGCTTGATCAAGCCCGAGGTTGGGCTGTTTGGCATCACCAGCGCCGACGGCATGACGTACCGCGCGGTGGCCGTTTTCTCGGCACTGTGGATGCTGATTTTCTCCATCCCGGTGTTCCTCGCCATCCCCGAATCCAAGCCCGACCCCAATATGCCGCACGTGGGATTCTTCCAGTCCTATAGGGAGCTATTCCGCACTGTCGTGCGGTTGGGCCGGACAGCACCGCACACCCTGTACTTCCTGATTTCCAGCGCCATCTTCCGTGACGGGCTGGCAGCCATCTTCACCTTTGGTGCCGTCCTTGCTGTGGGTTCCTTTGGTTTCAAGACCGGAGACGTCCTCATCTTTGCCATTGCCGGAAACGTGGTTGCCGCCGCGGGCGCCCTGTCCGCCGGCTTCCTGGACGACAAATTTGGTCCCAAGGCGGTCATTGTCACGTCCCTGATCGGCATGCTGATCTCCGGCACGGCCCTGCTGTTCCTTGACGGCAAGAACGCATTTTGGGTCTTCGGCCTGATTCTGTGCTTGTTTGTGGGCCCGGCCCAGTCGTCGGCGCGAACGTTCATGGGACGGCTGGCCCCCGAGGGGCAGGAAGGTGAAATGTTTGGCCTCTACGCCACCACGGGGCGAGCCGTTTCCTTCCTGGCGCCGCAACTTTTTGGGCTCTCCATTGTGATCTTTGGGGCCCAGCGTTGGGGCATTATTGGCATCCTGGTGGTGCTGCTGCTGGGCCTGCTGTTGCTGCTGCCCGTCAAGGCCCCGCCGCACGGCGCAGCTGCTTAGCAGCACACAGTTAAAGTTCGACGGCGGGTACGTCACCTTCAGCCTGAAGGTGACGTACCCGCCGTCGAAATTAAGTGATGAGTTCCGTACGCTAGATCTTGGTGCGGTGGAAGTTCTGGAACGACCGTGACGCGGTGGGGCCGCGCTGTCCCTGGTAGCGGTTCATGTGCGGGCCCGTGCCGTAGGGGTTCTCGGCCGGGGAGCTCAGCTGGAAGAAGCACAGCTGGCCAATCTTCATGCCGGGCCACAGCTTAATGGGCAGGGTCGCCACATTGGAGAGTTCCAAGGTGATGTGACCGGAGAAGCCCGGATCAATAAAGCCGGCGGTGGAGTGCGTGAGCAGGCCCAGACGGCCCAGCGAGGACTTGCCTTCAAGCCGTGCTGCGACGTCGTCGGGTAAAGTCACGGTTTCGTAGGTGGAGCTCAGGACGAACTCTCCGGGGTGCAGGATGAAGGGTTCGTCCGGAGCAACCTCCACCAAGCGGGTCAGATCCGGCTGCTCCTCGGCCGGGTCAATGTGGGCATAACGGTGGTTGTCAAAGAGCCTAAAGAACCGGTCCATGCGCACATCAACACTTGATGGCTGCACCATGGCAGGGTCATAGGGGTCCAAGACAATGCGTTTGGCAGCAATTTCGGCACGTATATCGCGGTCAGAGATCAGCACCCTCTAAAAATAGCGCATTTTGCCGTAATCCCTCCGCTGCAAAGTCGTCATTGAGTGTGCCCCCACTGCGTACCGGGACTAATTCCGCACCTCTGCTTGTTTTAACGTGGGGTATTCACACAACGGCACAGCTAAGGTAAGAGTCATGAATATTGAAGAGACACCTCTTCCAGGAATTGGTGTTCGCAGGGAGCTGCGTCTTTCAAGCGGGCGGCGCGTGGGTGTTGTGACCCACCGCGACGGCCAAACCGAGCTGATTCTCTCCCGCGTGGATGATCCCGATGCGTGTGCAGCATCCATTCCGCTCAGCGCCGAGGAAGCCGCCGGCTTGGGTTCCCTGCTGGGTTCTGCCCAGCTCATTGCCCAGCTCACCGCCGAACACGAGAATATTTCGGGCGTGACAACCCACCAGATCCTCATTCGCAAGGGCTCGGCCTTTGCCGGCCGGCCGCTGGGCGACACCCACATGCGCACCCGGACAGGAACGTCCATTGTGGCCTTGCTGCGTGACGGCAAGGTGATTGGTTCGCCGCGACCGGATGAGGTCCTGCACGTGGATGACATGGTCGTCATTGTAGGCACCGACCAGGGACTGGCGGACGCTGCACAGATCCTGCAGTCCCGCTTGTAGTTCTCCATGGACGGGACGGCTCTTTCACTTATTCAGCTCGGCGTAGTTTTTTTCGGGCTCGGTTTCTTAGGTCGTCTCGCCGGTCGCATTGGCATGTCGCCGGTCCCGCTCTACCTGTTGGGCGGCCTGGCCTTTGGTGAAGGCGGTTTCATCACGTTTGCCGGCATCGAGGACTTCGCCCACATAGCCAGTGAAATTGGCGTGATCCTGCTGCTGCTTATGCTTGGACTGGAATATACGGCCAAGGAACTCGTCACGGGTCTGAAGCAGTCATGGATGGCCGGACTGGTGGACCTGGTCCTGAACATGCTGCCCGGCATTGCTGTGGCCCTGATTCTTGGCTGGGGTCCGGTGGGGGCACTGGTCATGGCTGGCGTCACCTACAGCTCATCCTCCGGCATCATTGCCAAAGTCTTGGGCGATCTGGGCCGCCTGGGCAACCGCGAGACCCCGGTGGTGCTTTCCATCTTGGTCTTTGAAGATTTGGCCATGGCCGCCTACCTGCCCATTTTGACGACCGTCCTGGCCGGGGTGTCCTTCATGGGCGGGCTGACAGCCTTGGGGATTTCCTTGGCAGTCATCACTGCCGTTTTAGTGGGGGCTCTGCGCTACGGCCATCTGGTCTCCAACCTTTTGGACAGCCCCGACAGGGAATCCTTTCTGCTCAAGCTGCTTGGTGCTGCTCTGCTGGTGGCTGGCTTGGCGTCTGCCCTGCATGTTTCCGCCGCGGTGGGCGCATTCCTCTTGGGAATCGCCATTTCAGGCGGTACGGCAGAGAACGCCACACGCGTCCTTGAGCCCTTGCGCGACCTCTTCGCCGCCATGTTTTTTGTGCTCTTTGGTCTCAACACCGATCCCCGCACCATCCCGCCCGTGTTGGGCGTTGCCTTGCTGCTGGCCCTCGTCACCACCATCACCAAGGTAGCCACTGGCTGGTGGGCTGCCGGGCGTCAGGGAATTGGCGTACCCGGCCGGGCCCGTGCCGGGGCAGCCTTGATTGCGCGTGGCGAGTTTTCCATCGTGATTGCCGGACTGGCCGTCGCCTCAGGTGTAGTGCCGGTGGAGTTGGCAGCACTCTCCACCACCTATGTGCTCATCATGGCCGTGAGTGGCCCGGTCGCCGCCAGATATGTGGAACCCGTGGTGGCGCTGTTTCAGGGCAAAAAACCGGAGCCGGTTTTCTAGGCTCGCACTTGCTTTGCGTCACGGACGTAGCACCTGAGGCAATGTCTTGCGGCACGGCCGTATGATGAGAGCAACCGCCGGCCAGTGGCCGCACAGGTACTACTTCAAGGAGAACGCCATGGCTTTTGGCCGACGTAACCGCCCCTCCCTTTTGGGCACAGCTGCACGCACGGCTGTTATTGCCGGAACAGCTACGGCTGCCAGCAACGCAGTCAACGCAAAGGCTGCCGGCCAGCAAGCCTCCCAGCAGCAGGCCGCCGAGCAGGCCGTGCTGGCCCAGCAGGCGCAGATGCAGCCGGTCCCCGTGGCTGCAACAGCTCCCGCAGCTCCCGCAGATGATTTGCTGAGCAAGCTGGAACGTCTGGCAGCCCTGCACGCATCGGGTGCCCTGACCGACTCCGAATTTGCGGCCGTAAAAGCTTCCATTATTAGCTAATGTGCCCCGGCGCACTCCTGCCCGGCGCACCTGTCCGACAAAAATGCCGGGCCGGTTGGTGCGTGTCAATGGTCCAAAGCACCCTTGCACACGGGCTAGAATCAATACCGGAACAAAGCAGCTGCGGCTGATGGTGTTCCAATGCGGGCGTAGCTCAATGGTAGAGCGCTAGCTTCCCAAGCTCGATACGCGGGTTCGATTCCCGTCGCCCGCTCAGATTTTCCTGATGCTGCCCTCAACTCTTGAGTTGAGGGCAGCATTTTTTGTTGCGGACCAGCTGTGCTCCAAGTCATTGCGTGTAGGGTCGACAGAATAGGGCCCAGCAGGGTTCCTGCATAGAGGAGCGCAACGATGTCCGAAGATTTGCAGCCAAGCACGCCCATTTCGACCGGGCTGCGCCTGGGCGTTTTGGGAGTTTCCCTCAAGCCCGATGAACGCCGCGCCCCCATCCATCCGGAACATTTCTCCCGCATCGAGGAGAGCATCCGCGCACGCATGGTTGTCGAAGTGGGTTATGGTGTGCCTTTTGGTGTCTCCGACGCCGTACTGGCCACCCTGGTGGGCACGGTGGCACCGCGCGCGGAAGTCATCCAGGGTTCCGATGTGGTCCTGCTGCCCAAGCCCCAAGCCCAGGACCTGGCCGAGCTCAAGGACGGTCAAACCCTGTGGGGCTGGCCGCACTGCGTGCAGGACCGGGCCATCACGCAGCTGGCCATTGACAAGAAGTTGACATTGATTGCCTTCGAGGCCATGAACCATTGGGCTTCCGACGGCGGTTTCGGGCTGCACGTTTTCCACAAGAACAACGAGCTGGCTGGCTACGCATCAGTGCTGCACTCGCTGTCGTTGACGGGCTCCACCGGTGATTACGGACGCCGACTCAAGGCCATCGTCATTGGTTTCGGAGCTACAGCCCGCGGCGCCGTGACAGCCTTGAAGGCCCTGGGCATCCACGACGTGCAGGTCCTGACCAGCCGCAGCGTGGCAGCCGTGGCAGCGCCCATCCATTCAGCGGAAATGGTGCAATTTGATTTTGCACCGGAGGCACCACACAAGGGATTTGTGATGCTCGAGGACGGCGACGCACCGCTGAGCGAGTTCCTGGCCGAGGCGGATGTTGTGGTCAATTGCACCTTGCAGGACCCCAACGACCCCATGACTTACTTGACCGAAGCCGATCTGGACGCGTTCCGGCCGGGCAGTTTGATTGTTGATGTCTCCTGCGATGAGGGCATGGGCTTTAGTTGGGCCCGCAGCACAAGCTTCACGGATCCGATGTTTACCGTGGGCAACAACATCAACTACTACGCTGTGGACCACACCCCCAGCTACTTGTGGAACTCGGCCACCTGGGAGATCAGTGAAGCGCTGATGCCCTTCATTGAGCCCGTTCTGGCTGGCCCCGGCGAATGGCCGAACCATGACACCATTTCACGTGCCGTTGAAATTGCCGACGGCGTGATCATCAACCCGGCGATCCTGGAGTTCCAGCGGCGGCAAAAAGAGTACCCGCACCTGCCGCTGGCTGAAGCGTAAGTTCCGGTTTCTTTACGGGGGCGTCACCTGTAGCGCCGCACGAGCGGGCATTCAAAAGGGTCCACCGCTGACAGGCCCACCCGGTTCAGGTAGTCCACCACCATGGCGTAGGACTGCAGCAATCCGGTCTCGGTAAAGGGGATGTTGTTCTCCTGGCACACCTGCAACACCAGGGCATTGGCTCGGCGCAGTTCCGGCCGGGCCATGTCGGGGAACAGGTGGTGCTCCACCTGCCGGTTCAGCCCGCCCATGAGCGTGTCCATGAAGAAGCCGCCCCGAATGTTGCGGCTGGTTACCACTTGGCGGGTCAAAAAATCCGTCCGACTGCCAGCAGCCAAGACAGGCATGCCCTTGTGGTTGGGTGCGAACGACGCTCCCATGTACAAGCCAAACACACCCATTTGTACGCCTACAAAGGCCAGCGCCATGCCCCACGGGAGCATCACGAACAACGCCGCCAGGTAGAGCCCAAAACGCAGCACCAGCAGCCCAATCTCCACATACCTGAAGCGGACCCCGCGCCTGCCAAACAAGGTCTTGGCCGAGTCAAGAATCAGGCTGAAACCCAAAAACAGGATCAGCGGAAACAGCAGGTAGCCCTGGTGGCGGGTGACTACGGCAGCAAAGCCGCTTTTAGTGGCGGCACCCTCCTCGTAGAACGCCACCACACCCGTCTCAATGTCGGGGTCCTTGCCCACCACGTTGGGGAACTGATGGTGGGCCGTGTGTTTTTTGACCCACATGGCGTAGCTCATGCCCACCAGCAACGGCCCCAGGATCCGGGCCGTCCAGTCATTGGCCCAACCCGAGGCAAACACCTGGTGGTGGGCGGCCTCATGGGCCAGAAAGGCGAACTGGGTGAACAAGATTCCCAAGACGGCAGCAATCAAGAGTTGAAACCATGTGTCACCCAGCAGCACAAAGCCAGTGCCGGCCGCGGCAAGAACCAGCAGTAGGGCTGCAAACACCACGGCATAGAATGTTCGACGCCGGCGCATGAGTCCCGCGGCACGCACCCTTCTCAGCAGCACGGCATATGACGCGACGACGGCGTTGGTGTGCGCTGCCCGCCGGGGCAGCGCCGCGGTTGGAGCTGTGGGACTGTTGGGGGTTTGCATGGTGTCACCGGCAGGTCAGGGTCGACCGCGTCAAAGCCGGCAAAGGAAAACGAAAAAGGATTTTCGTACACCTATTTTAGTCCCGTTTGCGTCGAAAAGCTCCGTCACGGCCCTGCGAACATTGTTCCGCGCCATGCACAGGATCCGCGCGTAGCATTGATCCATGGTTGATTGTTTGACCACCGAACAGCGCCACCGGGTCATGTCGCGCATCCGCAGCAAGGACACCAAACCCGAAATGCTGGTCCGCCGGCTCCTGTACGCCGAGGGTTACCGCTACCGGCTCCACGCGCCGGACCTGCCAGGCACGCCGGATCTGGTCTTTCGCGGTCGGCATCGGGTTGTCTTTGTGAACGGCTGCTTTTGGCACTCACACAGCTGCTCCAACGGAACGCACAACCCTGCAACGAACGCCGACTTTTGGGCTGCCAAACGGACAAGAACAGTGGAGCGGGACAGCCAGGCGCTGGCCGGGCTGGCCGCCAGCGGATGGGCGGCCATGACGGTGTGGGAATGCGAGCTGCGCGACTTGACGGCCGTGGCGGATTCACTCCACCGCTTTTTGGGTCCCCCGGCCGGCGCCATCAAGTAGCAGCCAGGCGGGCCGGCTCACGCCCGCCTGCCCCGGAGCAACGGCTCAGCCTGCCTTGGGCACGATGAACACCAGCTGCCGTGGACTGCGCAGATTCACTTTGAGGGCCAGCTGCCCGCGCTTGGCCAGAACCAGCGCAATCACCGCGGCAGCCAGCACAGTCACGCCGCCGGCAAGCAGCATGGCCCACTGCACGCCCCAATGCTCGGCCAGCCATCCCATCAGCGGCCCGCCCAGGGCTTGTCCGCCAATGAGCACCATGATGTACAGGCTCATGACGCGTCCGCGAATAAGCACGTTGGTGGACATTTGAACCAACTGGTTGGCACTTGTCAAAAACAGCAGTGAAGCGAATCCTGCCACCACCATGACCGCACCAAACGTGGCCATGCTGGGCGCAAAGGCGGCCAGCATCAACACCACACCATAGGCGCCGGCGGCGGACATGACCCCGCGCAGACGCAGGGTGGCAAAGCGGGTGGAGGCGAGCGCTCCGCCCAGCGCACCCAGCGCAACCAAGGTGTTGAGCAGGCCGTAGCCCCCGGCCCCGGCGTCGAACACTGTATTGGCATAGGCGGCCATCAACACGGCCAAGCTCAAGCCAAACACGGCAAACACGGCTGCCATGGCGGCTGGGAAGACAATGGTGGGTTTGCGCAGGGCGTAGCGGACACCTTCCATGAGCTGGCCCTTGCCGCGTTTGACCGGCGGCATTTTCACCAGTTCGTGCGTGCGGATCATGGTCAGCGAGATCACCGTGACGGCGCACGCCAACGCATTGACGGCAAAGGCCCACCCGCCGCCCACGGCCATGATGAGGACACCACTGACGGCCGGGCCAATCATGCCGCCCATCTGGAAAATGGAAGAGTTCAAGCTGATGGCGTTGCGGAGTTGGCGCGGGCCCACTAGTTCGTTGACAAACACCTGGCGGGCGGGCTGGTCGGCCACCACCACCAAGCCCAAAACAAAGGCAATGACGTAAATGTGCCACACCTCAAGGCGGCCCGTCAGTGCCAGGACAGCCATGAGGGTGGCCAGTATGCCCGCGGCGCTTTGGCTGATGATCAGGATCAGGCGTTTGGAATACCTGTCGGCCAGGATCCCGCCCAGCGGCATGAGCAGCAGTGAGGGGATGAATTGCATAAAGACTGTGATGCCAACGGCTGTCACCGAGCCAGAGAGCTCCAGCACCATCCAGTCCTGGGCCACGCGCTGCATCCATACGGCAATGACTGCCAAAAGGTTGGCGGATGCAAAAATACGGTAATTGCGGATTTTCAGCGATGAAAATGTTTGACTCCACGGCGGGCGGGTAGTCACGAGGTTGATGGGGGCGGTCAGGGCAGCATTCTGATGTGCTGATGGGGGCGTCAAGGCTTGGGTCCTGGGACTTGGGGTTTACGGGGATTTACCTTTTTAACCCTAGGCCGCTCCCACATATGCTGAAAGTATATGATGACTATAAATACCATTGAGTTTTGTAATAGTTCTGATTTTCGTAATAGTTCCTTGGGAGTTCCACCATGGCCGATGCCCCCACCTTTGACCCCATTCAACTCAAGAGTTTTCTGGCCGTTGCGGAAACACGGAATTTCACTAGGGCCGCGGAACGCCTGGGGATCAGCCAACCCACCGTGAGCCAGCACGTGCGCAAGCTGGAACTGGCCGCGGGCAGGGTTCTTGTGTCACGGGATACCCGCGAAGTGCGCCTGACGGACAATGGTGACGCCATGACTGGCTTTGCCCGCACCATCTTGGCCGCCCATGATGTTGCCGCCGGCTATTTCTCCGGCGCCGCCATGCGCGGGAAGTTGCGCTTTGGCATGGCCGACGACCTGGCCATCACGGGCCTGCCCCGCATTTTGCGTGAGTTCCGCCAGCTGTACCCGCACATCAATTTGGAGCTCACGGTGAGCCAGAGCGACCAGCTGCACCGCAGGCTGAAAGCCGGTGCCCTTGATTTGGTGTTTGTGAAGTGGGTGTCCGGGGCGCAGGAGGGTGATGTGGTCAAACAAGACACCTTTGCCTGGGTGGGCTTGGAGCAAACCGTGCTGGAACCGGGGGCACCGGTACCCGTGATTGTTTACCCGGCACCAAGCCTGAGCCGGAAGCTCGCCCTGGACGCCCTGGAAAATGTGGGCCGCACCTGGCAGGTCAGCTGCACCACCAAGCAAATCAGCGGAGTCCTCGCAGCGCTGCGCGCGGGCATCGGCGTTGCTGTCATGCCGACGTCGTTGGTCCCGGAAGATCTCAAGGTCATCACCAAACGCTTTGACCTGCCTCCTGTAGGGGACGTGGATTTCACGCTGATCCGCAATCCGCTGGCCAATACCGAGGTGGTGGACGCCCTCACCCAGGCCATCATGGGCCGCAAGCTCACACCCGTGGGGCGGCGCTAGCTTGTTCTGCTGACGGGACCAGGTCATCGGTAAGCAAACTCACAGCGAACCAGAGCCCAACAGCGGTAGACTTGTGCCGTTATGATGCGAACCATGTTTAAGTCCAAGATTCATCGCGCCACAGTCACCCACGCCGATCTGCACTACGTCGGCTCCGTGACGGTTGATGCTGATCTTCTCGACGCTGCTGACATTCTGCCCGGCGAGATGGTCTCCATTGTGGATATCACCAACGGCTCCCGGCTGGAAACGTACACCATTGCCGGTGTTCGCGGCTCCGGCGTCATTGGCATCAACGGTGCGGCGGCCCACCTGGTGGGCGTTGGCGACCTTGTCATTTTGATGACCTATGCGCAGATGTCCACGGCAGAGGCCCGGGACTTTTTGCCGTCAGTGGTGCACGTCGATGCGCAGAACAAGATCGTCCATCTGGGCAGTGACCCCGCCGAGGCCGTCACCGAGGGCCTGCTGCGCCCCGCCATGGCCCAAGCCAGATAGCACTTTCCTCGCTTTTGTGCGCTTTAACGGCTTGTGGGCGGTTCTGAAACCGCCCACAAGCCGTTAAAGCGCAATTGTGACGATATGACATGGTTTCCGTCAATTCGTGTTCCCTGCATAGGCTGATGAGGTGCCAACACTAACCAGTCTCAGCCCAGGGCCGCCGTGCTAGCCGTCATCGAGGGCTTTTCAGTGGTCTGGCTGGTGATCCTGGTGGGCTGGTTTGTGGGCCGGCGAAAGATTCTGGGCGAGAACGCGCAGCTGGTCCTGAGCAGGCTGTCATTCTTTGTGGCGAGCCCTGCCTTGCTGGTTGAAACCCTGGGCCGGGCCGAGCTGGCAACGGTATTTTCCGAACCTCTCTTGGTGGCGGCGCTCAGCGCGGTGATTACCGGTGGCGCGTTCATGATCATCGTCAAGTTTTTGTTGAAACGCTCTCTGGCCGAATCGCTGCTGGCGGCCATGTCCTCCTCCACTGCCAATGCGGCCAACCTTGGCATCCCCATTGCGGCCTACGTCCTGGGTGACGCGGCCTTGATAGCGCCCGTGTTGGTGTTTCAACTGGCCTTCTACACTCCCTTTTATTTGTTGCTGCTGGACAGCCTCACCAGTGGGCACCGTGCCACGCCGGGACGCGTGGTACTGCAGATTTTCCGCAATCCCATGATCGTGGGAACTGTTGTGGGACTTGTTCTAGCGGCTACAGGCTGGCGGCTTCCCAATCTTGTGGCCGAACCCATCCACCTCATTGGGGGCGCGGCCATTCCGGCCATCTTGATTGCCTTCGGCATGTCCCTGGGCGCCAGCAAACCCCTGGCGGCCAGCGATGGACGGAGGACAGACATCTTGCTGGCCACAGGCTTCAAGCTTGTCATCCACCCGTGCGTCGCCTTCCTCCTGGCGTATTTTGCCTTAGGCATGAGTGGTCCGGCACTGTTCGCAGTAGTGGTGGCCGCGGCGCTTCCCGCGGCACAGAACGTCTACGTCACTGCCCAGCGCTATCAGGTGGGCGTCACTGTCGCCAAGGACACGGTGCTGGTCACAACAGTTCTGGCCATTCCGGCCATGTTCGCCGTGGCGTTCCTGCTGGGCTGATCCAGGCGGCTCGGTGAACGCCACCGGCAACATTTAGCGCATTTACGGCCCACGGAATGAGAGCCACGGTACGCTTTCGCTATGGCTACCAAGACACCCGCAGAGTTGATTGCCCAGCTTCAGACTGGCTACACGTTTACCGGCTCATCCATTGCACTCGGTGCCGCCATGGTGGGCGGCGAGATCCACCCCGAGGCGCAGATCAGTTTGCCGCTGGCCATGATGAACAGGCACGGCCTGGTGGCCGGAGCCACGGGTACCGGCAAGACAGTCACCTTGCACATGATCGCCGAACAACTCTCCACGGCGGGCGTGCCGGTGTTTATGGCTGACATCAAGGGCGATCTGACAGGGCTGGCCACCGCCGCCGTTGGCAGCGAGAAGCTCACCACCCGCACGCAGGCCCTGGGCCAGCAATGGGAGTCCAAGGCGTTCCCCGTGGAATTCTTGGCGTTGGGAGGCAACGGCAACGGTGTTCCGGTGCGCGCCACCATCACCTCCTTTGGCCCCATCCTGCTGTCCCGTGTGCTGGATTTGAACGAAACGCAGGAATCCAGCCTGCAATTGGTGTTCCACTACGCCGACACCAAGGGCCTTGAGCTGTATGACTTGAAGGACCTGCGCGCCGTCATCCAATTCCTGAGCTCCGATGAGGGCAAGGCCGATCTTGAAGAGTTGGGCGGCTTGTCCAAGGCCACAGCTGGCGTCATTTTGCGCAACTTGATCACCTTGGATGCCCAAGGCATGGGCGAATTTTTCGGCATGCCGGAGTTCGACACCGCCGAGCTGTTGCGCACCGCCCCCGACGGCCGCGGCGTCATCACCTGCCTGGAACTGCCCAGCATCCAGGACAAGCCGCTGTTGTTCTCCACCTTCCTCATGTGGATGCTGGCGGATCTGTTCCGCGACCTGCCGGAAGTGGGCGATCTGGACAAACCCAAGCTGGTGTTCTTCTTCGATGAAGCTCATCTGCTGTTCAACGGCGCCAGCAAGGCGTTCCTGAACGCCATCACCCAGACGGTGCGCCTGATTCGCTCCAAGGGCGTGGGCATCTTCTTTGTCACCCAGACGCCCAAGGATGTTCCGGCCGATGTCCTGGCGCAGTTGGCCAACCGAGTCCAGCACGCCCTGCGCGCCTTCACCCCGGAGGATGCCAAGGCACTCAAGGCAACAGTCTCCACCTTCCCCATCAACAGTTACGACCTCGAGGAAGTGCTCACCAACGCAGGCATTGGCGAGGCAGTGGTGACGGTCATGAATGAAAATGGTGCGCCCACGCCTGTGGCGCTGACCCGCCTGCGCGCGCCCGGTTCAGTCATGGGCCCCAGCTCCCCGGACACCGTCACGGCTGTCATTGCGGCCTCGGCACTGCTGCCCACCTATGGGACAGCCGTTGATCCGGTCTCCGCCTTCGAAAAGTTGCAGGCCCCCGCCACCGCTGCGGCCCCGCCCGCCACAGGCCCGGCAGTGGGGACGCCCCTTCCGCCGCCTCCCCCAGTCCAGCTTCCGGCTCCCACCAACGACGGCGGCGACATCGCCTCAGGCGTGATCGGCGCCTTGGGCGGGGCCCTCGGCGGCGGGCTCAAGAGCATGGTCCGATCCATGGGCTCATCCCTGGGCCGGAACCTCATGCGCGACATTTTCGGCACGGCACCGCGCAAACGCCGCCGCTGATACCCAAGTCACCCGATTCCGGTCCGCGTACCCGTTGCCGGTACAGTTGACCGCGTGAAGGACGGGACAAAGCTCATCAAGATAGCGGCGGCATGGCTGCTGATGCTGATGCTTGCCATCGCCGCATCGATCGTGACCATTTCCATCGTCAACAGCCGCGAATTCGGTCCGGAAAAGACGGTTGCCCATTACTTGGACGCCCTCAAGGACGGCGACGGCGCCAAAGCGTTGGGTCTTCTGCAGGCCAAGGTTCCCAGCGCGGACGCTGCGGCGCTCGACGGCGAAGCGCTGGCGAAATCCCAGGCCGGCCTGAAAAGCGTGAGCATTGGAGAGGCAGTTCCCGGCCCTGACAATCAAAAAATTGTCACCGTGAACTACACCCTGGGCAATTCCCCGTTCAGGACTGACTTCACACTGACTCAGGGGCCCAAACATTGGCTGTTCTTTGACAGCTGGACCATGCTTCCGGGGACACTGCCCACCATTGACGTCTCGGTGGTCAATGCCAACCAAGCGAGCATCAACGGCGCTGCGGCCAACATGCCTGACGGTAAGAACTCTTTTGCCGTGTTTTATCCCGGCAGCTACGAACTGGAGTACAGGTCCGCGCTCTTTGCCGCCGCGCCAGTGACGCGGAAGGTGAGCGGCCCGGGGCAGGAGATTCCCGCCGTCGGACTTTCCACCGGCCCCACCACTGATCTGTTGGCCCAAGTGGATGGCACCATCCGAAAGTACTTGGACGCCTGCGCCAAACAAGCAGTTCTCATGCCCACGGGGTGCCCCATGACAGCAGCCACCAACAACCGGGTGGTCTCGGCCGTGGAATGGTCCATCCTGGAATACCCAGCCATTACCATTTCACCTTACGGCGGCCAATGGATCATGGCCCCCCTCAACGTGAAGGCCCAAGTGGAATACACCGAACAGGACTTGTTTAGCGGCCTGGTGGCCCCCGCTAAGGTTGCCGATGACTTTGCCTTCGCGGCCAAGCTCTCCATATCCGGGACCACAGTGACGGTCACCCCGCAGCTAAGCGATTAGGAAACGGTGGGGCGGACCCCCAGCAGTTCCTCCAGGCGCTCATAGCCTTCACGGACTCCGCGTTCCATCCCGGAAGCCACCATGCCGTCCCGATCCTCCTGCGATTGGAAGACGGAGTGCGTTCGGATCAGGGTGCGGTCACCCAAATCTTCCAGATTGACCCGCTCCAGGCTGACGTGGCCGGGGTAGCCGTCAAACTCGAAGGTCTGCACAATTTGTTCGTTGGGCAGCACCTGATGGAACACGCCCCGGAAGCCGTACACGTTTCCCTCCTCGTCCGTGTGGGTGAAGGCCCAGCGTCCGCCAACCCTCATTTCGTGTTCGGTGACATCCATTGCCATCCCTCGCGGCCCCATCCACTGCACCAGCAGCGCCGGTTCCGTGTAGGCGCGGTACACCTGGGCAACTGTGGCATCGATCTCCCGCTCCATCATCACAAACGGGACATCCGGAGCGGCCGTGACAACCAGGTCATGGTGTGTGGTCATGATGGTTCTTCTTTCTGCACGTTGTTGGACATGTTATCCAGCAGGGAGTCGAGGCGGCGAAACTGTGCCTCGGCCACCAGCCGGTATGAGTCAATCCATGCAGTCAGTTCTTCCAACGCCCCCGGTGCCAGATGGCAGGGGCGCCGTTGCCCGTCCCGGCTTCGGGTGATGAGGCCTGCGTGTTCCAAAACCTGAATGTGCCTGGACACGGCCTGCTTCGTCATCTCGAACGGTTCCGCCAACTCATTGACGGTGGCCGAGCCCCGGGACAGCCGGGCAATAATTCTGCGCCGCACCGGATCGGCCAAAGCAAGAAACGCCTTATCCAGGGCGTCGTCCCGCTCGTCAAACTCCCGCATAATCAACCTTTATGTTTATCAACCATTTAGTTGACTATATAAACGTAGAACTGAAACCCCTACGTTGTCAAGGCTTTTTTAGTGGCGCTGGGAACTGCTGGGGTTAGAGCCCGCGCAGATCCAAGGCCAACTCGGATGAGCCGTCGGCGCTCATCACCACGGGGATGCCCCAGTCCTGCTGGTACAGGTGGCAGGCGGCATGGTCGGGGATCTCACCGTTGGCATCCTCGGGGCCGTCGCACGCTGCGGCGCGGGCCGTAAGGTGCAAAATTCCCTCGGGCACATCGGCTGACAACACCAACGTCCGCGCCAGGCCCACGGAGGTTCCCTCGCCGCTGATCAAGAGCTCCGGCGGCGTGGAGGAGACCTTCAGCTGGGTGGGGTCGCCCCACCGGTCATCAAGCTTCTGTCCTGTTGGTGCGGAGAAGCGGATGGTCAGCGCCAGCTCGCCGGGCGCAAGGGGTGTCTTGGGGCGGTGCGTTTGGACTGCCCCTTCATCCACCTGGAGCGCATTCTTGGGCAGCGGCAAGCGGATGAGCTGGTGCTTGTTGGCCTCGACCACAATGAGCAGCGGCACCTCACCGCTCTCATCGAGCAGCACATCGCTGGGCTCGGCCAGGCCGCGGGCCAGCGTGCTGACCTGCTTCGTGGCGGGGTCGTAGCGGCGCACAGCGCCGTTGTAGGTGTCGGCAATGGCCACCGAACCGTCGGGCAGCACAGCCACGCCAAGGGGATGCTGGAGGCGGGCCTGGCCGGCGTCGCCGTCACGGAAGCCAAAGTCGAAGAGCCCCTCACCAATGGCCGTTTCCACTGTCACGGAGCCGTCAGCGGCGAATTTCAGCACCCGCAGGGAAGAAGTTTCGGAGTCGGCTACCCAAATGTTGCCCTGCGCGTCCTCGGTGATGCCTGAAGACTGGGCAAACCAGGCCTGCTCCCCCGGACCATCCAACAAGCCTTCCAGACCGTTGCCGGCAACAATGCTGATGGCGCCTGTAGACGGGTCAAAGCCGAAAATCTGGTGCGTGCCGGCCATGGCAATGACAACTGTCTTCAAAGCCGATGAATAGGCCACATCCCACGGTGAGGACAATGCCACCTCAAGCGGCGTGGTGCCAAGATCCGCCGCGGAAGTGCTGGCGCCGTCGTCATTCACGCGGGCCGGGCCAGCCTCCAGGAGCCGCTGCACACCGTTGCCGACAACGGTGCGGACCTCGCCGGTGGCTAGGGTGATTGCGCGCAGGCGGTGGTTTACCGAGTCAGCCACGACGACGTCGTACCCCACTGCCGCTGCCAGCTCGCCCGGCAGGAGCGTCAGGCCCTGAGGTTCATTAAACTGTGCGTCAACGGCCGATCCGTCAAGGAAACCCTTGGTGCCGGAGCCGATGGTGCGCAGCACAGTGGTCAGGTCAGCGGCCATTTCCACCAGCCGGTGGTGGCCGGTGTCGGAGACCAGGAAGGTGCCCCCGCCCAGGGGCAGCACCTTTCCGGGGAAGCGCAGGTCACGGGAAACAGGTGCGGGGGCAACATAGGGTCCGTCGCCGCGGTGCAGCGTGCCCTTGGCCTCGTGCTCGGCAATGAGTTCCGGGATCAGTGATTCCAAGCCTGCCGCGTGGCCCTCGCCGGACAGGTGGGCCACGATGTAGCCCTCGGGGTCCACCACAACCAGTGTGGGCCAGGCACGGGCCGAGTATGCCTGCCAGGTCACCAGCTCGGGATCATCCAGCACGGGGTGGTGGATGTCGTAGCGCTCCACGGCCGCGGCCAGCGCCACGGGGTCCGCTTCATGCTCAAACTTGGGCGAATGCACGCCCACGGTGACCAGCACGTCCTTGTACTGCTCCTCCAGGGGGCGCAGCTCGTCCAGCACGTGCAGGCAGTTGATGCAGCAGAACGTCCAGAAATCCAGGATGACGATTTTGCCGCGCAGCTTTTCCAGGTTCAGCTCTGCGCCGCCGGTATTCAACCAGCCGCGGCCTTCGAGTTCAGATGCCCGTACCCGGACTGTGCTGGTTTTCGTTGCGGAATCCACTAGGGCGTTTCTCCTTGCGTACCGGCCGGGGTCTCCGGCTCACTCGTTGACACTGGGGTGCTGCTGGGGGTGCTGCTGTTGGAACTGTTCTTGGGCACACGCTGTGTCCGGCCAGGTCCCTGGGTGGATGCGCCCATGGCGTCATCGCGTGCCGCCAATTGTGCAAACATGTCATTGTAAGCGCCCAGCTCGGCGTCCTTATTCCTGTCGGCCGCCCTGTCCTTGCGCTTTGTTTCCCGCGCGTCAGAGCGGGACCACATATACGCCACTCCCATGGCGATGGCCAGCGTGGGCACTTCCCCCACACCCCAGGCAATGCCGCCAGCTGTTTGCTGGTCCGTTAGGGCGTCGTCACCCCAGGGCCGGCCCATGTTGCCAAAGTACTCCCCAGAAAGCAGTGAGGTGGCCATCATCAAGGACACACCGAAGAAAGCATGGAAAGCCATGGTGGCCAACAGCAGTAAGAGTCTAAAGGGGTACGGGGCGCGGGTGGGCAGCGGGTCCGCACCAATCATGCTCTGCACGAAGATGTAGCCCGTGAGCGTGAAGTGCACAATCATGAGCTCATGGCCCACGTGGTAGCGCATAGCCAAGTTGAACGCTGGCGAGTAGTAAAACAACACCAAACTGCCGGAGAAGTTAGCCGCAGCAAACAAAGGGTGCGTGACCACCTTGGAGAACGTGGAATGCACCAGCACCAAAATCCATTCACGGATGCCGCGCGAACCGTCCCGGCGCGGCGTCAGAGCCTGCAGTGCCAGAGATACGGGTGAACCCAGGGCCAGGAAGAGCGGGGCAATGACCATCAAGGCCATGTGCTCCACCATGTGGGCGCTGAAGAGCACTGCACCGTACACGGCCGGGCCGCCGGAGGTGATGTAGACAAGCGCCAGCAATCCCACAAACCAGGAGATGCTGCGCAGCACTGACCATTTGTCGCCGCGACGGCGCAACTTCACAATCCCCGACAGGTAGGCGGCGCCCGCCAGAACGGCGAACCCAACCCACAGCCAGTCCAGCCGCCACTCGGTGAACCAGCGGGAAAACTCAAGTTCCGGCGGCAGCGGGTAGCCGGTGAGAATCTGGGCCGGGGTGAGTGCCTCCTGGGCCAATTCCCGTGACTGCGGCGGGGCCGAACGGCTCAAACCAACGGCGATGCCGCTGACGGCACCCATGATCAAAAGTTCGCCAAAGATCAACTGCCAGAGCAGGCGGCGGGTGCTTGCCGCCGTTGTACTCTTCTCCCCGCCCTGCAGCCGCGGGATGATCCATGAACGGTGCATGTACCCAATCACGCCCAGCACAATGGTGCCGGCGGATTTGGCGAGGACCAGTTGCCCGTAGGAGGAGTAAAAGAGGTCGTGCCAGCTGGTGATGCGGATGGAGGCGTTGATGACGCCGGAGCCGGCCACGGCCACGAAGGCGAAAATGGCCAGGGCGGAGAAACGCTGCAGGGTTTGGGCGGTGATTTTTCCCAGCACGCCCGAAACCACCACCAGGACAATGATGCCGCCCACCCAGAGTGAGGCGCCGGTGATGTGCAGGAACAGCGAGTTCACTGCGCCCTTGTGATCGGCGCTGGAGGCGGAGTGGCCAATCAAAGCCTGCGGGACAAAGGCGAGCAGCGACAGAACCAGCGGCACGGCCAGGGCGCTGATGGTGCGCAGGCCAATGACCAGTGTGGTGACAACGGCGGCAAGGATGGTGATCATGAGCCAGGCCTGGCCCACGGGAAGTTCTGTCATGAAGAACACCAGCATCTTGCTGTATTCCTCGGTGCCGGCCAGGGGCAGACCGGAAATGCTTGAGTACGTCAGGACCAGGACGGCTATCGCGGACACGGTCCACACCCCGCCAGCCACCATGGCCAGTTTCATGGCGCGGGTGAATGCCGGGTGCTCGGGAGCATGCGCACGCTTGGCTGCGTCTTCTTTTTGCTGGCCCGAGCGTGGCTTGTGCGGCGTGCGGTCCTTAGGCAGGATCACCACGGCGAACACCAGGGCACCAATGACCGTGGACAACGCCAAGTTGTGGATGGTGGTAATCAGCGGCAGGCCCCAGCGGGTAAACGCGCCGGGATCGGCCAGCTGCTGCACTGCGGTGGCGCCTGTCCATAGCAATGAACCCACGACGCCGGCCACTGCGGCGGCCAGCCCCAACCACCACCAGCGGCTGCGTACGCCGTTGGCAAAAGTACCCTCGTTGAGCGGGGGTAGGGGGCGGGCTGCGGTGACTGGGGAAGAATCTACAGGTGGCACGCTTCCATTGTCCGCCACCGAGTGAACTTAGGGCGAATCAGGGAGCTCACAGGAAAGGACTGGCCGCCGGACCGCGTTCGTTTGAGGGCTGCGGGGCCGTGGTGGGCATTCGCCGCAGGTGCACCACGGGCGAATGTCCACAACGTCCACCTGAGCTTTAAATGCGTGAAGGCGGCCAACAAATGTTGGCCGCCTTCACGTGGTGTGTCGAAGAAACTAGTTCTTGACAGCTGCCTTCAGCTTGGAACCGGCGGACAGCTTGACGCTGTGGCCTGCTGCGATCTGAATGGTCTCACCGGTCTGCGGGTTGCGGCCGGTGCGAGCTGCACGGTCGGTGCGCTCGATGGAGAGCCAGCCCGGGATGGTGATCTTTTCGCCAGCAGCAACTGAGCTCTCGAATACCGAGAAGAGTGCGTCCAGAACGCCGTTTACTGCAGTCTGGCTGGTCTCAGCCTTTGCGGCAACTTCAGCTACCAGTTCGCTACGATTCTTAGCCATGTTTGTCCTCCTGGACGATCAAGTAAATCCAATTCCACGCGGTTGCGTGTCAACCACTGCTAGCGAACTTACCAGTTATTCCGCGAGATTCCGGTAAATTTCGCCAATCTTCAGCGATTTGTCAGTCAAATTCCCCGGAATCTAGGGTTTTTTCGCTCTCAGCCAACAACTTTTGCTTGGCGAAGGGCGTAACGGAGCCTCGGGGGAGGCCCGGAACGCCTTGAAAAAGGGCAGCAAAAAGGGCGGCGACCGTAAGGTCACCGCCCTTTTTTACAACTGGATGTTACCAGCTGGACTTCTTGATACCAGGCAGTTCGCCAGCGTGCGCCATCTTGCGGAAGCGTACACGGGAGATGCCGAACTTCTGGAGCGTTCCACGCGGACGGCCATCGATGGCGTCGCGGTTACGAACGCGTACCGGTGAGGCGTTGCGGGGGAGCTTCTGCAGACCCAAACGGGCTGCTTCTTTCTCTTCCGGAGTGGAGGCCGGGTTAACGAGGGCCTTCTTCAGGGCGAGACGCTTTTCGGCGTAACGCTCCACGATGACCTTGCGCTGCTCGTTCTTCGCGATCATGGACTTCTTAGCCATAGTCTTAGCGCTCCTCTCGGAATTCGACGTGCTGACGGATCTTGGGATCGTACTTCTTCAGAACCAAACGGTCCGGAGTGTTACGACGGTTCTTGCGGGTTACGTACGTGAAACCGGTACCCGCGGTGCTCTTCAGCTTGATGATCGGACGTACGTCCTTGTCTTTTGCCACTAGAGCTTCACCCCACGAGCGAGAATGTCGGCGACGACGGAGTCAATACCGCGAACGTCGATGGTCTTGATGCCCTTGACGGAAAGCTGCAACGTAACGTTGCGGCGCAAGGACGGTACCCAGTAGCGCTTCTTCTGGATATTCGGATCGAACCGACGCTTGTTGCGGCGGTGCGAGTGCGAAATGCTATGTCCGAAGCCCGGCTCGGCTCCAGTCACCTGGCAATGAGCTGCCATGATCACTCCTAAAAAATGAATGGGAACGGTTCACTGGTGTAAACCGTGCGAGTAGGCAGCGTCCGCCCTTGGACAGCATGATTCCCAACCGTCATTTACATGATGATGAGGAGGTGACCGTCCGGCGAATACCCGAATGCACGCAACTTGAGCCCCTAACTACCGGCCAACGGGAGGGTAATCACCGCAAACCGGAGCAATTGCACACGCTCCGCGCTACCTAGCGCCTACCCAGTCTAGTTCCTTAGAGGCGATTAAGGCTAATTGGCATACCATACCCGCCCCGGAACTTGGAAGCCAGCACGGAAATGATTTCCGCGCCGTGCCTAAATTATGGCGTGGTTGCTGAATTTAGTCTTGTGCCAGCGGCGAATGCAGGGTTGGCCAACGAGCGTTGAGATTGTCACCCGAGGACACTCCGCGCAGGCGGCGGCTGACCCATGGGCCCACGTATTCCTTGGTCCAGGCGGCATTGTCCCTGATCATCTCGGCTGTGGTCTTGATCGGAATGGGCGCCATTTCAGGCAGGGGAATATTGGCTGTTTCACCCAATTGCGCCAGCACCCGGTTGGCCATGTTTATATGCCCCGGCGTGGACATGTGCATCCTGTCGATTCCCCACAGGCGCCAGTCGTTGTACTCCCGGAAACGCCAGTAATCAACCAGTTCCGCCCCGTTGTTCTCAGCCACTTCGCGCACCAACTCGTTGTAAATGGCTGTGCGTCCGCGAATGCTGGCAAATACTTTGGAGGAACTGGCGTCGTAACCGGTAAAGATCAGGACCCTTGCCCCGGTAGCGGCCAGTTTGGCAATACCCTCCGAGTAGTTGGCGATCATGGCATCAATGTCCACTTTGGGGCGCAGGATGTCATTGACTCCTGAATAGATGGTGACGAGTGTGGGGTTCAACGCCACGGCGGCATCAATTTGCTCGGCGAGGATCTGGCGCATCTTCTTGCCGCGAATGGCGAGGTTGGCATAGCCGTAGTGTTCCGCCGGATGGGCCAGCGCCAACTGTTCGGCGACCCGGTCGGCCCAGCCGCGAACCTGGTTGGGCAGCGCCGGATCGGTGTCGCCGAGGCCTTCTGTGAATGAGTCGCCCACTGCCACATACCGTGCCGTGAATTCCACGCTTGCTCCTTGCTGCCGAGTCCCACGCCGGCGTGCAGCGAAGCCTGTGGGCAACGGACAGGGCGCAGGGTTGATTACGCTAATCCTATGTCCGGCTGCCCATGATGAATGCTGCGGGGCTACTGAAGCGGCGCTTAGGCAACCGTTTCCAGCGCCTCGCTGTCCCGGTCCGCATCGCCGGCCGCAAGGAGCGCAGTGTAGGCTCCGCCTGCGTTGCGGAGGCTCGACGGCGTACCCACCTCCACGAGTGAGCCGCCCGAGAGCACTGCCAGCTGATCGGCATCCTCCACCGTGGAGAGCCTGTGGGCAATGGTCAGCGTGGTCCGGCCCACGGCCAGATGGTCCAGTGCCACTTGCACGGCAGCCTCGGTGGTGTTGTCCAAGGCGGAGGTGGCTTCATCAAGGATCAAGACACGCGGGTTGCGCAAAATGGTTCGTGCGATGGCTAGGCGCTGCTGCTCGCCGCCGGAGAAGCGGTAGCCGCGGGCACCCACCAGGGTGTCCATGCCCTCGGGGAGACCAGCCACCAAATCGGCAATCTGCGCCGAGGCCAGCGCCTGCCACAGGGTGGCGTCACTGGCCGCGGGTGCGGCGAGCTGCAAATTCTCGCGGATGGAGGCGTGGACCAAGTACGTTTCCTGAGACACCACGCCCACGATGTGGGCCAGCGTATCCGGGGCAATCTGGCGCACATCAACCCCATCGATCGTGACCCGGCCCGTTGTGACATCATGCAGCCGCGGCACCAGCGCACCCAGCGTTGACTTGCCCGAACCCGTGGGCCCCACCACGGCCGTTGCGGTGCCAGCTGGCAGCAAAAGATCGATTCCGCGCAGAACATCCGGGCCGCCGTCGTACGCGAAATGCACGTTTTCAAAGCGGACCTCGCCACGGACCAGGGCAAGATCCAGGGTCACTGGTGTTGCGGGGGCAGCAATTTCCGGTTCCAAGTCAAGGTATTCAAAGATGCGGCTGAACAGGGCCATGGCGCTCACCCATTGCACGCCCAGGTTGAGCAGGCCCATGATGGGGCGGAAGATGGTGGCTTGCAGTGCCGTGAACGCCACAATGGTGCCGATGCTCATGGTGTTCCCCGGCAGGCCGCCGGCAAAGTAAATCAACGCCGGAATGGCGGAGAAGATGATGCCCATGGTGGCCATCCGCCAGCGCCCGGCCAGCTGCGAGCGCAGCTCCAGGTCAATGAGCCGCTCAGAGCTGCCGGCGTAGCGGGCCGCATCGCGATCCGAGGTGCCGAGCGTTTTTGCCAGGCGCACGCCGGAGATACTCAGCCCTTCCTCCACGTAGGTGTTCATGGTGGCGAGCTCAGCCTGCAAGGTGGAGGTGATGTCGCGCCGCATCAGGGCCACCCGGCGGGAGAACCACACAGCGGGCGGGATGACGATCAGGGACAGCAGCGAGAGCTGCGGGGACAAAACAATCATGGCGGCCGTGGTGGCAACAGCCGTTGTCACGTTGGAGGCAATGCCGGTTGCCGTGGAGGTGATGACCGACTGCATGCCCGAGATGTCGTTGTTGAGCCGGGACTGCACTTCACCGCTGCGGGTCCGGGTGAAGAACGCCAGCGACTGTTTTTGCAGATGCGCAAACAGCCGGGTGCGCAGGGTGTGCATGATCTTTTGCCCCATGGATGTTGTCATCCAGGTTTGCACTACGCCAATGAAGGCTGTGGCCGCGGCAATGGCAATCATGGCGCCAGCCAGCCACGCCAGCAGCGGCACATCCTTGGCGGGCAGGGCCGTGTCGATGATGCCGCGGACCAGGAACGGCTGGGCCAGGCCGATGATGCTGGATGCGCTGATCAGAAGTACGACGACGACGATTCTCGCCTTGTGCGGGGCAAACAGGGCAGCCACGCGCTTCAGGCTCACGGGGTGGCGCTTGATTTGCTGTTTGTCGGCAGGATTGATGCGGGCCGGGCCGCGGCCTCTAAAGTCTGCGGAGCCGTTGAAATCTGCGGGGCCGGATCCGTCACGGCTGATGCTGGTTTTTTGCTTGAGGATGTTCTCCGTCATGAGCGCCACCTCCAATGGTGTGCGGGGTGCGGGACTCGCACCAACTAATACCGAGGTTACCTCACTATGTGGTTAGTCGTCAAGTTTAGTATGCTGGTGGGCATGGCATCACTTGACAACGCATCAGACCTTGGCGAACTCTTCCACGGCGCGTTTCGCGGGCTGCGGCGCACCTGGGCCGAACAATTGGCGCCCTGGGAGCTGACCCCGCACCAGTGGCGGGCCCTGATGACATTGCTGCGCCGCCGCCCGGACATGCCTGCCCCTGCGGCCGTTTCCGGCGAGGCTGGCTGCGCTTCCGGAGACATCCGACTCAAGGATCTGGCCGAGCGCCTGCGCATCGCCCCGCGATCGGCCACCGAGGTGGTGGATCAGCTCGAAGCCAAGGGCCTGGTCCGCCGCGATCCGGACCCCACGGACAGGCGTGCCACGCTCATCGTGGCAACCGATGCGGGGAAAGAGCTTTTTGCCAGCATTCAGGCCGAACGCCGCGACAAGTCAATGGAGTATTTTGCCAAGCTCAGCGCAGCTGACCGCGCCGAGCTGGCCCGGATCCTGACCCAGCTCCGCGACTAATCCCCAGCAACGCTCGCTCAGATCAGGGGCACTTTTAGCTAACGCTCGCTCAGTTACTGACTGAGCGAGCGTCGGCGTTAGGAGCCCCATACGTGAGCGAGCGTCGGCGTTAGGAACCCCATACATGAGCGAGCGTCGGGATCAGGGCGTCACGCGGCCGCGTTGGTTGACGGTGCTGGATGACCGTACGCGGACTAGCCCTGCGGGGCGCCTTCGATGTTGACCAGCCACGGCACACCGAACTTGTCGGTCAACATGCCAAAAGTGTCGCCCCAGGGCGCCTGGGTGAGCGGCTCGGCAATCGTGGCGCCGTCGGCAAGCTTGTCCCACCAGCCGCGCAGCACAGCTTCCTCGTCGCCGGAGAGGGAAACACTGGAATTGGGGCTGAACTCAAGGTATGAGGGAACGTCGGCGCCCATGAGGATCACGTCATTGTCCCCCGTCAGCATGCCGTGCATGATCTTGTCCTTCTCCGCCGGGTCCTCGGTGGCCTGGTAGTCACCAAAGGTGCTCAATGCCAGCGTCCCGCCAAAGACCGTCTGGTAAAACTCCATGGCATCCTTGGCGGTGTTCTGGAAGTTCAAGTACGGGTTAAGTCGTGTGGTCATGATGCTGCTCCTTGATGAAACCGTGGAGAGGGGACCCGGTCGGGATGAGTGAAATTATGCCCCGATTCGCGGCCCCTGTCAGTAGTTGACCGCAACGAATTCTAAGAAAGCGCCTGGCCCTGGCGCCAGTAGCCCATGAAGGCCACCGCGTTCCTGTCCATGCCAACATCACGCACCAGATAGCGGCGCAGCCCCCGGATGGTGGCGGCCTCCCCGGCAATCCACGCATACAAGCCGTGCCCGGTAGTGGAGGCAGGGGTTTCCCAGAGGACGGTGGCGTCGACGTCCACATCCTCGGGTTCCTCGCCGAGCTCGCACGCCGCTGGCGCAACAAGGGCCCGGACCTGTTGGGACATGGCCTCGCCGTGTGGGTTCCCGCCCCGGGCCAGCCATCTCACTTCCACACCGGAGGGGGTGCAAATGTCCAGGAAGTCACCGGCGGTGGGCACCTCAAGAACCGCATGGCCGCTCACATGGGAGGGCAGGGCTTCCAGAATGGCGGCGATGGCCGGCACAGCCGTCTCGTCACCCACGAGCAGCAGGCGTTCGGCCGCACCGGGCGCAAACTCAATGCCCAGGCAGTCGCCCCACCGCGCGCACGGGCCCACCAGCAGCAACGGGTCTCCCGGCTGCGCCGCCGCGGCCCATTCGGCCGCCGGGCCGGATCCGCCGTGCAGGTGCAGCACAAAGTCAATGTCCAGCTCGGCCTGAACGGCTGGCTGCACACCCGACGCAGGAACCGCCGGACGCAGGGCGCGCACGGTATACGTGCGCATCACACCGCGGCGCGACTCGTCCACGGCGAGCCAACGTTGGTACCAGTCATCCTGCAACGAGCCGCGGATGTTGCTCAATTCCGGCAGCGCATGGCCGGGCGAGGGAATCATGACCTTCACACGCAGGTCCAAGGTGGCGCCGTCGGCGTTGGAGCCAAAGAGGGCAAGGTCCTCCCCCACAAAGGTGATGCGGCAGAAATGTTCACTCAACCGCTGCACGGCACTGACCTGCAGCTCGAAGGAGCGCATGGGCTTGATGGGATCCACCTCGATAGTTTCCTTGTCCAAGATTGCCGAACTCATGCGCGCACGCCTTCCGTCTCACTGATGATTGATAACTTGCTGGCTGCGGCGTCAGCCAGTAGCGCCGCCCGCCTGCCGATGGGGACCACCATGGGGGTGCCCACCACGGGGTCCGGGACCACCACGGATTCCAGCCCAAAAACGTGGTGCACCAGCCCGGCCGTCAACACCTGGGCCGGTGTCCCTTGCGCCACAATGGCGCCATCTTTCATGGCGATCAGGTGATCTGCGTAGCGGGCAGCCAGGTTTAGGTCATGCAGCACAATCGCCACCGTGATGCCGCGGCGGGCATTGAGCTCGGAGACCACATCCAACACCTCCACCTGATGGGCCAAATCCAGGTACGTGGTGGGCTCATCGAGCAGTAACACGTCGGTCTCCTGCGCCAGAGCCATGGCGATCCAGACACGCTGGCGCTGCCCGCCGGAAAGTTCGTCAACGCTCCGATCGGCAAGATCTGCCGTGCCCGTCACGTTCAGCGCGGCCGCCACGGCGTCGTCGTCGGCCGGGGTCCACTGCCTGAACCAGCCCTGGTGCGGGCTGCGTCCGCGACCCACCAGATCCGCCACACTGATGCCGTCCGGCGCCGTAGGCGTTTGCGGCAAGATGCCCAGCTCCCTGGCCAATTCCCGGGCACGGACCTTGTGGATGTCCGTCCCGTTCAGATGCACGACGCCGGCACTTGGCTTGAGCAGTCTGGCCAGACCTCGCAGCAAGGTGGATTTCCCGCAGGCGTTGGCACCCACAATGATGCTCACCTTGCCAGCCGGCAGCTCCACCGAAAGGTTCTCCACGATGGACCGCTCACCGTACCCCAATGACAGTTCGCTGGCGGACAGGGTTGCGTCGGTTTTTGCGAAATGATGGCTCATCTCAGCCTCCTTGGTTGGCACGGTTGGATGAGATGAGCAGCCACAGCAGGAAGGGCGCACCCAAAGCTCCGGTAACCACTCCCACGGGCAGGGAGACACCCGGGATGGCGTTAACACCCACAAAATTTGCGGCCAAGACAATGGCAGCACCCACCAAAGCGGACAGGGGCACACTGGCCGCTCCCCCGTTGAGTCGTTTGGCGATGGGGCCGGACAGAAATGCCACGAATGCTATGGGCCCGGCGGCAGCCGTGGGGAAGGCGGCCAGCAGCACTCCCACAATGGTGAGTAGCAGGCGGGCGCGCGGGACGTTGAAGCCAAGACCTGACGCCGTGTCATCGCCCAGGGCCAGGCCGTGCAACTCACGCGAGCCCGCGGCGGCGAACGGCAGCACCAGCAGCAGCGCCACGGCCAAGATGGCGGCCCGTTCCCAGGTGGCCGAGTTCAGCGACCCTGTCAGCCACACCATGATTTCCTGGGCATTGTTGATGTCCGCCCGGGACAGCAGGAAGGTGACGGCCGACTGCATGAAAGCCGCCGCACCAATGCCAATGAGAATCAACCCGGATCCGCCACGCCCGCGCGCCAAGGCCGTAATGAGCATGGCCACAGCCAGGGCCCCGACGATGGCCGCCACCGAAACACCTGCCCCGCGCACACCAAAGATGACGACGGCGGCCACAGCTGTGGCGCTGGCACCGTAGCTGATGCCGATGATGTCCGGGCTGGCCAGCGGATTGCGCAGCATGGACTGGAAAATTGCGCCGGCCACACCAAAGGAGGCGCCAACCAGCAAGCCAAGGACTGCCTGCGGGAATTTGTTCTCCATGACGATGAAGCTTGCGCCGGGTATGGTTTTTCCACCCAGCATGGCCAAGAAATCGGGGATGGTGACCGTGTAGCTGCCCAACACAATGTTCACGGCCAGCAGGGCGAAGACCAGCAGGCTCAAGGATGCCGTGAGGATTGTTTTGCGCCGGCGCGGGGCTTTGCGCTGTTGGCGCACCCAGGCACCCGTGGTTTGTTGTTGGAGGACGCTCATAGTTCCGCCTGCTTTCCGCGTCGCACCACGGCAATGAACACCGGGGCTCCGAGCATGGCGGCCAGGATACCGGCGGGGACTTCACCGGGAAGCAAAATGACGCGGCCAATGACGTCTGCCAACAACAGGATGGCCGGTGCGGCAATCAATGACAGTGGCAGCAGCCAGCGGTAGTCTGGCCCCACGAGCCCGCGCAACAGGTGCGGGACCACCAGACCGATAAAGGCTATGGGTCCGGCCAGCGCCGTGGCGGAGCCACACAATAGGACAATGCCGAGGGCAGAGATTGCGCGGCCCATCCCGGGGCGCTGGCCCAGGCCGCGGGCCATGTCGTCACCCAGGGCAAGGGTGTTCAGGAGCTTCCCGGTGCCCAACAGTACGAGGGCACCAACCACCACAAATGGCAGCACTGCCACGATGGCGTCCCACGACTTGCCGGCCAGCGCCCCCACCTGCCAACGGCGAAACAACTCCAAAGAATCCTGGCTACTGACCAGCATGGCGCTCATCAGCGAACCCATGCCAGCGGCCATCGCTGCACCGGCCAAGGCGAGCTTGACGGGTGTGGCACCGCTGCGCCCCAGACTGGCCACAGCATAAACCACGACGGCGGCAATGGCGCTGCCCAGGAAAGCGAACCACAGGTAGTTGGAGACGCTCGTTGCCCCAAAAAAGAAAATCCCAGCCACTACGGCCAGTGAGGCGCCAGCGTTCACACCCAGAATGCCCGGATCAGCGAGAGGGTTGCGTGCCACACCTTGCATCGAGGTGCCAGCCAAGCCCAGTGACAACCCAACCAGAAGTCCGGCGACTGTACGCACTATGCGGGACCGGACCACGGCATGATCTCCATTGCTGGGGTCAAAATTCAGCAACGCATCAGCCACCGTGGGCAGGTTAATGCTGCGCGCACCCACCGCCAGAGACAGCAAGGAAACCAGAATCAGGGCGGCGAGCAGGACCGTCAACCACAGGAGGCGGCGGCGATTACTGAGCCTAATATTCCCGCCTCGCACACCAGCAGCCGCGAGGGAAGGAACGACGGCGAGGACCGGCGTCGAACTTTCTCTCGCGACAGCTGACGTACTTCTCACAGGCTGTTTCCTTAGACCTTGTCCGCGGCAGCGCCGAGCAGGGGCAGGAACTTGTCCAGCGTCCACGGCAGGCTCAGCGGCGACGAGGCGGAGATGGACAGTGTGAGCGTGTTGTCAGAGTCAGTCACAAAAGCACCCTTTTTGACGGCGGGGATCTGGCCCAGCAGGGGATCCTTCACGATCGCGTCCTTTGCCTTCTCATCAGCCACCCAGCTGACAAACATCTGCGAATCGAGATCATTAGCCTTCTCAGCAGACCAAGGGAGGTAGAAGCCTTCAGCACTCTTTTCCGCCTCAACCACCACCGGCGCCAGCACCATGCCTATGCTGCTCAGGAACTTGGGCCGGTTGTCGCCGGAGGTGAAGACGCTGACGGCTTCGGCGGCACCGGGGTCCAGGTTGCCGTAGATGAAGGTCTTACCCTCGATCTGCGGGTACTTTGCCGCCTGCTCCGCGATGGTCTTCTCCGTGGCGGCGATGAGTTCCTTGGCGGCTGCGGACTTACCCAGCGCAGCACCGATCATGGTGGTGGAATCCTGCCAGGACGTGCCGTACGCGGTCTCCGGGAAGGCGATGACGGGTGCGATCTTGCTGAGCTTCTCGTAATCTTCCTGCTTCAGGCCCGAGTAGGCGGCAAGGATGATGTCCGGGGTGGTCTTGGCGATCTCAGTGAAGTTGATGCCATCAGTTTCCGAATACTGCACGGGGGCCTTCTCCGTGCCGATGGCCGCGCCGGCCTTTTCCAAGGCAGCGTCCTTCCACGGAGTGGAGCCTTGCTCGTTGCCGCCCCAATCGTTCTTGGGCATACCAACAGGGATCACGCCGAGCGCAATGGCAACGTCGTCATTAACCCAGGAAATCGTGGCTACGCGAACCGGGGCAGCCTTGATGACTGTCTCGCCGTAAATATGCTTGACCGTCACGGGGAAGGTGTCAGCTGAGGCCTGCGAATTTTGCGAACCAGAGTCATTGGCAGCACCCGTTGAGCAGCCGGCTAGACCCACACCCAATGCAGCCACTGAGGCAAAGAGGCCCAGCTTCAAACCCTGACGACGCGAAAATTCCATTGCATTTCCTAACGGTGAGCCCAACCCAAGACTTGCCACTCTTAGGCAAGCCTTAGCTACATTACGGCATTAAAATCCATTAGGGAACATTTTGCTGCCCTATTAGTGTGGTGGGCAATCTCACATTTAACTAGGGTGCCGGCGTGCGCAGCGTCCAGTGCGATTCATCCAGGCCACGCACCAGCTTGGCGCCAATGCGGGCCAAATCGGCCACGTCCTTCGCATCCAACTGGTCAAAGACCATGGTTCGCACGGATTCCACATGCACGGGGGCGAGCTCACGAATGAGATCAAGGCCCACGTCGGTAATGGCCACCTCGGTGACGCGAGCATCGTCCACATGGACGGATCGCTCCACATACCCGCGCCCCTGCAGCTTCTTGACTACGTGCGAAAGTCGTGACAAGGAGGCGCTGGTCCGCGCGGCAAGTTCACTCATGGGCAGAGTTGCCCCTGCCTCTTCGGAGAGCATGGCCAGGACGTTGTACTCAAAGAGGGATAATTTGGCCGCCTGCTGGAGCGGAGATTCGAGCACCCCGGGCAGCAGTGTGGTGGTGGATAGCAGCGCCAACCATGCAACTCGTTCTTCGGCGCTCAACCAGCGCGGTTCCAGCTCAGTCATGGCGCCATCTTTTCATAATTCCGACAACTGGCGGGCCCTCCAAAATTTTTACTTGACACTTCAACTAAGTAGAGTTACGATTTAGTTGTAGCTTCAAGTAAAAGACTTCCAGCAATTCTCTGAGAAAGCAAGGACCATCATGAACGCCATCACCATCATCGGTACCGGAAACATGGCACGCGGCATTGCCACCCGGGCCCTCGCTGCTGGACGCAACGTAGAACTTCTCAACCGCGACTCGGAAAAGGCCGCCGCAGTGGCCGCCGAATTGGGCACCAACGTCACTTCCGGCACCGTGGGCCAGGCTCCGGCCGGCGACATCGTTGTTCTGGCAGTCCCGTTTGACGCCGCCAAGGAGATTGTTTCCTCCTACGGTGACGCCCTCGCCGGCAAGACGGTTGTTGACATCACCAACCCCGTGAACTTCGAGACCTTCGATTCCCTTGTTGTTGCTCCCGGCACCTCCGCTGCCGAGGAAATCGCGGCGCTGACCCCCGGGAACGTGGTCAAGGCCTTCAACACCACGTTTGCTGGCGCCTTGGTTGCAGGTGAAACGGAAGGCCAGATTCTGGACGGCTTCATCGCCGGCGACAACGAAGAGGCAACAGCTGCCGTGGCCTCCCTCGTGGCCGACGGCGGAATGCGCCCCATCGTGGTTGGCACCCTGAAGCGTTCACGTGAGCTGGAAGGCTTCCAGTTCCTGGTCATGACCCTTCAGGCCAACCCCGCCTTCGAGACATTCAACTGGAACACCGGGCTGAAGATCGTTGGCTAATCACTGATCTCGAGGGGCCCAGCCGGCCAACGGTCCTCAGTCGTCCGCTGGACGGGTGGGGGCCGTTCCGCTTCCAAACGGGCGGCCACCTAGTGACTCCCGGCCGTGCGCCGTCGACCATCCCGAGGTGTCCGGGCCCGTCGGGATGATCCGGGTGGGGTTCAGGTCCTCATGCACCACGTAATAATGTTCCTTGATTTGCTCAAAGTTCACGGTGTCACCAAAGCCGGGAGTCTGAAAGAGGTCGCGCGCGTAGGCCCATAGGACCGGCATCTCGCTGAGCTTGTTGCGGTTGCATTTGAAGTGCCCGTGGTAGACGGCGTCGAAACGCACCAGCGTGGTGAAGAGCCGGACATCGGCCTCGGTGATGGTGTCACCCATGAGGAAGCGCTGGGTGGCCAGCCGCTCCTCCAGCCAGTCAAGGGCTGTAAACAAGCGCTCGTACGCCGCGTCGTAGGATTCCTGGCTGCCGGCAAATCCACACCGGTAAACACCGTTGTTGACCTCTGTGAATACGCGCTTGTTCACAATTGCCATTTCCTCGCGCAGCGCCTCGGGGTAGAGGTCCGGTGCTCCCTCGCGATGAAATTCGGTCCACTCGGTGGAAAAGTCAAGGGTAATTTGCGGGAAATTGTTTGTCACCACGGCGCCGCTGGGCACGTCAACCATGGCCGGGACGGTGATGCCTCGCGGGTAGTTGGGGGTGCGCTTGAAGTAGGCGTCCTGCAGGCGCGCAATCCCCAGCACAGGGTCCACGCCGCCCTCATCCAGGTCAAAGGTCCAGGAGCGCACATCATGCGTGGGGCCGCACACGCCAATGGAAATGGCGTCTTCGAGGCCCAGCAGGCGGCGAACAATGGTTGACCGGTGCGCCCACGGGCAGGCCCGTGCCACCACCAGGCGGTACCGGCCGGCTTCCACGGGGTAGCCGTCGGCAGCGTCGCCGGTGATGCGGGACTCAATATAGTTGGTGTCCCGGGTGTATTCGTCACCAGTGACGTAGATGCCCTGGGTGCCAAAGTCAGTCTGTGCATCGGAGTTTGTGTCCATGGAGTCAGCCTAAGACACCCGACTCACCCTCCGAGGCACTTTACGCAGCAAATGCAGCCTGCCTATGATCAACAGGCACCAGGTGAACGATCCACAAGAACGCCGCCCACAGTCAGGACCAACCCATGACGGCCCAAGAATCCACCGTCGCAGCACAGGCCAGCAGCACGTCCGCGCAGAAATCCGCCGGGCTGAACGGCCGCGCCATGGTTGAATTTCGGGGCGTCAGCAAGGTCTACCAAACAGGCCATCCAGCAGTTGACAATCTCAACCTCAGCATTGAAACCGGCAAGATTACCGTCTTTGTTGGGCCGTCAGGTTGCGGCAAGACCACGTCTCTGCGCATGATCAACCGCATGGTGGAGCCCACGTCCGGCATCATTACTGTTGGCGGGCGCGATGTGAGTTCCATCCCAGCCCCCGAACTGCGCCGCTCCATGGGCTATGTGATGCAGCAGGCAGGGTTGTTGCCGCACCGCACAGTCCTGGACAACGTCTCCACAGTGCTCCGGCTCAACAAGGTCCCGCGCGCCCAGGCCAGGAAACGTTCCTTGGAACTTCTGGAAACAGTGGGCTTGTCAGCGTCCATGGCAAGGCGCTACCCCAACCAGCTCTCCGGCGGGCAGCAACAGCGTGTAGGCGTGGCCCGGGCGCTGGCCGCCGATCCGCCAGTCTTGCTCATGGACGAACCCTTTTCAGCTGTGGATCCGGTGGTCCGGGCTGAACTGCAGCAGGAGCTGTTGCGGCTGCAGCGGGAACTGGCCAAAACCATTATCTTCGTCACCCATGACATCGACGAGGCCACCGTCCTGGGCGACACACTGGCAGTCTTTGCCAGTGGTGGCCGTGTGGCCCAATACGCGCCTCCGGAGGAAATTCTCCGGGCCCCCATTGATGACTTTGTGGCCGGCTTTGTGGGCCGTGACCGCGGTTTCCGGCGCTTGTCGTTCAGCCCCGGTGATTCCTTGCCCATCCACCCCGTTCCCACTGTCCTGTGGGGCGCGACCCTGCCGAACACGGCTGCCAACCCGGACGACGCCGAAGCTGGCGCCACCCCGGCTGCCACCGCTGGCTCCGAGTGGGTTCTGACTGTGGACGCCCACAACCGTCCGCAAGGCTGGCTGCTCCGTGGTTCGCACGCAGCATCAACACCGCTCGAGCTGATCCCGGGCGGCTCGCTGTTCCGTGACGGCGACCCCTTGCGCAACGCCTTGGACGCGGCACTCTCCTCCCCCTCCGGATGGGGTGTTGCCGTGGATGCCGAGGGCAAGGTGACGGGTGTAGTAAAGGCTGCGCAGGTTTTAGCCGCGATTGATGCCGCGCGGGAAAGTCGGTACTGATGCAGTGGTTTCTGGCCAACTTGGAGCAAGTGCTCAACCTCACGGGCTACCACCTGATCCAGGCCGTGGTGCCGCTGGTGCTCAGCGTCCTGATCGCCATCCCCCTGGCCCAGCTAGCCCGGCTGAACAAAGTGGCCGGTGGCATCATCTTGTCACTGGGCTCCCTGCTGTACACCATCCCGTCGTTGGCCTTGTTTGTGATTCTGCCGAGCATCCTGGGCACCAAGATCCTGGACTTTTCCAACATCATTGTGGCGTTGACCATCTACGCTGTTGCGTTGCTGGTCAGATCCACCTTGGATGCCCTCAATTCCGTGGACGACACCATCCGCCAGGCGGCCACGGCCATGGGATACAAACCGTTGCAACGGTTCCTGGGCGTTGACCTGCCACTGTCCATCCCGGTCCTTTTTGCCGGGCTGCGCGTCATTTCAGTCAGCAATATTTCACTGGTCACAGTGGGGTCCCTGTTGGGGATTCCCAGTTTGGGCTTCTTCTTCACCGACGGCCTGCAAAGAAATTTCCCCACCGAAATCGTGGTGGGGATTGTGGGCACCTTGGTCCTGGCGCTGTTGATGGACGTGGTGCTCGTGTTAGTGCAAAAACTGCTCACCCCATGGCTGCGAACAGCCAAACCAAGGCCGGCCCTTGCCAGTGACCTGCACACCGCGGCGGTGGAGGCATGATCGTAGTGACGGCGGCACTGCCAGCCACCAAGTACACGGGCACCGATCCGTTCAGCCAGGGCTGGGAATGGCTCAGCGATCCACTGAATTGGCAGGGCCCGCTGGGCATACCCGCACGGCTCGTGGAGCATTTGGGCTACTCGGCCCTGACGCTTCTGGTGTCGCTTGCCATCGCGATTCCACTGGGACTTTACGTGGGCCACACCGGCCGGGGACGAGGCTCGGTCATTGCCCTGGCCGGCATGCTGCGCGCCCTTCCAACGCTGGGCGTCATGACGTTGTTTGCCCTCATCGCCACCTCATCACTGTCCCTCATGCCAGCCATCTGGGCACTGGTGTTACTGGCCGTGCCACCCATTTTGACGGCCACGTATGCGGCCATTGCTGCCGTTGACAGGGGGCTGGTTGATGCCGCCCGCAGCATGGGCATGACAGAACGGCAGATCTTGTTTGGCGTAGAGGTCCCCAACGGACTCACCGTGATGTTGGGCGGATTCCGCTCCGCCGTGCTCCAGGTAATATCCACTGTAGCCGTGGTGGCTTTCATCAGTCTTGGCGGGCTGGGGCGGTACATTATTGACGGCTTGGCGGTACAGGATTACGGTCAGGTACTGGGTGGCGCGGTAGTTATTGCCGCGCTGGCCATTGCCCTTGACGGTTTGCTGGCACTGGTGCAGCGGGCAGTGCTTTCACCGGGCCTGAAGGAAGCCAAGCCAGTACCTGATCAGCCAGTCGCGGCCCAGGAACCCACAATTTCACAAGCAACAGCCGGTCTTACAGGAGAAAAATCATGACAAAGAATTCCTTGCCCACCCGCCGCGCACTCATGGGTGCGGCAGCTGGTCTCTCCATTGCTTTTGCCGTAACAGCCTGCGGCGGCGGTAATCCCTTGGGTGCGGCCAGCAGCGGCTCGGCCGGATCGGGCGGATCAGTGGTGGTGGGTTCAGCCAACTTCCCCGAAAACGCCATCCTTGCCGAGATCTATGCCGGCGCGTTGAACGCAGCGGGCGTCACGGCCACCACCAAGCTGAACATCGGCGCCCGCGAGGTCTACCTGACGGCTCTCCAAGACGGTTCCATCGATGTGGTCCCCGAATACACCGGCAATCTGCTGGGCTACCTTGACACCAGCAACACTGTCATTGATGGTGCGGGAATTTTGGCTGCCCTGCCCGCTAAACTTCCCACGGGTTTGAGCATTTTGACGGCCGCTTCGGCTGAGGACAAGGATGCAATTGTTGTTACGGCGGAGACGGCCGCCAAGTACAACCTCAAGTCCATTGCGGACCTGGCACCGGTGTGCAAGGATCTGATCCTGGCCGCGCCGTCGGAATTTTCAACGCGCCCTTATGGCCTGCCCGGCCTGGCCAAGCTCTATGACTGCGTGCCGAAGAGCTTTGTGCCCTTCAGTGCCAGTTCCGAAGCCTTGAACCTTAAGGCACTGCTGAACAATGAAGTTCAAATTGCTGACATCTTCACCACTTCCCCGGAAATCACGGCCAACAAGCTGGTTGTGCTGGATGACCCCAAGGGCCTAATCGGCGCCCAGCAGGTTGTCCCCCTGGTCAAGACTGAGAAGGTCAATGACGCGGCAAAGACTGCTCTGGACGCTGTTTCCAAGCAGCTGACAACGGCGGATTTGATCGCCTTGCGCACCCAGGTTGAGGGCGCTTCAAAGATGGATCCCAAGGCCGCGGCTGCGCAGTGGCTCAAGGACAAGGGCATCACCAAGTAAGGAGCCGTCATGGCCACCACTGAGAAAACTGCGGTTGTTGATGTTGTTGTCGTGGGGATGGGCCCGGGCGGCGAGTCGGTGGCCGGGGAACTGGCCGCCGCCGGACTGAAAGTAGTGGGCGTGGAGTCCGGCCTGGTGGGCGGAGAGTGCCCCTACTATGGCTGCGTCCCCTCCAAAATGATGATCCGGGCCGGCAATGCCGTGGCTGAGGGACTGCGCATTCCCGGCTTGGCCGGCCAGGCGCAGATCACGGCCGACTTTTCCGTGGTGGCCAAGCGCATCCGTGCCGAGGCCACCGATGATTGGGACGACGCCGTCGCGGCCAAGCGTTTCACCGACAAGGGCGGGCACCTGATTCGCGGCACCGGCCGGCTGGCTGGCCCCCGTGAGGTCACGGTATCAATGCCCGACGGCGGTGAGCGCACCTTCCGTGCACGGCTGGCTGTGGTGCTCAACCCGGGCACGAATCCGGCCTTGCCCTCCGATCCCAGCTTGTCCGGGACACCGTTCTGGACCAATCGGGAAGCTGTTCAAGCCACCGAGGCGCCCGCCTCGCTGGTGGTTTGGGGTGCCGGGCCCATTGCAGTGGAACTGGCGCAGGCTTTTGCCCGCTTTGGCTCAAAGGTAACTGTTGTTGCTCGTGGGCCGGGGCTGCTTTCGCGCGAGGAACCCCAGGCAGCCAAACTTCTGGCTGAGGTGTTCCACAGCGAGGGCATCAAGATCCTGAACAACACCAACATCACTGCCGTGCGGCACTCGGCGGGTGGTTTCCGCATTGAAGCCACGGATTCCGCGGGAAAGGTCAAGCGCCTCCGCGCCGAAAAGTTCCTGGTGGCCACCGGGCGCACCATGGCGTTGGCTCCCCTGAACCTGTCCGGGGCAGGCATCGAGTGGGACGGCAAAACGGCCCCCAGCGTGGACCCCCACCTGCAACTGGCCGAAGGGCTGTACCTGATTGGCGACGCCGCTGGGGCCGGGGCCTTCACCCACATGTCCATGTATCAGGGCAACATTGTGTCCGGCCACATCCTCGCCAAGCATGCAAAGCAGGCGGACAGGGGTTCCGCCGAATCCCATGCCGTGCCTCGCGTGACGTTTACGGATCCTGAGATTGGCGCCGTCGGACTCAGCGAAAAGCAGGCACGGGAGGCGGGCCTGTCCATCCGGGTGGGGCTTACTGAGGTGAGTGCGTCCACGCGAGGTTGGATTCACAAATCCGGCAACCAAGGCTTCATTAAGGTCATCGAGGACACCCAAACGGGCGTTTTGGTGGGGGCCACCTCCATGGGCCCGCATGGCGGGGAGGTACTTTCGGCGCTGGTCCTGGCGGTCCATGCCCGCATCCCGGTGGCAACACTGAAAACCATGATTTACGCCTACCCCACGTTCCACCGGGCCATCGCCCAGGCCCTTGCTGATTTGAAGTGAGCAGACCCCGCAGCCTGAGATTGCGCCTACCGGCACATCTGTGAGGTGATTAGCCGAGGATGGCCTTGCGCACGGCTGCGCTGAGTTGCATGGCGCGCCCGCTCGTTGTCCCTTCCTCATTCCAGGCTGGAACGTAGCCGAAGCCAACGCCATACAGCGGATCCGCGTAACCCAGAGAGGCATTGGCACCCTCGTGTCCGAAGGCCTGCGCGCTGCCAAAGTCCATGCGCGGGTGGGATTTCATGAAGGTAATGGCAAAGGCACTGGTGTCGCAAAAGACCCTGTCCAGGCCCCACACCTGTTCCTGGCTCATGAGGGCAACAGTCTCCGGTGTGAGGTACGCGGGCAGGCCGTCGATCCCTGTGATGGCGCCGGCATACACACGGGCCAGCCCGTCGGCGGAGCCCACGCCGGCACCACTGGTGCTGCCTTCGGCGCGAATACTGCGGAGATTGGGCATGCCCAGCAAGTTGCCGGCTTGAACGTTGCCGGACACCCCTGCCATGGAATGCGGGTCAAAGAATGCCGGGCCTGGTTCCTGCGTGAACAGCACGGGACGGAACCGCGACTCTTCGGACTCCGGCACGCCAAGGAACATGCTGGCCGCATAGGGCTCACGGATACGGCGGTTGTACACATCCTGCAGGCGTTCGCCGGTGACGCGGCGGCACAGTTCCTCCAGGAAAACGCCCATGGTGAGCGCGTGGTAGCCAAAGATGCCGCTGCCGGGGCGCCACATGGGCGCCAGCGCGGCCAGCCGGTCCGCCACGGCCGGCAAATCGTTGTACTCCTCCATGGCGAAGCCGCCCTGCACACCCACCAGTCCCGCTTGGTGTGACAAAAGCTGGCGCACTGTGATGGTCGCCTTGCCGTTGCGGGCGAACTCGGGCCAGTATGTGGCCACCGTGGCGTCCAGATTGATCAGGCCGTCTTGAACCAGCAGGCTGAAGGCGAGCGCGGCAACGCCCTTGGAACAGGAAAAGACGCCAGTGATCGAATCAGCCGCGGAGTCGGGGCCGCCCACCAGGCCAACCACCTGGCTCCCATTGAGGTAGACGGACAGCTGCGCACTGTAGCCGGGATCGGCACTGAGCATGGAATCAAAAAGCTCCCGGACGGGGGCAAATTGTTCGCTGGCAAGTCCGTGGGACGCAGTGGTGGTCGACTGCTCTAATGACGTCATGAACCCACTCTAGAGAATGTGCGTCCCGCAATGCACAAAGCCATCGCTGCGGACGCGTTGGTTTCAATTGCCAAGGTCACAATAGTCCAGCAGCAATTCGGCAAACATGGAGTTGGCCCACGAGAACCAGGGCCGGGTGAACCGTGCGGGATTGTCCACATCGAATCCCTCGTGCATGGCGCCCGTGCCGCCTGTTGTGTCACGCAGCAGCTGCAGCAGCCGCAACTTCTCGGTTTTCTCCGGGGTGGTGAGCCCCTGCACGGCCATTCCGATGGGCCAGATGTAGCCCGACGGCGTGTGGGGGCTGCCGATTCCGGCTGCGTGCGAGCCCCGGTAGCAATAAGGGTTTTCCCCGCTCAAAATAAACGCCCGGGTGGCCAGGTACAGCGGGTCGTCCTGGTCAATGCCGCCGGTCAGGGGCAGTGAGAGCAGGCTTGGCATGTTGGCGTCATCCATCAACAAGGTGTTGCCCAGCCCGTCCACCTCGTAGGCGTACATGTCCCCGTGCAGGGGGTGGTGAATCACGCCAAATTCCGCCACTCCGGCGGCAATCTCCGCCGCCAGCGAGGCGGCGTCTGAGGCGAGCTGGCCGTCGTCGTAAATTTCGGCGGCAATCTCCGCCAGCTGCCGCAGCGCCTGGGCGGCGAACAGGTTGCCGGGCACGTTGAAGCTGTAAACGCAGGCGTCGTCGCTGGGACGGAATCCGGCCCAGGTCATGCCGGTGATGCCCAGCGCTGGGCCCTTTCCACCCCGCTGCAACGTTTCGCTGGGCAAATCAGTGTTGCGCACAAAGCTGTACGGCGAGTTCTTCTCATGGTCTTGTTCGAGCCGCAGCTGATTCACAATGGTGCGCAGGACACCGTGGACCGCTTCGTCAAAGACGTCGGTGCGTGTGGTGCGCCGCCACACGGTGTGGGCCAGCCAGAGGGGGAACGCCAAGGAGTCCACTTCATATTTGCGTTCCCAGACCCACGGATCATCGCAGCAGTCTTCCGGGTCGTAGGAGGCGCCGTTGGCTTCCTGATTGAAGGCGTTGGCGTAGGAATCCTGGGCCACATACTGAAATTGGCGCTTGCTCAGGCCCGCTAGAAGCTCGTAGAGCGCCGGGCCGTCCGAGGAGTCCAAAAACCTCAGAAACGGCAGCATTTGGGCGCTGGAGTCGCGCAGCCACATGGCGGGGATGTCGCCGGTGATGACAAAGGTGGTGCCGTCGGCTTCCCGGCTGAGAGTGGTCTCAAGTGTGTTGCGCATGCCCTCGTGGAAGATGCTGGCAAGTTCAGGGTCGCCGGTGATGGTTTCTATCAGCTCGGCACACTCGAGCAAGGGCCCCTTGAGGAACTCCCGCCCGTCCCATGCCGCCACTATTTCTTTCGACGCGGGGCCTTCATTGCCCATGTTTTCTCCTTAGCTGATGGAACACAACAGCTTATGTGCGCCCGGAGAGACTCGCCACACTAGACTGTCATTTCAGCCGCTCTGCTGCCCGTTATTGGAAGGTATCCGCACATGCATGACAAACACGGCCTGATCCAAAACCGGCTCAAGCGAGTCCTCACCGAACGCATCCTCCCGGCCATCCATACCCCGGTCGCCCCCTTGGAGCTGACGGCGTGGCATGTGGAAGGTGGCCAGGGCGAACCAGTCGATCCCGCACTTGCCCTGCCCCACTCCGGCGTTTCCGGCGAAGTGGACTACCAGCCTTTCGCAGTGGGCCAGCAGTGGGGTCCGGCGTGGGGCACCAGCTGGATCCATGTCACCGGCACGGTGCCCCCGCAGGCGCGCGGCCACCAGGTGGAGCTTGTGGTGGACCTGGGCTTCAGCCAGTCCTGGCCAGGATTTCAGGCCGAAGGTTTGGCCTACCGCCCGGACGGCACCACCATCAAGGCGCTGAACCCGCTGAACACCTGGCTCCCGGTGTCATCGGCGGCGCAGGGCGGGGAACCCATTGACCTCTTCGTTGAGGCCGCCGCGAACCCCTTCGTCTTCACCGACAACCCCTTCATCCCCACTGCGCTGGGGGAAAAATTCACCGCCGGGAGCGCCCCGCGCTACACCATGGCCCGGGCGGACATCAACATTTTCAACACCGAAGTGTGGGAGCTGGCACAAGACCTCGAGGTGCTGGACCAGCTGGCCACCGAGCTGGATCTGGGCAACCCGCGCCGCTGGGACATCTTGTATGCGCTGGAACGCGCGCTCGACGCCGTTTCCCTCTCAGACATACCCGGCACAGCTGCCGCGGCCCGCGCCCAGCTGGCCGAGGTCTTGGCCCAACCGGCCAATGCCAGCGCCCACCAGATCACGGCCATTGGGCACGCACACATTGACTCGGCGTGGCTGTGGCCTGTGCGTGAGACGGTGCGCAAAGTGGCCCGCACGGCCTCCAATGTGGTGAACCTGCTCTCCGAGTATCCCGAGCTGCAATTCGCCATGTCCTCCGCCCAGCAGTACGAATGGCTCAAGGAGCACCGGCCGGAGGTGTTCGCCAAGGTCAAAGACGCCGTGGCACAGGGACGCTTCATCCCGGTGGGCGGCATGTGGGTGGAATCGGACACCAACATGGTGGGTTCGGAGGCCATGGCCCGCCAGTTCAGCTACGGCCAGCGCTTCTTCCAAGAGAACTTCGGCATCGAGTGCCAGGAGGTGTGGCTGCCGGACTCCTTTGGCTACTCTGCAGCGCTGCCACAGATTGTGAAGCAGGCAGGCGCCCAGTGGTTCCTGACACAAAAGATTTCCTGGAACACCGTCAACAAGTTCCCACACCACACCTTTAACTGGGAGGGCATCGACGGCACCCGCGTGTTCACACATTTCCCGCCCGTCGACACGTACAACTCCCAGCTGTCCGGCGCTGAACTGGCGCACGCTGTGAACAACTTCCGAGACAAGGGCGCCGCGAAGAACTCCCTGGTCCCGTTTGGCTGGGGCGACGGCGGAGGCGGGCCCACGCGTGAAATGCTGGCTCGGGCGAGGCGCACCAAAAACCTGGAAGGCTCACCCCGGGTCACCATCGCTTCGCCGGCCGAGTTTTTCATCGCCGCGCAGGCCGAATACCCCAACGCGCCGGTATGGAAGGGCGAGCTGTACCTTGAGCTGCACCGCGGCACCTACACCTCCCAGGCCTTGACGAAACAGGGGAACCGCCGCAGCGAACACCTGCTGCGTGAGACCGAGCTATGGAGCGCAACGGCGGCCGTGCGCGGACTCATCGACTATCCGTACGAGGAGCTCGACCGGATCTGGAAGCTGGTGCTGCTGAACCAGTTCCACGACATACTGCCCGGCTCCTCCATCGCCTGGGTGCACCGCGAAGCTGCCGAAAGCTATGCCCGGATTGCCAGCGATCTCGAAGAGATCATCAGCCCGGCGCTGCTTGCGCTGGCGCCGTTTGTCGATCCCCAGCCGCTCCCCACCCTCGCAAGCTCGGCCGGGGACCCCTCGCGGCCGTGGCCCCGTGTCGAGACCTCGGAGCGGGATTTCGCGAACACCACGCTCTTCAACGCTTCCCCCTACCCGCGCGGCGGCGTTGCCCCACTCAGCGCGGGTGTCGCGGGGCCACCCACAACGAAGGTGGCGGTGGAGCGCGACGGGAGTGACGTCGTCGTACACAACGGGCTCATCACCGTCCGCTTCGGCGCGGACGGCGTCATCAGCTCGATCCTGGACGTGGCCGCAAACCGCGAATTGGTGCCGGCCGGGCAGGGCGCCAACCTGTTGCAGCTGCACACGGATTTCCCCAACATGTGGGACGCCTGGGACATTGACGAGTTTTACAAAAACACCGTCACGGACATTCGAGAACTGGATTCGATGGAGGTCACGATGCTGGGCAACCAGCCCGAGATCACCATCAAGCGCAGTTTTCGGAAGTCGCACATCAGCCAGCGTGTGCGCATCTCACCGGATTCCAAGGTCATCACGGTCTACACCGACGTCGATTGGCACGAGCAGGAGACACTGCTGAAGGCAGCCTTCCCGCTCGACGTGCACGCCGACCACGCCCGCTTCGAGACGCAGTACGGGCACATTCAGCGCGCCACGCATGAGAACACCTCGTGGGACAACGCCCGTTTTGAGGTGTGCGCACACCGCTGGGTCCATGTGGGCGAGCCCGGTTTTGGCGCGGCCGTCATCAACGATTCCACCTACGGGCACGACGTTTCCCGCCACCCCGGGCGCAACGGGTCCAGTTTCACCACGGTGCGGCTTTCATTGCTGCGTGGGCCGCGTTTCCCCGATCCGGAGACTGACCAGGGCCAGCATTCCTTTAGTTACGGGCTCGTGGTGGGCGCCGAGGTACAGGACGCTGTGGCTGCCGGCTATGCGCTGAACCTGCCGTGGCGCGGTGTTCCAGCCGATGGCGCCGCCGTCGAGCCCCTCGTCAGCACGGACTCGCAGGCAGCCCTGATTGAGGCCGTGAAGCTGGCAGATGACCGCAGTGGCGATGTGATTGTGCGCCTGTACGAGCCGCTTGGCGCCCGGGCGTCGGTGACGCTGAGCGCATCCTTCCCCGTGGCTGCCGTGGCGGAAAACAACCTCCTTGAACGGCCGTACGACGCCGGTTCACTCACGGTTTCCGCGGCGGACGACGGCACATCCACGATTCACCTGGCCTTGCGTCCCTTCCAAATCCTGACTCTGCGTTTGCGGAAAGGCAATAAATGAACCTCCCCTCCCCCGCTGCGGGCCGCCCGAATCCCTTGCGATGGGGCGTGAACTACACACCCAGTGAGGGCTGGTTCCACTCCTGGCAGGACTTTGACGTGGACGCGGTGCGGGCTGACTTTGAGTCGATTGCCGCCCTGGGTCTGGACCACGTGCGCATCTTCCCGCTGTGGCCACTGCTCCAGCCCAACCGCGCCCTGATCCGGCCCGCCGGCATTGCCGATGTGGGCCGGGTGGTAGACGCCGCCGGCGAGTTCGGCCTTGACGTCTCGGTGGACGGTTTGCAGGGGCACCTCTCCAGCTTTGACTTCCTGCCGGCCTGGGTGACCAGCTGGCACCGCCGCAACATTTACACGGACCCGGAAGTGGTTGAGGCGGAGGCTGCGCTCATCACAGCCCTGGCCGCCGAGGTCACTTCCCGTCCCAACGTGCTGGGCATGACTGTGGGCAATGAGACCAACCAGTTCGCGGTGGAACGGCACCCGGACCAGCAGGTCACCTCCCCGGATGAAATGCGGGAATGGTTCAACACCCTGCTTGCTGCGGCCCGCAAGGCCTGGCCCACGGGCATGCACCAGCACAGTTTTGATGACAACGCCTGGTTTGTGGACAGCTGCCCCGTCACGCCGGCGCACGCAGCAACCCTGGGCGATGCCACCACGGTGCACTCCTGGGTCTTCGTGGCCGTGGCGCACCTCTTCCCGCAGGGCCACCCGGCCCGGACACTGTTTGCCGACTACCTGATCCAGCTGGCGGATGCTTACTCCAACGACCCCGCCCGGCCCATCTGGCTGCAGGAAATTGGCGCCCCGTACCCTGCCGTTCCGTTCGGCGGCGCGGCCGACTTCCTCGAGCAGAGCCTGCGTCCCGTGCTGGACACGCCGAATCTCTGGGGCGTCACCTGGTGGTGCTCGCACGATGTCAGCCGCAAGCTGGCGGACTTCCCGGAACTGGAATACACCCTGGGTCTGCTGGATTCGGACCGCCGCCCCAAGCCAGCCGGGCTGCGCCTGGCCGAACTGATCGCCGCCGAGAAGGCCAATCCCACTCCGGTGCGCCAACGCAGCACGGCCCTGTCCTTTGATCCGGGCAACGAAGCAACGGGTGTTGGCCGCTCGGTGGCCGATCCCTCCGGAGAGCTGTTCAAAGGCTGGCTGGAACTGGCTGCGGCCGGGCAGAAGCCTGCCTTGGTCCGTTCTTCCAAGACGTCCGACGCCGGATACCTCGCCGCCCGCGGCATCACCGACGTGCGCAACTAGTATTTGACCGATTCAAAAAAGCCCCGGCCCACGCCGGGGCTTTTTTGCACCTCCGCTGACCTCTAGCCGCCGAGTGTACCGGGGAGTAGGCTCGCATCAATCGATGCGATGTACCGGATCCACAAGCCTGCAGTGTTCACGCCGCTGGCGGAAATGAGGAAGCCATGAGCGCTGATGTTGATGCTGGCGGAGTGCGTGTCACCGCCGAGGATGCCAGAAACGCTGCGGAAGCGGCCCGGGAAACTGCGTGGGAACGCCCCAGTTTTGCCAAGGGCCTGTATCTTGGCGCCTTTAACGTTGATCTCATCCATCCCCACCCGCTCCCCTCGGCCGAGGATACCGAGCGCGGGGAGGCATTCTTGGAAAAGGTAACGGCCTACGCCAAGACCATCGACGGTGCGCGGATTGAACGGGAGGCAAAAATTCCCGACGAGTACCTGGCCGGCTTGGCAGAACTAGGTGTATTCGGCATGAAAATCCCGATTGAGTATGGCGGGCTTGGTCTGAACCTGACGTACTACGGCAGGGCGCTGGCCATCTTGGGCAGCGTCCACCCGGCGTTTGGCGCCCTCGTATCCGCCCATCAATCCATCGGCGTGCCGGAGCCCGTGAAAGTATTTGGCACAGCTGAGCAAAAACAAAAGTACCTGCCCCGCTGTGCCGCCGGGGCTGTCACGGCGTTTCTGCTCACTGAGCCGGATGTGGGTTCCGATCCGGCCCGCATGGGCGCTCTTGCCGTTCCGTCGGAGGACGGCAGCGAGTACCTGCTGGACGGCGTGAAACTCTGGACCACCAACGGTGTCATTGCCGAGCTTGTGGTGGTCATGGCGCTGGTCCCCTCTCGCGGGCTTGACGCGGCAGGGCGTAAGACCGGCGGCATCACGGCCTTTGTGGTTGAGGCCAACTCCCCCGGCATCACTGTTGAAAACCGCAATGCGTTCATGGGTTTGCGCGGCATTGAAAATGGTGTGACCCGCTTCCACCAGGTGCGGGTCCCGGCCGAGAATCGTTTGGGCCGTGAGGGCCAGGGCCTGAAGATCGCCCTGACAACTTTGAACACGGGGCGCCTGTCCATTCCGGCGATGGCGGCCGGCGCGGCGAAGTGGTCCCTGAAGATCGCCAGGGAATGGTCCGGTGCCCGCATTCAGTGGGGAATGCCCGTGGGGCAGCACGAGGCCGTTGGCAAGAAGCTGGCTTTCATGGCCGCCACTGCCTTCGCCCTGGAGGCCGTCTTTGAACTGTCGGCGGCATTGGCCGACGCCGGCATGAAGGACGTGCGCATCGAAGCCGCCTTGGCGAAGCTCTGGTCCTCCGAGTTTTCCTACAAGTGCGCCGATGAACTGGTCCAGATTCGCGGCGGGCGCGGTTATGAGACGGCGGCGTCCCTTGCGGCCCGCGGCGAACGCGCGGTGCCTGCCGAACAATTGTTGCGGGATCTGCGGATCAACAGGATCTTTGAGGGCTCCACGGAGATCATGCACCTGCTCATCGCCCGAGAGGCGGTTGATGCGCATCTGGCTGCGGCCGGCGATTTGGCGTCCACCACGGCAACGCTGGCGGAAAAAGGGAAGGCGGCCATGGGTGCCAGCGGTTTCTATGCCAAGTGGCTGCCGCAGCTGGTGGTGGGCAAGGGGATGGATCCGCGCTCCTACAACGACTTTGGCCTACTCGCCAAGCATGTGCGCTTTGTGGAGAGGGAGTCCCGGAAGCTGGCACGGCAAACCTTTTATGCCATGGGCCGCTGGCAGGGAAAACTTGAGTACAAGCAGGCGTTCCTGGGGCGGATAGTTGATATTGGGGCGGAGCTTTTCGCCATTTCAGCCTGCTGTTCACGTGCGGAGATGCTCCGGCTCAAGGACCCCCATCAGGGCCGCTCGGCAGCAACACTGGCCGACGCCTTCGCTTGGCAGTCGCGGCTGCGTGTGGAGGCGTTGTTCAGCGAGCTTTGGCACAACACGGACGACTCGGACAAGTCCCTGAGCGAGGAACTGCTTGCCGGGCAGTTCACCTGGCTGGAAGAGGGCGTCCTTGACCCCTCGGAAGGCACTGGCCCGTGGATTGCCAGCGCGGACCCCGGTCCGTCCACCCACGAGAACCAGCACCGCAAATATCGCTGACACATGAGCCGGCGGTACCGGAACATCCTGTTCGTCCGGTGCACAGAAAGCACAAAACCCCCGCAGCGGTGAACGCTGCGGGGGTTTTGAAAAGAAGAGTTTTAGCCGTCGGTCTTGACGATGTAGACGTCGCACGGGGCGTTGTGTGACACGGCGTTGGCTACGGAGCCAAGAACGCGGGCCAGGCCCTGCATGCGGACGTTACCCACAACAATCAGTTCGGCGTTGAGCTTGGTGGCCTCTTCGAGCAGAACATCTGCCGGCTTGCCCAGGGCCGAGGAGTACTCAGTCTTGACGCCGGAGATCTTCAGTTCTTCAGCAACACGCTGAGCAACACGCTCGGCCTCATCGGCGGTGGACAGGAACCACTCGTCGTTGCCAATGGCTACCTTTTCGGTCTTGTCTTCGCCGAATGCGGTAACAACGCGCAGGGTGCGGCCGGTGGCCTTGGCCAGTTCAGCGGCTACGCGGGCAGCCTTCATGGACGTTGAGTTGCCGTCTACGCCGACAATGATGATTCCAGCCATTTTTCATCCTTATGTTTAGTCTCCACAGCACCGGCACATTGCGCGCCGGCGCCAATCTTGAACCCTACTTTAGCCACAAAAGCTTTCATTTAGGCCGGAACGTGGGCGAACTTACCCGCCTATTACTTGAAAACGTGGCAAATGACGCCCGATCGCCCTATTTCCGCCCCGCGTGCACAGCCACGGCGTCTGCCAAGATCTCCACCACGTGGCGGTAGTTCTCGCCCGTGGCACGGCTCATCCCCAGCTCGCACGTCCTATTGCAAGAGGCATGCGCGGTTGCGTCCATCGCCACAACATCGGCGGCCTGCGCCGCCGTGGCGGACGCCGTCAGCTCCGGATGCAGCATTCCGCGATCCCCGGCAAAACCGCAACAGCCCCAGCCATCCGGGACCTGGACCGACTCAGCCACAGCCCCCGCCACCTGCGTTAGCGCCGCATTCAAGCCCAACCGTACGGAGGAACACGTGGGGTGCAGGGCCAATGAGTCCAGCCGGGCCGACCCCTCACCCAACAGCGGCAGCAGCCGTTCGGCGGTAAACGCCACAGCATCAACCACCCGCAGCGGCTTCTGCCCGGGAGCCAACACCTCGCTTTCAAGGGTGTGCAGCAGCCCCTCGGTACAACTGGAAGCATCACAAATGATCTCCAATTCCCCGTCCCGTGTGGCCGCACGCAGCAGCTTCAACGTCCGCTGGTGCATGCCCGTCAGACCCGCGGCCATGCCCTTGGACGACCACGGCGTACCGCAGCACGCACTGTCAATTCCCTCGGGAACCAGCAGCTCAACTCCGGCGGCGGCACACAGCTGCTCAAAACTTGCTTGCACACCGGCCGTTCCCGCCTCAGCAGGCCCAAACATGACGTTGACGCAGGCGGGGAAATACACGGCCGCCGCTCCCCCTGCTGGCGCGGGCCGGCGTCGCGCCTTCCCTCCGGCGGGCAGTTCGGCCGAATACAGCGGCAGCGTGTCCTCACCCAGCACCTTGCGCCCCAACTTGTTCACGGGGAGCACGACGGCGGCTGGCACCTTCGCGGCCACGCCCAGTGCCAGCCCGGCTCCCTGGGTGACGGAGCCCCAATGCTTGGCGGCGGCGCCCCAGACCGCGTTTTCCACGGTACCGGCAGCCTCCGTCCGCAAATGCTTGACCAGTGTGCCGGTGTTGATGTCCACGGGGCAGGCTGTTTGGCACATGCCATCCACCGCGCAGGTATCCACGCCGGCGTAGTCGTAGTCCGCGGCCAGGGCGTCGGCGAGCGCCACGTCCCCGTCGCGCCGGGCCGCGGCCATGTCGCGTAGCGTGACAATGCGCTGGCGCGGGGTCAAGGTGAGGTTCTTGCTGGGACATACGGGTTCGCAGTAGCCGCAGGAAACGCAGCGATCCACCTCGGGATCCACCTCCGGCGGCGCCATTTTTATGTGGCGCAAGTGTGCTTTCACGTCGTCGTCGAGGATGACGCCAGGATTGAGCATCCCCGCAGGGTCACAAAGTGCCTTGATCCGGCGCATCACCTCATACAGTTCATCCCCATACTGCCGGCGCACAAACGGGGCCATGACCCGGCCCGTGCCGTGTTCTGCCTTGAGCGAGCCGCCCTCAGCCAGCACCACATCCACCATGTCTTCGGTGAACGCCTCGTAGCGGTCAAGCTCATCCTGGCTGGCGAACCTATCCGTCAGCATGAAGTGAATGTTGCCGTCCTTGGCGTGCCCAAAGATGACCGAATTCTCATACCTGTATTTGGTAAACAAGGTGTTCAGTTCCAGGCAGGTGCGGGCCAGTGCGGGAACGGGGACCACCACATCCTCCAGCAGTGCCGTAGTGCCCGGCGGCCGGGCCCCCGCCACGGAGGTGTACAGGCCCTTGCGCAGATGCCAGAGTTCGGCCCGGACAGTCGAGTCGGAACTGAACTCAGCGGGGCTCTGCAGCCCCAGCGTGCCCGCCAGGGCTACCGCAGCAGCGTTAAGGTCAGCCAGCTCGGCCGCATTGCCGCTTTGGTATTCCACCAATAGCGCCGCGTGGTTGTGCACCTTCAAATCGCGTACGACGCCGGGCACCTGACTGAGCCCCTGGCCCACCCGCAGTGCAAGTGCGTCCATGAGTTCCACGGTGGCGGCGCCACTGTCCACCAACGCAGGCAATGCCGTATTGGCGGCTTGGAGGTCTTTGAAAACCAGCAGACCCGAAGTGGCATGGGCCAGCCGGGGCACTGTCCTAAAGACTGCCTCGGCCACGAATCCCAAAGTGCCTTCGCTGCCCACCAGAAGGTGCGCCAAAATGTCCACGGGATCCTCAAAATCAAGCAAGGAGTTCAGTCCGTAGCCCATGGTGTTCTTCATGGCGAATTGGCGTTCAATGGCGGCTCGGGAAGCCGGGTTGTTGCGGACCCTCTCAGCAAGCTCGCCAAGACCGGCAAACAGTTCAGGCTCCAGCGAGCGCAGCCGGGCCGAGGCATCCGGGGCTGCCGTGTCAATGACGGTGCCGCTGGGCAGTACAAGAGTCAGCGACTCCAGTGTTCTGTAAGCGTTGTCGGTGGTCCCGCAGGCCATGCCCGAGGAGTTATTGGCGACAACCCCGCCGATGGTGCAGGCAGCCTCGCTGGCCGGGTCCGGCCCAAACTTGCGTCCGTACCGCAACAGCCGGGCATTGAGATCACGCACGGTCACGCCAGGTTGCACCCTGACGCGGGCACCGCCGTCGAGCACGTCAATGGCGCGGAAGTTCTTGCGCACATCCACCAGCAGACCGCCGCTGACGGCCTGGCCACTGAGGCTGGTGCCACCGGAACGCAGCGTCAGCGGCAGCCCACGAGCGGCACTGACCACCATCAGCTTCGCCACTTCGGCGGCGTTTTCCGGGACCGCAACGGCTTGGGGAATCAAGAGGAAATGGGAGGCGTCGTGGGCGTTGGCGTGGCGGTCAAGTGCCCTGGTTCGGGTCTGCTCCGGGGCGCGCATGGCGCCCGTGATGTCTTGGAGCAACTGCCCAGACAAGGCCCGCGTGTCCCCCACAGTTTGACCGGTCCGCTCCGACATATGTGCCCCTTAGTCCTCAAAAGTTGGTTCGTGCAGCTGCGCTGTGCGCCGGTGTGGCGGCACGTTCATGACCAGTCTTATGGGCGCTCCTGTGTGACGCAACATCGGCAGGCTCTCGCTTTGGGAGTGTTCGGCGCTTTATGCTGAGCGAATACTAACATCGACGTTGGGAGCCCCATGACTATCTCCACAGCAGATCTCTATGACGAACGAGGGCCGGAGTTGGCCTCCGTGTCAGTGCAATTTCGGGATTTTGGTGCTGTCACCACTTTTAGCGGCCCGGCACGAACCATCCGGTGCTCTGCGGACAACGCACTCATAAAGACCCTGTTGGCAACCCCCGGTCGGGGCGCCGTCCTGGTGGTCGACGGCGGCGGCTCCTTGGAGAATGCCCTCATGGGGGACATGATTGCCCAGTCAGCTGTGGACCATGGCTGGTCCGGGGTGATCATTTACGGTGCCATCCGTGACAGCGAAGCGATCCGGACCCTCCCCTTGGGAGTGAAAGCGTTAGGGACGAACCCTGCCAAGAGCGCCAAGGACGGCGTTGGACGCCAAGATGTCCCCGTGCACCTGGGCCGAGTGACCATCACGCCGGGCGACATGGTTTACGCCGATCCCGACGGAATACTTGTCACGCAGGCTTCCTGAGGGACGTTAAGTCTGCCGCGGGCACCTGGTATTCAGGCACCGTCCCCCTCCGCTGCCATCTCGAGCACCACATCAGCCTCATCACGCAGTTCCGTGCCGTCTTGGGCAACTGCAGTGGCGGCCATGGCGCTGATGAGCGGGCCTCCGCTGGCAACATCCCGGTGGGTCACCTTGTAGTGGCTTTCCCACTTCACGTAGCTGTTGGCGGCCAGGGCGCCCACCGTCAGTTCATCGAGGGAGAGCAGCTTTATGTAGCGCAGTTGTGTCATGTCAGCGTTACTCAGGGACATGGGCACCAAGCGCACGCGCGCAAGCGGCTCCGTACCTTCGTTGATGACGTAGCTGGTGAAGGTGACCAATCGTCCCGGGCCGGCCGCGGTGCACCGTGTTGTGTGCAGCAGCGTCAGCCCTCTGCGCGGCATGTCTGCGTGCTGCAACACAACACTTGCGCGAAGCGTCTGTTGCTCCATATTATTCTTCGGCTCCATGCAATCGCTCCCTGTAGATTTCACGCCTACTTTAAAGGAGTGCAAAGCGAAGCGATTCTGACGCGGTTTCCAAATAATCCTTGCACAAGTCCTAGGAGCGAAAATTCTTGGGCCCCAGAAGTGGCTGCAGCTGGGCCTTCTTCGCCGCGGAAATCCGCACCAGCCTGCCATTGGATTCGTCAAGAAAAGCCAGGACGGTTTCAGCAACAACACACTTGGCTTGCGTGATGGGATCGAAAATCGCATAGGCCACAGTGAAACTGGCGCCCTTGATGGAGCTGATCCACACATCCACCACGGCAGGAATGTTGCGATAGTTCAGCGGCGTCAGGTACTTGACCCTATGTTCCACCACCAAAGCCTGGGTGTTCCTCGGCAGATCCGCAAACACGGGACGGGCAACGGCAACGCCGGGAAGGCCCGTGCCGGCGGGTGGGCCAAAGGCATGCACCCGCGCTTCCTCCAGGATTCGCAGAACTTCCACGTTGTTGATGTGCCCATAGGCGTCCATGTCTCCCCAGCGCATGGGCACAGCCAGCGTAAGCCGGCTGTCGCCGTCGAACGTCTCCTGGAAATCCGCCATCTACTGCACCGGCCATTCTCGGTTCAGGATGGCGTAGTGGCGCAGCGTGACCCACTCGCCCTTGCACCAATCGGCTTCCACAAATGTGGCCTCCTGACGCATCCCCAACCTAGTCATCAACGCGGCTGATTTTTCATTTCGGTCATCGCAGATGCCTTCCACCCGGTGCCAGCCAAAGTGGCCGAAGGCGATCTCCAGTGCGGCTGTGCAGGCAGCAAAGGCAATGCCAAGGCCTTGCACCGCGGGGCTGAAAACAAAACCAATCTCGCCCCGGAGCGGATTTGCTGCGTCCCACTTCAGCAGAACTTCCCCGACTGCCTCATTGGTGGGTCCATGCTCCACAGCCAAGTCCAGCCACTGGCCGGGGGTTTGCAGCTCTTTTTGGGTCACCATTGCGGCCAATGTCAGTTCGGTGTCGGCCACGGTTTGCGGCGGGTGCGGCAGGTAGCGGGCCACCTGCGCCAAGGACCTGTACTCGTTGACTGCCAGCACATCCGCCATGGTGACCGGACGCAGGCGCACGCCCTGGGCCTGGTAGGGGTAGGGCGGCTGCACCGGGGCCGGGACAGTGTGAGCAACTGAAGACATGTTCAGATCCTAGTGGGGAATTCACATTCCACGCCCGATCATGTGGCCTCACCCGCCCCGCATGGGCCAAAGACTCAACGCGCCAGGATCCACAGCCTCGCCACAATCCGCCATCGCGGGCCCTGGCTCAGGCCCTGACCGAAGCCCGGGATTGTCTGGGCACTTTCGCGGGAAACAGTCAGGGTCCTTGGATACCATGAGCCCATGCCTGTTGTTTCAAATACTCGACGCCGCGTGGAACTTGTTCTGGTTCCACTCGTGGCTGCCTTTTGCATGGCCTTGATTATTGGTGCCATAGTGCTTGATCGCGATGGCCGCCCCTGTTCCTCACCCAATTGGGACAACCACTTGACACTTACCTTGAGCGATTCCTCCAGGGCCGCAAGTGTCACGGCATGTTCGGGCAACGAATGTGTCCCCATGGCTCCCACGTTCGCCAAAAGCGCTAAGGGAAACACACAATTGCTGGCCCACCAAAAGGACGGATCGTGGCTGCTCAATGTAGGAGCGCAGCCGCCCACTGCCATGAGTTTCAAGGTCTTCGATCAGGCCGGAAATGTTCTGGCCGCGAAGTCGACGGATTTAAATTGGACGCGAGTCTCAGGCAATGAACGCTGCGGCGGCCGCATGGCTGACATCAAAGTGGGCCTGGCTGTTCCTTAGGAGGCCAGCCGCCGACTTGCTAGCGCTTCAGTACTAGCGGCTCAGTACTAGCGGTTCAGGAAGTGAATCAGCACACCGGCGGCCCAGGTGCCGGCTGCCAACGAGGCAAAGCCAAACTCCACCAAGATGCCCAGCCCCGTGGCCTTGAGAGCAGCAACAGAGGAAGTTACGGCTGGGCGAAACTCCTTCTGGCGGGCAAATTCTGACAGGAACAAGCCTACGGCGAATCCCACCAGCAAACCCACCACCGGGATCACAAAGAACCCCACTACTCCCAGCACCAAGCCTATGACCACAGATCTCCCGGGAATGGCGCGCTGCTTCATGACCCGCCCCGTCAGCACGGCGCTGGAAACCATGCCCGCCGCAACAAATAGCACAGCAATGCTAAAAACTATCCAGCCCAGCGGGGAGCCCAGCACCAACGCCCATACCAGCAAGCTCACGCCTATCAGCAAGCTTCCGGGGAGAACTGGCACAATGACCCCCGTGGCGCCCACGGCAATGGCCAGGCCGCAAACAATTGTCCAAATGATCTGTGCATCCATCCTGCAATAGTGTCACCCATTCGTGCCGCCGGGCACCATGGACAACAAGATCGGTAGAATATTTGTTCGTGAGGCTATTGCGTTGTGGTAACGGTGGGCGTATTCTGAGGGTATGAGTATTCCGGTGATTGTCCCCGGAGATCGGGGCGGTGAGGCCACGCAGGATGTGGCCCGGTTGCTGGCTGGGATTGTTCTTCCTTCCATTGAATCCTTTGGCCCTGACAATGCTGTGTTGGTGGGGTTGCCGGCGTTTGTTCCCTCGGTGGTGTCGGGGCCGGAGCCACTGTCAAGAGTGGGTGTTGCCCGGGGTGTGTACGATGCTGCGATGGCGGCGTTGGCTGTTGTGAAGCGTTTGGAGGATGCCACGGCTGCTTGCAAGGCGGCCTTGGTGGCGAAGGTGTTGGGGGCAGCGCAGGTGGAGGCTACGGCTGTGGCGTTGGATCGGTGGCAGTCCGGGGTCGCTGCCTCTAGTGCGTGCGCGGACATCGCTTTGACCCTGTGTATTCCCGAACGTTCCGCCGCGGTGCTGGCGCACCAGGCCGTGGAGCTGCTGGCCCATCCGGGGACGATGGCGGCGTTGGAGGCGGGAGAGCTTTCCTTCCGCCATGCGGGCATCATCATCGATGAGGGGCAGACCTTGGCGGAAACCCCGGGTATCACCGCAAGGGACATGGCAGCCTTCGAGGCACGGTTGTTGGTTCTCGCGCCGGGGACCACGGCGTCGGGATTCGCTGCGAAAGCCAGGCGCGCCCGGGAATCCACCCACCCCTGGACTCTGACGACCCGCACCAAGCAGGCCTACGAGAAGCGGGCCATGACCTTGGAACCGGGCAAGGACGGCATGTCATGGCTGACCCTGCACCTGCCCGCTGTGGCAGCGGAGGGGGTCTGGGTAAACTGCACCCGCACAGCCCGTGCCATCAAACACCAAGCACGCCGCGCAGCAGCTCTCACAGGACAGGGCGCTGGGGTCGACTCCGGGGAGTACCGGACGCTGACCCAGCTACGCATTGACGTGGCCGCCGCCCTGCTGCTGAACCAACACCCCCTAGGTGAGAACCCCACCAGATCCGGCACTGACACTGGTACTGGTACTGGTACTGGTACTGGTACTGGTACTGGTGACGGTAGCGGCACTGGCACTGGCACTGGACACAGTGGCGAGGCCCCCAACGGCCCTACCGCCAGCAACACCCCGGGCGGTCCTACCGTCAGTGGTGGCAGCTTCAACACCACCATGGGCGGCACTCAAGCGGGTGCCGAGGCTGGCACTGCTGGCCCTGGTTCTTCTGGCGTTGTTGGTATTGCAGGAACCGCTGAAACCGCTGGTGGTAGCAGTCGCGGCGCCAGCGCAGGCTGGGCCGGGGCCGTCGGCGAGGTCCCTTTTGGCAGTAAGTCAGCTTTCGGGGTCACCTTGTTTGATCAGGAGCCCGTCTGGGCCCACCGGGACCCTCATGAGCCGGTGGGCCGCTACTTGAACCCGGACCCCACCCCGAAGACCACCGCCGCTCCCGAACCACACCCCAGCCCTAGCACCAGTCCCGGCTCTGGGCCCAGTCCCAGCACCAGCCCTAGCTCCAGTCCCGGCTCTGGCACCAGCCCCAGTCCCAGTCCCAGTCCCAGCTACAGTCCTAGTCCCAGTCCCAGTCCCGGTCCTAGCACCGGTCTGGGGCTGGCAGAGGGTTTTGTTCCCGAAGGCGCCGGCGGGGCGCAGCTGTTGTTCGGGGTGGTGTGCGGGGGTGGGATTCTGCCCTTCACGGGTGAGAACGCGGCAACCGGTGGTGGGGTGAATGGTGACTCTGGGCCGGATGGCCCTAGTGCGGGTGAAACTGGTGCGGATGAAGTGCTTTTCGGGGAGCTGCTGGGGGATGGTTCGGGTTATGTTGACGGTGTGGTCGATGGCATCCCAGACAGTCCTGAACGGGATTATCTGGACCAG